>JANQFP010000197.1 GCA_028277795.1 Rhodospirillales bacterium
CGGCGAAGATCCGATAGCGGCCCTCGGACTTGAGGGTGCCGATGCGGTCGGCAAAAAACCGTTCGTAGTCCATGCCCCGTCCTCTTTGGTTTTTCCCAGGGGGCCGCGACCGCTCCCCATCGGTCCCGGCGGTATATCCGGGTACCGTAATGTATCCGGTCGCGCCGCCGCAACCGCGTTGTTGGCGCCGCCAACAATCCGTCGCGCGCGCCGCGCGGCGCGGTTTCGCCCGCTGTCGGGCCGTTCGACCGGGCGGCGCGTCAAACCAGACTACCGCAGTCAACAACCGATGCCGTTGACCGTCGTCAAACCGGAGCCCCGCTACCGCGCCGCCGGGCCGAACGGGCTCGATGGGTCCTTCGGGCAGACGGTCGCGACCACGCCGTCAGATCAGGCCCTGCCCGGCCGCCCACGTGGTGGTGTCGTCCAGGGCCCGTCCGAAGCAGTCGACCATCTCGTCGATCTCGTCGTCCGTGATGACCAGGGGCGGGGCGAAGGCGATGGCGTCGCCCATGGCCCGGGTGATCAGGCCGTGGGCGAGGGCACGCTCGGCGCAGTAGGGTCCGACGCCGTCGGTCACGGCGAAGGGCTCGCGGGTCGCCTTGTCGCGCACCAGCTCGACGGCGGCCAGCAGCCCGACGCCGCGCACCTCGCCGACCAGCGGGTGGTCGGCGAAGCGGCCGAGCCCCTCGTGCAGGCGTGGCGCCATGGTCCGGACCCGGCCCGGCAGGTCCCGCTCCTGGTAGATGGCCAGCGCCTCCAGGGCCACCGCGGCCGCCACCGGATGGCCGCCGTAGGTGAAGCCGTGCCCGAAGATGCCGATCTTCTCGCTTTCGCGGACCATGGCCGCATAGACGGGCTCCGCCACCATCAGGGCGGAGATGGGCATGTAGGCCGACGACAGGGCCTTGGCCGTGGTCATCATGTCGGGCCTGAGCCCGAAGGTCTCGCTGCCCCAGGTGTTGCCGGTGCGGCCGAAGCCGCAGATGACCTCGTCCGCCACCAGCAGCACGTCGTGGCGGGCCAGCACCGCCTGCACCTTGTCGAAGTAGGTGGCCGGCGGCGGGATGACGCCCCCCGCCCCCATGACCGGCTCGGCGAAGAAGGCGGCCACCGTGTCCGGCCCCTCGGCCAGGATCAGGTCTTCCAAGGCGTCCGCGCAGCGGCTGGCATAGTCCTCCTCGCTCTCGCCGGGCTCGGCGAACCGGTAGTGGTGGGGGCAGCCGGTATGCACGATGCGGGCGATGGGCAGGTCGAAATCCCGGTGATTGTTGGCCAGCCCGGTCAGGCTGGCGCTCGCCACCGTGACCCCGTGGTAGGCCTTCTCCCGGGAAATAATCTTTTTCTTTTCAGGGCGTCCAACGGAGTTATTGAAGTACCATATCAATTTTATGGCGGTGTCGTTGGCCTCGGAGCCCGAGTTGGCGAACAGCACCTTCGACATGGGCACAGGGGCCAGGTCGATGAGGGCCTCGGCCAGGTCGACGCCCACGTCCGGCACCTTGCCGCCGAAGCCGTGATAGAAGGGCAGCCGCCGCATCTGCCGCTCCGCCGCCTCGATCAGGCGCGGCTCGTCGAAGCCCAGGGCCGTGCACCACAAGCCGGCCAGGCCCTCGATGTAGCCGCGGCCCGCCTCGTCGAACACCCGCACCCCCTCGCCGCGGGTGATGACCAGCGGCCCCCGGTCCCGGTGCGCCGACAGGTTGGTGTAGGGATGCAGGTAGCTGGCGACGTCCCGGGCGGCGACGGAATTGGCGCGGATGGTCATGGCCTGGGCTCCCTGTGGAAACAAGCGCCCAAATTGACCGAGCCGGAGCGCCGGTTCAACGGATTTCGAGCGTTTTTCCCCCGCCGAGGGAGTTGGAACGATGACACGTTTCGGTGTATTGATTGGCACTTTGCCCGCAACCGTCGATCCTGTTCCGCGCGCCGGCATCGGCGCGAGCTTTCCTTCCGCGCCATGGCCGACTACGACCTGACCAGCCTCAGCATCCTGATCGTCGACGACTGCCATCCGATGCGGCGGATCCTGTTCACCATCGCCCGGGCGCTGGGGATTCAGCAGATCGCCGAAGCCAGCGACGGCATGGCGGCCGTGGAGGTCATGCATCGCAAGGGCTTCGAGCCCGACCTCATCATCCTCGACTACCTGATGGAACCCATGAACGGGGTTGAGTTCACCCGCATGATCCGGGGCGGGCAGGGGGACATCAGCCCCTTCGTTCCCATCATCATGGTGTCGGCCTATGCCGAGGTGAAAAGCATCGTCGCCGCCCGCGATGCCGGCATCACGGAATTCCTGGCCAAGCCGGTATCGGCCAAGCTGGTCTACTACCGCATCCGCAGCGTCATCGAGAACCCGCGCTCGTTCATCCGCACCGCCACCTTCTTCGGCCCCGACCGGCGGCGGCGCCAGTTGCCCCTGGAAGGACCGGAACGGCGGAAGACGCCATACACCTACGCCGCCCGGGAGCGCGCCGACAGCCGGTCGGCGTGAGCGCCGCCGGCCGCCCCGGCACCGGGAGAGGACCCGCCCATGCCCCTGCCCTCCCGCGTCACGCTGGTCGAGGTCGGCCCCCGCGACGGCCTCCAGAACGAGCCCCGGCCGGTGGACGTGGCCACCCGCATCGCGCTCGTCGACCGGCTCGCCGCGGCCGGGCTGCCGGTGGTCGAGGCGGGCAGCTTCGTGTCCGCCCGCTGGGTGCCGCAGATGGCTGACAGCGCCGCCGTGCTGTCCGGCCTGTCGCGCCGGCCGGGGACCCGCTATCCGGTGCTGGTGCCCAACATGAAAGGCTTCGACGCGGCGATGGCCGCCGGCGCCGACGAGGTGGCCGTGTTCACCGCCGCCTCCGAGGCCTTCTGCCAGCGCAACATCAACTGCTCCATCGCCGACAGCCTGGACCGCTTCGCCCCCGTGTGCCGGGCCGCCGCCGACCGCGGCGTACCGGTGCGGGGCTACGTGTCCTGTGTCCTCGGCTGCCCCTACGAGGGCGAAATCACGCCGCAGGCGGTGGCCACCGTCGCCCGGCGCCTGGCCGAGATTGGGTGCGCGGAGATCTCGCTCGGCGACACCATCGGGGTGGGCACGCCGGGCCGGGCCCGGGGCATGGTCGAGGCGGTGGCCGAGGAGGTGCCGGTGGATCGGCTGGCGGCCCACTTCCACGACACCTACGGCCAGGCCCTGGCCAACATCCTGGCGGTCATGGAGGCCGGCATCGCCGTCATCGACACCTCGGTGGCCGGCCTCGGCGGCTGCCCCTACGCCCGTGGCGCCTCGGGCAACGTGGCCACCGAGGACGTACTCTACATGCTGGACGGGCTCGACATCGGCACCGGCGTCGACCTGGGACGCGTGGTCGAGGCCGGGCGGTTCATCTGCGACGCCCTCGGACGGGGGCCCGAGTCCCGGGTGGCACGGGCCATGGCGGGGGGCTCCGCATGACCGTCCATCTGATCAAGCTGGCCGTGGGCATCGAGGACGTGGGCCACCTGGCCGCGGTCCAGGAACGGCGCCTGCGCCACGCCGGCCGGCTCCAGCACGTGACCCGCAACACCCCGCGGCGCTCGGTCGAGCTCGTCGACGGCGGGTCGCTCTACTGGGTCATCCGCGGCACCATCCGGGTGCGCCAGGCGGTGATCGCCGTGGAGCCGGGCAACCGAGCGGACGGCCGGCCGGCCTGCGCCCTGGTCCTCGATCCGCGCCTGGTGCCGGTGGCGCCGCGGCCGTGCAAGGCGTTCCAGGGGTGGCGATACCTGGAGGGGTCGGCCGCCCCGGCGGACCTGGCCGCCGCCGGCGACGGCCTCGGCGACCTGCCGCCGGAGATGGCCAGCGAACTGAAGGAACTGGGACTGCTGTAGATGACCGACACCGCCTTTCACGGGGTCTTCCCCTACCTGGTCTCGCCCATCGGCGACGACGGGCGCGTCCTCGACGATGTCTTGGCCCGGCTGGTGGAGCGCCTGGTCGCCGCCGGGGTCCACGGCCTCACGCCGCTGGGCAGCACCGGCGAGTTCGCCTACCTGAGCTGGGAGCAGCGCCAGCGCATCGTCGCCGTGACCCTGGAAGCGGCGGCGGGACGGGTGCCGGTGGTGCCCGGGGTGGCGGCGACCACCACCGCCGACGCGGTGCGCCAGGCCCGCGCCTTCGAGGCCCTTGGCGCCGACGGCATCCTGGCCGTCCTGGAGGCGTACTTCCCGGTGCCCGACGACGGTGTCGTCGCGTATTTCACCGCCATCGCCGAGTCCGTCGCCTGCCCGGTGGTCCTCTACACCAACCCCACGTTCCAGCGCTCCGACCTGACCCTGCCGGCCATCCGCCGGCTGGCCGATGTGCCCAACATCGCCTACCTCAAGGACGCCTCCACCAACACCGGGCGCCTGCTCTCCATCATCGGGGCGGTGGGCGACCGGCTGGGGGTGTTCGCGGCGTCCTCGCACATCCCGGTGTGCGTGATGATGATCGGCGGCCTCGGCTGGATGGCGGGCCCGGCCTGCCTGGTCCCCGAGCAGAGCGTGGCCCTCTACGACCTGGCGGCGGCCGGGCGGTGGGACGAGGCCATGGCCCTGCAGCGCGACCTGTGGCGCATCAATCAGGTGTTCGCCAAGTACTCGCTGGCCGCCTGCGTCAAGGGCGGACTCCAGTTGCAGGGCTACCCGGTCGGCGACCCCCTGCCCCCCCAGCCCGCCTTGACCGCCGACGGCCGGGCCGAGGTGCGCGAGGTGCTGGCCGCCCTGGGCGCCCTCGAAGCAACCGAAGGGTGATGCCGGCGCGCCTTTGAACCGACTCGCGAAGCGCTCTCGTCGCGCGCCGGAAAGCCCGCGCGGCGCTTGAGCGCCACCGCCTTCGCATGAAATGACCCGGAGGGGCATTTCATTGGCGGGGCGGTATGAGACAGGTCCTTTCGCCTTGCGTCGGCGCCGCCGATCCCTTTAGGGTTCGGCCGTGGACGCATCGACCCGGCGGGGTATCGGATGCGGCGGTGGGCCGCCCCGGACCCGCGGAGACGGAGCGATGAACGACGACAACGACCTGCAGATCATCAACCCGCCCAATACGTTGCGCAGCAAGGTGGGCACCGGCGGGCCGGGGGCCGTCGACCTGAAGACCCTGGAGAGGGCGGAAGCGGTCATCGCCGAGATGGCCGACGACTACCTCAAGTGGGCGGAGGACGACCTGGTCAAGCTGGAGGAGGCCTTCGCGTCGCTGGCCGCGGGCAGCGGCGACGCCAAAGCCAACATCGACCGGGTCTACCACATCTGCCACGACATGAAGGGCCAGGGGGGCAGCTTCGGCTACACCCTGATGACCGCCATCGGCACCCTGTTGTGCCGCTACCTGGAAAAGCTGGAGGCCGCGGGACCCGAGGACCACGAGGTGGTCCGCCTGCACCTGGACGCCATGAAGCTGGTCATCGCCCAACGCATGACCGGCGACGGCGGCCAGGCCGGAGACGCTCTGCTGGTCGGGCTGCAGCAGGTGGCCGAGAAGTGCGGCAAGGACTGACCGGCCGCGGGGCCGGCGCGCCGGCTCCGGCACCCGCGACGCCATCGTGACCGCCCGCACCCTTCTGGTGGTCTGTGCCGCCCTCACCGGCGTCACCCTCCTGCCCCTGGCCGTCGACTGGTACCGGACCACCCGCGCGCCCGGCTTCGCCGCCCTGGAGCGCGGCGACTACGCCGAGGCCTTGCACCAACTCACGCCGTTGGCGGAGGACGGGGACGCCAAGGCCCAGTTCCACCTGGGCCTCATGCACCGGCGCGGCGACGGCGTCGCACCCGACGCGGCCCGCGCCGCCCACTGGTTCCGCCTGGCCGCCGACCAGAACCACCTGGGCGCCCAGTTCAACCTGGCCCGACTGCTGGAGGAGAGCGGAACGGAGGTCGATGCCGCCGAATGGTACCGCCGTGCCGCCACCGGCGGCCACAAGGCGGCGCAGGTGCGGCTGGGCCAGCTCTATGCCCTCGGCGAGGACGTCCCGAGGGACGACACCGAAGCGGTGCGCTGGTTCCGCATGGCCGCCGAAGGCGACGATGCGGAGGCCCAGGAGCGGCTGGCCTGGCACCTCCTGGAGGGCCGCGGCACCGCGCCCGACCTGGAGGAATCGGTGTTCTGGTACCGCCTGGCCGCGTCCCAGGGCGAACCGCGGGCTCAGGCCGCCCTCGCCGACCTCCACCTGAGCGGCCGCGGGGTGTCGCGGGACCCGGCCCGGGCCCGCACCCTGCTCGCCGCCGCCGCCGAGCAGGGCGACGGCCCGGCCCAGTTGGCCTTGGCAGCCCTGCTGGCCGAGGGGACGGGCGGCGCCCGGGACCCGGCCGGCGCGTACGTGTGGCTGCTGGTGGCGGCGCGCCATGCCGACGATGCGGCGACCAGGGACGATGCGGCGGCCCGGGCGCAGGCCCTGGCCGGCAGCCTCGACGCCGCCCAACGCGCCCGGGCCGAGGCCGAGGCGGGCGCGTGGACGCCCCGGCCGCATCCGCTCGGTGATCGGACCCCATGATCCGCCATATCGCCGGCCGCCTGGTGCAATCGGTCGTCGTGCTGGGCCTGATGTCGTTCGTCATCTACGGCCTGATAGGCCTGATGCCGGGCGACCCCATCGACCTGATGATCAGCGCCGACCCCCACATGACGTCGGAGGATGCCGCCCGCCTGCGCCGCCTGTACGGCCTCGACCGACCGCTGGTGGAACGCTATGGCAACTGGCTGGCGGCGGCGCTGTCCGGCGATTTCGGGTATTCGCGGCTGCATGCCGTCCCCGTGCCGGCGGTGCTGCTGCCGGCGCTGGCCAACACCGCCACCCTCATGGGCGCCGCCTTCCTGCTGTCCCTGGCCATCGGGCTGCCGGCCGGCATCGCCGCCGCCGTGCGGCGCCACTCGGCCGCCGACTACACCATCAACCTGCTGGCCTTCGCCGGCATCTCGGTGCCGCCGTTCTGGATGGCGCTGGTGCTGATCATCGTGTTCGCCGTCTTCCTCGGCGTGCTGCCGGCCGGCGGCGTGCCCACCGGCGCCGACGAGGGGTTCTGGCAGGGCGCCCGCTTCGCGGTGCTGCCCGTGGCGGCCCTGACCATCGCCAGCGTCGGCGGCCATACCCGCTACATGCGCGCCGCCATGATCGAGACCCTGCGCCAGGACTACATCCGGACGGCCCGGGCCAAGGGCCTGAGCCGGGCCCGGGTGGTGCTCGGCCACGCGCTCCGCAACGCCCTGATCCCGGTGGTCACCATCATCGCGCTGGACTTCGGGTACCTGTTCTCCGGCGCCCTGGTGACGGAGACCATCTTCAGCTATCCCGGCATGGGCAAGCTCATCTTCGACGCCATGAAGGGCAACGACTTCAACCTAGCCCTGGTCGCCCTGCTGTTCGCCACGGCCCTGACCCTGATCGCCAACCTGGTGGCCGACCTGGCCTACCTGGGCCTCGATCCCCGCATCTCGTTCGGCGAGGCGGAGCCGTGACCGGCCGCGGCCCCATGGCGCTCACCGCCCGGCGCTTCGGCCGCCACCGCCTGGCCGTGGCCAGCGCCGCCACCCTGGCCGTGCTGGCCCTGGCCGCCATCGCCGCGCCCCTGGCCGCGGCGGCGCTGGGCGTCGATGCCGAGACGGTGGACCTGTTCAACCGGTTCGCCCCGCCGTCGGCCGCCCACCCCCTGGGCACCGACGAACTGGGCCGCGACGTGCTGGCGCGGCTGCTTCACGGCGGCCGGGTGTCCCTGTCGGTGGGCCTGACGGCCGCGGTGTGCGCCGCCGCCATCGGCACCGTCATCGGGCTGCTGGCCGGGTATCACGGGGGCTGGCTGGACGCCTTCCTCATGCGGGTCACCGACGGCGTCATCGCCCTGCCGCTGTTGCCGCTGCTGATCGTGCTGGCGGCCCTCGACCTGGGCAAGCTGGGCCTGCCCGAGGCGGTGACCGGATCGGAGAACGTCAGCCTCTACCGCATCGTCGCCATCGTCGCCGCGGTCGGCTGGACCACCGTCGCCCGCCTGGTGCGCGGCGCCGCCCTGAGCCTGCGGGAGCGGACCTTCGTGCTCGCCGCCCGCGCCCAGGGGGCGGGACCGCTGCGCATCATGGTCCGCCACATCCTGCCCAACCTGGCATCGCCGGTGATCGTGGCCACCACCCTGTCGGCCGGCAACGTGATCCTGCTCGAGTCCGTGCTCAGCTTCCTCGGCCTCGGCATCCAGCCGCCGATCCCGAGCTGGGGCAACCTGCTGACCAACGCCCAGGAGCTGATCTGGCAGGCGCCGGCCCTGGCGCTGTACCCGGGCGCCCTGATCTTCGTCACGGTGATTGCGTTCAATTTCCTGGGCGACGGCCTGCAGGACGCCCTCGACCCGCGGACGGTCGAGCGCTAGAGCAATATCCGATCAAACGGAATCGTTTGATCGGATTTACTTGCTCTAGAAATCAATGGTTTAGAGCACGACCGTTCGATCAAATCGGGTCGATT
>JANQFP010000211.1 GCA_028277795.1 Rhodospirillales bacterium
GATGTAGTTGTCGCCGCCGGTGGCGGTGGACAGCTTCTTGCGCAGCTTGCAGATGAACACGTCGATGATCTTGAGCTCGGGCTCGTCCATGCCGCCGTAGAGGTGGTTGAGGAACATCTCCTTGGTCAGCGTGGTGCCCTTGCGCAGGGACAGAAGCTCCAGGATGCCGTACTCCTTGCCGGTCAGGTGGACCGGCTGGCCGTCCACGTCGACGGTGCGGGCGTCGAGATTGACGGTCATGCGTCCGGTCTGGATGACCGACTGGGAATGGCCCTTGGAGCGGCGGACGATGGCCTGGATGCGGGCCACCAGCTCGCTCTTGTCGAAGGGCTTGGTCAGGTAGTCGTCGGCGCCGGTGCCCAGGCCCTTGACCTTCTGCTCCGACTCGGTGAGCCCGGACAGGATCAGTACCGGGGTCTCGACGCGGGCGTCGCGCAGCCGGCGCAGCACCTCCATGCCGTCGATGTCGGGCAGGACCAGATCGAGGACGATGATGTCGTAGTCGTAGATCTTGCCGATCTCGAGGCCGTCCTCGCCCATGTCGGTGGCGTCGACGATCATGCCTTCGGAGCGCAGCATCATCTCGATGCTTTGCGCCGTCGTCGGGTCATCCTCGACCAGGAGGACGCGCATGCGCGAGCCTCGCCAACATGGTTAACAATGGTTAACCATACGGGTCCCCGCGGAATCATTCAAGATTCGTGGTTAACGCGCGGAATTCCGCCCTTTGCGGGCCATGGTTGCGAACGGCCGCGGCGTCGGCACCCGAGAGCCGATTCGCCGCCTCGCGCGGGTTTCACCGATATGTGTTTTCCCTTTTTTCGCGGGGCGCGCACAATTGGGGCCGCCGGCGCGGCCCGACGCCGCGGCGGCGGGGGAGGTGCGACGGCGGTCCATGTGGAAGCAGATAACGGACTTCGTCTTCGGCGGCCGCCCGGCGGCGTTGCCACCGGAGCGGGTGCGCCGGGCCTTCGCCGATCAGCAAATCGAGAGCGAGATCCTCATCGGCTGGGTGCAGCTCTCCCTGGTCCTGTTCTTCGCCGCGCTCTACACCATCGCCCCCAAGACCTCCGAGGGCACCACCTTCGCGCCGGTGCCGTGGGCGCTGGGGGCCTACTTCCTGTTCACCGTGGTGCGGCTGTTCCTCGCCTATCGGCGCCTGTTGCCCCAGTGGTTCCTGATGGCCTCGGTGGTGGTCGACATGGCGCTCTTGATGTTTCTCATGTGGACCTTCCACATCCAGTACAAGCAGCCGCCGCCCTTCTACCTGAAGGCGCCCACCCTGCTCTACGTGTTCATCTTCATCTCCCTGCGGACGCTCAGGTTCGACCCCAAGTACGTGGTCGCGGCGGGCATGGCGGCGGTGGTCGGCTGGCTGATCCTGGTCTGGTACGCCCTTTTCGGCACCAACACCATCCTCGACCAGACCACCCGCGACTACGTGCGCTACATGACCAGCAACCGGGTCCTGATCGGCGCCGAGGTGGACAAGGTCGTCGCCATCACGGTGGTCACCCTGGTCCTCGCCGTGGCCCTGATCCGGGCCCGTCGGCTGCTCGAGCGGGCCATTACCGACAGCACGGCGGCCCAGGATCTGTCGCGTTTCGTGCCCCGCGAGGTGGCCGAGCGCATCACGTCGGCCGACGAGGCCATCCGGCCCGGCGACGGCCGTACCGTGTTCGCCACGGTCCTGTTCACCGACATCGAGGGGTTCTCCACCATCTCGGAGCGCCTGCAGCCCGATGCGTTGATGCGGGTCCTCAACGACTACTTCGCCGCCGTCAACCAAGTCATCGAGCGCCACGGCGGGGTGATCACCCAGTTCGAGGGCGACGCCATGCTGGTCACCTTCAACACGGCGACCCGCGACGACGACCACGCGGCCAACGCGCTCCGCACGGCGCTGGGCATCCAGGAGGTGGTGACGTCGCGGCTTTTCGGCGACCAGGCGTTCCGGACCCGCTGCGGCATCAACACCGGCGACATGGTGGCCGGCGCCGTCGGCACCGAGGACCGGCTGCTCTATACGGTGCACGGCGACGAGGTCAACATCGCCGCCCGCCTGGAGCAGCTCAACAAGGACTACGGCACCTACATCCTGGCCACCGAGCAGGCGGTGACGGCGGCCGGCAACGCCTTTCCGGTGCGCGCCATCGGCGTCGTCCCGGTGCGCGGCCGGGGCACGCCGGTGACCGTCTACGCCGTCGGCTGACGTCCGGCGCCGGGTGCCTCCCGGTCAAACCCGGATGTTGAGGTAGTAACCGCGGGGGACATCGGGGCGCAGGGGCTCGCCGCGGTGGAGGATGCCGCGCAGCCGCCGGAGGGCGCTGCCCACCTCGGGGGACTCGCCGCCCTGGATGACGGCGGCACGACGGACCACGTCGTTGGCCTGCCGATAGCCGCGTGGCGGGTGCGCTTCGGGCAGCGCCAGCCGGGGGGAGACGTTTGGTAGATCGGCCATGAGGCCGATGATGCGCCGGATTTGGTTAACGGACTCTCAACCGCCGGCGCCGCGGGCGCCACCCGCGGTTACCGGCGCTGCGCCGTCTGGATGTCGGGCACCCCGCCCTTGCGGAACCGCTGCAGCGCCCAGGTGACGCTGGGAAAGGCCAGCTCGTCCCACGGGATCCCCTCCCAGCGGAACAGGTGCACCTCCTGGCTTTCCTCGCCCGGGGCGCACTCGGCCGACACCATCGGCGCGTGATAGATCACGTAGACCTGGCTGATATGGGGGATCTCGTAGAGGCCGATCAGCCTGCCGATGTGGACCTGGGCGCCGGCCTCCTCGAACACCTCGCGCGCCGTCCCGTCGGCCAGGGTCTCGTTGAGCTCCATGTAGCCGGCGGGGATGGTCCACAGGCCGATCCGCGGCGCGATGGCCCGGCGGCACAGCAGCACCCGGTCCTGCCAGGTGCAGACGGCGCCGACGATGATCTTCGGGTTGTCGTATTCGATGTACCCGCAATCGGGGCAGACCAGCCGCGGCTTGTTGTCGCCGTCCGGGACCGCCTTCACCGAAGGGCCGGCCCCCGAGACCCGAGACGGGGCGTTGGTGCGTTCGCCGTCGGAACCCATCGGCCAAGTGTGACCCGCGGCCGGAGGCCAGGCAACCGTAAAGAGGGGCGCCGCCGTCGGCCTCGCCACGACAGGCCGGACCTTGACCGGTGATGCCGGGGCGCCATAGGGTTCGCGGTGCGAGGGCGGGGGCAGGTGCGCGCGACGCCGATGGACTACGACATTACGACCGAAGGCGACGAGCGGCGCCTGGTGTTCCGCGGACGCCTGACTTTCGCCGACCACGAGGCGTTCCACGCCCTGGTCGTGGCCCTCACCGAGGGCCGCCCCAAGCGCTGCGCCGTCGACCTCAGCAACCTCGACTTCATCGATTCGGCGGGGCTGGGCATGCTGATTATGGCCCACGACGCCGCCCTCGAGCAGAACATCGCGCTGACCCTGCACGGCGCCCAGGGGTCGGTGCGGAAGATCCTGGACATCACCAAGTTCGATGAAATCGTCGCCATCGAGGAGTAGCCCCGGCGGCGGATGCCGCCTGCGCGGGTTCGGCGTGCCGCCGGAGACGGTGGCCCGTTTCGCCGAAGCCCACGGACTGGCGGTGGCCGACGAGACGGACCCCGGCGACCGGGTGGTCGCCCTCCTCGGCGCGGTGGACGACGCCTTGCTCGGCCAAGTCCTATCGCCGCCGGTGGTCGCCTGCTTCGAGGTGGCCGGCGAGCCCGAGGGCTTCGCCGAGCGCCTGTTGCCTGCGGTGGCTGATGGCGAGCTGTTCGTCTCCCTGACCACGGCCACCGCCTATCAGACCTACGTCGCCTGCCACTTCTGCCGCGCGTTGACCGGGCGCGCCGGGCTGTCGGGGGCCTGCGCTGGTGACATGGAAGTGGCGGTCCACGAGGCGGTGATCAACGGCATCATCCACGGCAACCTGGAGATCAGCGCTTATTTCCCGAGGAGCCATCGGGAAATCGATGCCTACGGCCGCACCGTCTCGTCGCGCCTCGCCGACCCCCGTTTCGGCGGCCGGCGTATCGAGGTTTCGGCGCGCTTGCGCGAGGGCGCGGCCGAGGTGTCGGTGCGGGATTCCGGGGCTGGGTACGCCGATCCCTTCGGCGATCCCGGCCAGCCCCTGCACCGCGGCCTGCGCCTGATCCGTGCCCTCGCCCAGTCGGTCGACGTGTCCGGGGGCGGCCGCCGCATCACCATGGGGTTCGCCCGGTGAAGGACGGCACACGCGGACAGGTCCCGATTCACCAATCCCGCGTGCTGGTGGTCGAGGATCAGGAGAAGGCGCAGCGCCTGATCGAGGCGTTCCTGCGCGGCGCCGGGATCACCAATCTGGCCTTTGCCGCCGACGGCTACGAGGCCCTGTCCAAGGTGCGCACCTTCGAGCCGGACCTGATCGTGCTCGATATCATGCTGCCGCGCATGGACGGCGGCGAGTTCCTGCGCCGCCTGCGCAGCGACCGGACCCACGGGTCGATCCCGGTACTGGTGCAGACCGCCCTCGAATCGCCGGAGGAACGCAACCAGGTCTTTGCTAACGGCGCCAACGACATGGTGACCAAGCCCCTCAACCGGGCCGAGTTCGTGACCCGGGTGCGCACACACCTGGAGAACCGCATCCTCGCCGAGAGCTACCAGAAGCGGCTGCGCCTGGAGGCCGAGCTGGACGCGGCCCGCCGCATGCAGGAGGCCCTGCTGCCGCCGCGCCATTTGCTCGACGAGATCGGGGACGAGAACGGCCTGACCATCGACGGCTACTTCGAGACCTGCTCCGAGCTGGGCGGCGACTTCTGGGGCATCCACCGGTACCGCCACGAGGACAACAAGCTGGCCGTGTTCACGGCCGATTTCTCGGGCCACGGCGTCGCCGCCGCCCTCAACACCTTCCGCCTGCACACCATGATGAACGCGCGCCGGCCGGCGGCCGGCGATCCGGCGGCCTACCTCGGGACCCTCAACCGCCAGTTGGCCGAAATCCTGCCCCGCGGCCAGTTCGCCACCATGTTCTACGGGATCATCGACGTTCCCGGCGACACCATCGTCTACTCCGCCGCGGCCGTGCCGCCGCTGTTCGTGCGCCGGCCGGGAGGCAGCCTGACCGTACACGACGCCAGCGGCCTGCCGCTGGGGGTCAAGGCCGACACCGTCTACGAGAACCGCCGCATCGCCTTCACCCCGGGCTCGGCGCTGTTCCTCTACAGCGACGGCCTGTCCGAGGCTTTCGGCTACGACGGCACGGCCCTGGAGCAGGACGGCGTCGAGCGGCTGCTGGCCGAGAGCCTGGCCCAGAGCTGGCAGCCGCCGCTCCGCCACTTGGTCGAGCGTTTCCACGCCCGGCTGTCGGGCGACCTGTCCGACGACCTGACCGCGGTGCTGATCTCGCGGATGGTAGGTTAGCCCGTATTTCTGACATCCACCATGGCCTGCGCGGCGCTGTCCCGCCGACAGGGCAGGAGAGCCGCGCCGCGCGATGCGGACACATCCTGCCTTCGCCGAAGCGAAGCTCCGGCTTCGCGCAGGCAGGCGGGCAAGCGGCTCGACGCACCCTGTCGGCGCGACAGCACCGCCCTCCGGGTCGCGTCCGGGCGACCGCCCGCGGCGTCGCGGGCCTCGACCGTAGCACAGGCTACGCTTTTCGGCCCGCTCCTGGCGGGGCGGTCGCCGGGACGCGACGCAGACCGTGGCGGATGTGAGAAATGTGGGCTAGACTGAGCCCCATGCCGGATTTGGTGCCCGCAAGCGACGACGACGCGACGGCGAAAGCCGGAGTCGCCGCGGACGGATCGGCGACGGAGCCCCCCGTTGCCGGAACGTCTCCGGACTCCGACCGGGCCATCGGTCCCCGGTCCCACGACCGGTTCATCAACCGCGAACTCTCCTGGCTCTCGTTCAATACGCGGGTGCTGGAGGAGGCCTACAACACCCGCCACCCGCTGTTGGAGCGGGTCCGCTTCCTGTCCATCTCGGCGGCCAACCTGGACGAGTTCTACATGGTCCGCGTGGCCGGCCTGAAGGGCCAGGTCAAGGCCGGGGTCAAGACCCAGAGCCTGGACGGCATGACCCCGGCGCAACAGCTCCAGGCCATCAACGCCGAGGCGTTCCGCCTGATGGCGGCGCAGCAGAAATGCTGGCGCATGCTGGAGAAGGAGCTGGCCGGCGAAGGCATCCACGTCCTGCGCCGGGACGACCTCTCGGTCAAGGACAAGGCGTGGCTGGACCGCCACTTCATGGAGCACGTGTTCCCGGTGCTCACGCCGATGGCGGTGGATCCCGCCCACCCCTTCCCGTTCATCCCGAACCTGGGCTTCTTCCTGGTGCTGCTGCTCGGTGCCCGCGACGGGCGCGAGAGCCTGCGCGCCCTGCTGCCCATGCCCCACCTGCTGCACCGGTTCGTCCGGCTGCCCGGGGACGCGATCCGGTTCATCCCCATGGAGGAGATGATCGCGCTCTACCTCGATCAGCTTTTCCCCCACTTCGAGGTCCAGAAGGGCGCCAACTTCCGGGTCATCCGCGACAGCGAGATGGAGATCGACGAAGAGGCCGACGACCTGGTGAGGACCTTCGAATCGGCCCTCAAGCGGCGCCGCCGGGGGTCGGTGATCCGCCTCGGCGTCAACGCCGACATCCCGGACGAGCTGCGGGACATGGTGGTCGAGAGCCTGCACGTGGACGACGAGGACGTGTTCCCGCTGGAGGGGCTCCTGGGGCTGGCCGACATCAAGGAGCTGATCGTCGAGGAGCGGCCGGACCTGATGTTCAGCCCCTTCTCCGCCCGCTTCCCCGAGCGGGTCCGCGACTTCGGCGGCGACATCTTCGAAGCCATCCGCAAGAAGGACTTCATCACCCACCACCCGTACGAGAGCTTCGACGTGGTGGTTCAGTTCGTGCGCCAGGCGGCGGCCGACCCCAACGTGGTGGCCATCAAGCAGACCCTGTACCGCACCAGCAACGATTCGCCGATCATCGCGGCCCTCATCGAGGCCGCCGAGTCCGGCAAGTCCGTAACCGCCATGGTCGAGCTCAAGGCCCGCTTCGACGAGGAGGCCAACATCCGCTGGGCCCGCGACCTGGAACGGGCCGGCGCCCATGTCGTCTACGGCTTCCTCGACAAGAAGACCCATGCCAAGGTCAATCTGGTGGTGCGCCGCGAGGGCCGCGGGCTACGCTCGTACGTTCACTTCGGCACCGGCAACTACCACCCGATCACCGCCAAGATCTACACCGACCTGTCGCTGTTCACCTGCGATCCGGGCGCCTGCCAGGACGCGGCGCGGTTGTTCAACTTCATGACCGGTTACGCCCGGCCCCATTCCATGGACAAGCTGGCCTACTCGCCCATCACCCTGCGGCCGATGATGATCGATCTCATCGACCAGGAGATCGCCCACGCCGAGGCGGGGCGGCCGGCGGCCATCTGGGTCAAGGCCAACTCGCTGGTGGACGCCCCCCTCATCGACGCCCTCTACCGGGCGTCCCAGGCCGGCGTCGAGATCGACTTGGTGATCCGCGGCATCTGCTGCCTGCGTCCGGGCGTGCCCGGCCTGTCCGACAACATCCGGGTGAAGAGCATCGTCGGCCGCTTCCTCGAGCATTCGCGGATCGTCTGCTTCGGCAACGGCCACAAGCTTCCGTCGCGCAACGCCAAGGTGTTCATCTCGTCGGCCGACTGGATGACCCGCAACATGGACCTCCGGGTCGAGGCCCTGGTGCCCATCGAGAACCCGACCGTGCACCAGCAGGTGCTCGAGCAGATCATGATCGCCAATCTGAAGGACGTGGCGCAGTCGTGGGTGCTCGGCCCCGACGGCGGCTACACGCGGCTCACCGACGGCGACCCGTTCTCGGCCCACGAGTACTTCATGAACAATCCCAGCCTCTCCGGGCAGGGCAGCGCCCTCAAGAAGCTGTTGAAGCGCCTGCCGCGCCTGGTCCTCGACGCGCGCTAGTGGTCCAAATCAGACATATGGTACCCACACGATCGTGTTTCCCGTTTCCTCGGCAGGAGGGCGCGCGCAGGCGATGGCTGTCCATCGTCCAGCGCGTTCGACGCCCCGAGGAAACGGGAAAGGCGACCCTGCGGGCGGCCTTCCGAGCCCCCCGGCGGCGTTGCGCGGCGCTTGTGATGCTCCAGCATCACGGCGCGCCGCGCGCCTGGCCGGATGACCTCGGACGGCCGTCGTATGGGTGCCATTTGTCTGATTTGGACCACTAGACGCGGTCTCGATCGACCATGCGGATCCTCGGCATCTCGGCCTTCTACCACGACGCCGCCGCGGCCCTGCTCGTGGACGGGCGGATCGTGGCGGCGGCCCAGGAGGAGCGGTTCAGCCGCAAGCGGCACGATGCGGGGTTTCCCGAACACGCCATCGCGTACTGCCTGGATCACGCCGGCTGCCGCCTCGACGACATCGACTTCGTCGCGTTCTACGACAAGCCCTTCCTCAAGTTCGAACGCCTGCTCGAAACCTACCTGGCGTTCGCGCCCAAGGGCTTCCCGTCGTTCGCCATGGCCATGCCCCTGTGGATCAAGGAGAAGCTGTTCCAGAAGCGTTTGCTCCTGAAAAACCTCGATGCGTTCACCGACAACGGCCTGGCCACCGACAGGCTGCTGTTCGCCGAGCACCACCAGAGCCATGCCGCCAGCGCGTTCTATCCGTCGCCCTTCGAGAGCGCTGCCGTCCTCACCATGGACGGGGTTGGCGAGTGGGCGACGTCGTCCTACGGCATCGGCACCGGCAACCGCCTGGAGATTCTGAGGGAGATTCCGTTTCCCCATTCGCTGGGCCTGCTGTACTCGGCCTTCACCCACTACACCGGGTTCAAGGTCAACTCCGGCGAGTACAAGGTCATGGGCCTGGCGCCCTACGGCGAGCCCAGGTACGCCGACCTCATCCTCGAGCACCTGATTGACCTGAAGCCGGATGGCAGCTTCCGGCTCGACCTCGCGTACTTCGACTACTGCACCGGGCTCACCATGACCAACCGCCGCTTCGATGCCCTGTTCGGCGGCCCGCCGCGCACGCCCGAGCAGCCCCTCGAACAGCGGCACATGGACCTGGCCGCGTCCATCCAGGCGGTTACCGAGGAGGTGGTCCTGCGCGCCGGCCGGGCCATCGGCCGCGACAGCGGCATGACGCACCTGTGTCTGGCCGGCGGCGTGGCGCTGAACTGCGTGGCCAACGGCAAGCTGCTGCGGGAGGGCTGCTTTGACGACATCTGGATTCAGCCGGCGGCCGGCGATGCCGGGGGCGCCATCGGGGCGGCCCTGGCCGCCTACCACAGGCACCTGGGCCACCCGCGCGAGGTCGGCAACGCCATGGACGGCATGTCCGGGGCCTACCTGGGGCCGGAGGTTTCCGACGACGACGTGCGCACCCGCCTGGTCGAGGCCGGCGCACGCGTGCAGGTCGTGGACGAGACGACGCTGATCGACCGCGTCGCCGACGCCCTCGCCGACGGCAAGGCGGTCGGCTGGTTCCAGGGGCGTATGGAGTTCGGTCCCAGGGCCCTCGGCGCCCGGTCCATCCTGGCCGACGCCCGCTCGCCCCACATGCAGAGGACCCTCAATCTCAAGGTCAAGTACCGGGAGGACTTCCGGCCCTTCGCGCCGTCCTGTCTCGCCGAGGATGTGTCCGAGTGGTTCGACCTCGACCGCCCCAGCCCCTACATGCTGCTGGTCGCCGACGTCGCGAAATCCCGCCGGACACCCATGACGGCGGAGCAACGGGCTCTTACCGGCATCGACAAGCTCAGCGTCCCGCGCTCCGTGATCCCCGCCGTCACCCACGTGGACTACTCGGCGCGTATCCAGACGGTGCACCGGGAGACCAATCCCCGGTTCCACGCCCTCATCGGCCGCTTCAAGGACCGGACCGGGTGTCCGGTGGTCGTCAACACCTCGTTCAACGTGCGGGGCGAGCCCATCGTGTGCACGCCGGAGGACGCCTTCGGTTGCTTCATGGGCACGGACCTGGACGTCCTGGCGATCGGCACCTGCCTGTTGCTGAAAGAAGACCAGGACCCGGCGCTCAAGCGCGATTACAAGGACGCATTCGAGCCGGACTGAAACCCGCCAACCGGCCCCCCATCGCTTTCAAACCGGGGGCCCACCCGCTGGCTTCCACGG
Organism: Rhodospirillales bacterium; assembly: GCA_028277795.1. Classification (GTDB taxonomy): domain Bacteria; phylum Pseudomonadota; class Alphaproteobacteria; order Rhodospirillales; family JANQFP01; genus JANQFP01. Next base: position 10,145 of record JANQFP010000211.1, read on the forward strand.
TCTTCCGCATGGTACGGTCCCGGCCCTCGGTATCCATGCATGGCGCATGGCGGGAGAGGGGGGCGTCATGCGGTGCGTGCATTGCGGACGGGAGAACCGGGAGGACCGCCGGTTCTGTGGCGGTTGCGGGCGGCCGCTGCCCCGGACCTGCCCGGCCTGCGGGTTCGCCAACGAGGCTGGCGACCGGTTCTGCGGTGGATGCGGGGCATCCCTCGAACAGGCGTCGTCGCCGTCACCGGCGCCCGAGGCCGAACGCCGCCAACTGACGGTCCTTTTCTGTGACCTGGTGGGCTCCACCGAGCTCTCGACGCGGGTCGATCCGGAGGACCTGCGTCCCTTCATGGCCGCCTACCGGGAGGCGTGCGCCGGCACCATCGGCCGCTTCGAGGGCTTCGTGGCCCGGTACATCGGGGACGGTGTGCTGGCCTATTTCGGCTACCCGAAGGCCCACGAGAACGACACCGAACGCGCCGTCCGGGCCGGGCTGGCGCTGGCGGAGGCGGTGGCCGCCCTTGATGCCCCGGCCGGGTTCACGCCCGCGGCGCGCATCGGCATCGCCACCGGGCCGGTCGTCGTGGGCGACCTGATCGGCGAAGGCGTCTCCGAGGAACGCGCGGTGATTGGCGAAACCCCCAATCTGGCGGCGCGGTTGCAGGGACTGGCGGAGCCGGGAAGCGTCGTGGTCTCGGAAACCACCCGCACACTGGTCGGCGGCCATTTCGAGATGGCCGATCTCGGTGCCCACGCCCTCAAGGGGTTCGCCGAACCCGTTCGCACCTGGTGCGTCCACTGTCCGCGCCGCGTCGGCAGCCGGTTCGAGGCTGCCCGCGCCGCCCCGCGGGGTCCTCTCGTGGCCCGCGAGTTCGAGATCGGACTGATGTCCGATCGTTGGCGTCAGGTGACCGAGGGCCGGGGACAGGTGGTCCTGGTCTCCGGTGAACCGGGCATCGGCAAGTCGCGGCTTGCCCGGGCCCTGCGGGACGACGTCACCGAGCCGGGGACCGCAATCTGGAGCCTGCAATGCTCGCCGCACCACATCAACAGCGCCCATCACCCTCTGCTCGACCACCTGGCTCGGGCGGCCGAGCTCGACGGCGCGGCAGACGACCCGGGGCGCGTTGCACGGGTCGAGGCTTTCCTGTCCAAGGGCCTCGACGACCTGTCCGAGGCCATGCCGCTGGTCTGCGAATTGTTGGGACTCCCGGCCGGCGGGGGGTACACGACACCCCAGCTCCCCGCCCAGCAACGCCGCGAGCGCACCAAAGCCCTCCTGGTCGAGCATCTGGCGGGCGTGGCCAAAAAGGCGCCGGTTACGTTGATTGTCGAAGACGTCCATTGGATCGACCCGTCCACCCTCGATTTCCTGGACCTGGTGGTCGAGGAGGCGGCCGTCCTGCCGGTCCTGGTGGTGATCACCTTCCGCCCGGAATTCGAACCTCCCTGGACGGGTCTGGCCCATGTCAGCCTGCTGGCCCTGGCCCGCATGGGCGAATCGGACTGCCGGCGGCTGATCGAGAGCGCGGCAGGGGGCTCGCGGCTGCCCGACGCGACCGTCGAGCGCATCGTCAGCCGGACCGACGGGGTGCCGCTGTTCATCGAAGAGGTGACCTCCATGGTCGTCGCCGGCGCGGGCGGGGCGGACATCCCGGCCACACTGAGGGAATCCCTCACGGCGCGCCTCGACCAGTCGGACGCGGCGCGGGAGGTGGCCCAGGTGGCCGCCGCCATCGGCCGCGAGGTGTCCCACGACCTGCTGGCCGCGGTCTGGCAACGGTCCGAGGCGAGGCTTGCCGAGGGATTGGACGGGTTGATCGGTGCCCGTCTCGTCTACCGGCGCGGACGGGCGCCGCATGCCCAGTATGTGTTCAAGCATGCGCTGGTCCAGGACGCCGCCTACGACAGTCTGCTCAAGGATCGGCGCCGGGCCTTGCACGGCCAGATCGCCGACGTTCTGGAGCAACGCTTCCCGGACCTGGCGTCCAACGAGCCCGAGACCCTGGCCCACCATTTGTCGGAGGCCGGTGACGCGGCCCGCGCCGTCGACCAGTGGCGCCGGGCTGCCGACCGGACGGCCGCCGGCTGGGCCCACCACGAAGCCATCGGGCATCTGGAGCAGGCGCTCGCCGTGTTGGCACGGCTCCCCGACGGACGGGAGCGGGACCGGACGGAGCTGGAGCTCCGTATCGCCCTTGCATCCAGTATGCGCGTCGTGGACCGCATCGACGATGCCATGGCGGTGCTGGCCGACGCCCAGGCCCTGGCCGAGGACGTGGGCACGGCGCAGGACCTGGCCCGCATCCATGGCACCCGGGGCAATCTGCATTTCCCGAGGGGCGAGATCGACGCGTGCCTGCGGGAGCACACCCTGGCCCGCGACCATGCGCGGCGTGCCGGGTCCCACGAAGAGGAGGCGTTGGCCTTGAGCGGCATCGGCGACGCCAACTACCAGCGGGGCCGCATGGTGACCGCCCAGCGGGCCTTCGAGGACTGCGTCGCCCTGGCCCATCGGCACGGGTTCCCCGGCATCGAGGCCATCAACCTGGCCATGGTGGGCTGGGCGCGCATCAACATGGACGAGTTCGAAGAGGCCATGGCCGACGGCGAAAGGGCGGCGGTTCTCGCCGTCCGATGCGGCGATACCCGGGCCGAGATGCTGGCCCGGTCGCTAACCGGATGTGTCGGGGCCTATGCGGGAGACTACGACATGGCGGCCCGCGAGTTGGACCGCTCCCTGGACTGCGCCCGAAGCGTCGGCACCGGGCGTTTCGCCGCCGCTGTGCTGTATTACCGGGCCCGTCTGGAGGCGTTCATGGGCCGCCGCGAAGAGGCCCTTGCCACGTTGGACGAGGCCCTGGCCATGGCACGGACCTATTCGCTTAGCTTCATCGGCGCGTCCATTCTGGGACTGAAGGCCCTGCTGACCGACAATGAGACGCTTCGGGACGCCGCCCTGCGTGAAGGCGAGGACAGCCTGGACGAGGCCAGCCTCGCCCACAACCACATCGATTTCCGCATCGACGCCATGGAGCTGTTCCTGGACCTCGGCGACGCGACCAAGGTGGAGCGCCACGCGACCGCCCTGGAGCGCTACCTGGCCCCCGAGCCGGTCTCCTGGCCCGCCTTCTTCATCGCCCGCGCCCGGGCGCTGGCTGCCGGGGATATGGCGGTGATCGAACGCCTGCTGGCCGAGTCCGACACCATCGGCCGCCGTTGGTTGCGGCCCCGCATGGAGGCGGCACTAGTAGCGGAAAAGGAGAATTGAACCCGCTAAATGCGGGAGATAGTGGTTTGTAATCTCTCGGCCGAGTTACGCCCGCAAGAAGAAGAGTCCAGTCACGGCCTTGGTCGCCCTAACCGTTGGAAGAATCTGATACTAGGTCCCAACCTTTGTTGCTCAGCGCCCAGACCCCACGGGGCGTTTCCAGCACGGGTTTCAATATGCCCTCCTCCCGCATCGCTCGCACTTCCCACTCAGCGCTTTTCTGCCACCGGATTGTACCCGAAGTAAGATCGGCTTTGTCATAGTCAGTGAGGCGATCAGCCATAGCGGCTTCGAGTTCCTTCAACGCGTGATTACGCTGTATTTCTCCGCCATGCCTCTGAAGGATCTTCAGCAATGGCGCGCGAAATGCTTGCTGGTTGGTCTTGTTCCCGCGGGATGAATGCATTGAAATTGCACGGCGTCTTGTTCCCGCGTTGTCCTCCACGCCTTCCACGCTGTCTAGTCCCGCAACCCGTCTTAGCACGGAGTTCGGCGTATCCTCGAACGGGCGAGCTTGAGACTGCAACCAAGCATATACGTCATTGTCTATCCGAATAGTCGGGGCCATCGAAACACCTATTAAACTGCAACACTGTGACACTAAGATAGCTTCTCATGCGAGCCTTGTCAATGACGAGGTTGCGTGCCCCTCACCATCCCTCAGTTTCTCCACGCTCCCCAGAGTGGAGGCAGTGGGGCGAAGGATTGGAAGATGGCCTGGAGTCGGCGGATACCGCGTTTGAAC
>JANQFP010000230.1 GCA_028277795.1 Rhodospirillales bacterium
GGAGGGCTCGGCGGTGCTGTCGCTGCTGCAGGGCACGGCGGTGTTCGTCAGCGGCCAGATCGCCAAGACCGACCCCGAGGCCATGACCCTGGCCACGCCGGTGGGCACCATCGGCATCCGCGGGACCTCCCTGGCCGTGGGCTGGGACGGCACCGACTTCACGCTGATCAACATGCCGGAGGTGGCGCCCGACGGCAGCGTGGTGGTGGGCGAGATCGCGTTCTTCAGCCCCACCGGCGAGTTCTACGGCGTGCTGAGCGCCGGCAATTCGGGCTGGCGGTGGACGCCGGCGGCGGGCGGGCGGCCGCAGGTGACCCAGTTCACCGACGATGACGTGCAGGACTTCGCCGGCGGCCTGATGGGCATCCTGCCGCTGGTCGAGGGCGGCAACCGCCCCGCGGCGGCGGAAGACCAGTTCGACACGGCGGCCGGCGAGGACGATGGCGGCGCCGACGTGGTGGGCGAGTTCGTGCAGACCCAGATCGGCGGCGCCGGCGACGACGCCCTGGGCCCGATCGTCGTGGCCCCGCTGATCACGCCGCCAACGACGCCCCCCTCCGGTCCGTCCTTGCCCGGCGGCGGCGAGGAAGAAAGCGACGCGGTGCCGGTGGACCCGACACCGGACCCCGGCCCCGCCGCCGGCCAGTTCGGTGCCGAGTGGCTGGTGCCGCCGCCGTGGGACGTGGACAGCAGCTTCCACCTCGGCAAGGGCGGCTACGGCGTCCACATGGGCAGCGAAGGCGACGCGATGGTGACCTCCGGCGTCACGCTGCAGATCGGCAGCGACGCGTCCGGCCGCGATGCCTCCGCCTACGCCTACGGCGACGTCGTCACCTACGGCACCATCATCGTCACCGACCTGGCCTTGGTCGGCGGCGCCGACGACATCGGCGACAACGACAGCCTGTCGGTGGTCAGCAACGGACGGCTCGACGTGGACGGGGCCCTGCATATCAACCAGGACGACGTGCTGGTCGACCACAATGCCGCTGTCAATGTCACCGGTGTCCTGGGCATCTTCGACGGCGCCTACCCGGAGCCGGGCGTCACCATCACCGGCAACGGCACGGTGACCAACTCGGGTTTGATGGGCATTCAGGGCTCCGACACCACAGTCGAAGTGGACGAAATGGGCCGGCTCGTCAACCAGGGCGGCGGGACGTTCGTCCTCGTCGAGGCCGACCTCCAGGTGTTCTACGAGGGCATCCTGGACAATGCCGGCGACTTCTTCGCCTTGAACGCGGCGGACCTCGACATCGAAGGCTCCGCCGGCTCGGCCATCAACTCCGGCTTCATGGTGCTCGGCGACAACAGCAAGCTCAGGGTGTTCGACGGCGCCACCTTCACCAACACCGGCACCGTGATCTCGCTGGACCAGGACCTCGATGTCCACGGCAACGGGACCATCATCAACCGTGGCCAGATGCTGGCGGCCAACCACAACATGGCGCCCTACCAAAACGGCACCCTGATCAACGACTCGGCGGGACGTATCGAGGTTTCCTGGCTCAACCTCGGCGGCGGCGGTGGCGGCCCCACCACGGTGACCAACGCCGGGGTGATGACCGCCTCGTTCAGCGACCTGACGATCGCCAGCAACGCCCATGTCACCAACCTGTCCAGCGGCACCATCAACGTCATCACCGATGACGTCGACGTCCATGGCATCCTCGACAACTTCGGCACCATCGTCGTGGGCGACGATTCGACCGGGTCCGGCAATTTCGACGTCAATTCGGGTGGCGTGGTGAACAACAACGGCACCATCACCGTTGCCGCCACTCTGACCGTGGACGCCGGCGGGGCCTTCAACAACTTCGGGACCCTCGACGTCGGCGACCTGGACTACGCGTTCGGCACCTTCTTCAACTCAGGCACCCTCATCCAGCACGGCGGCGTTCAGGACCTGCGCCCGGGCCTCGATGCGGGTCCCGGCGAGATCGGCGTCTCCGACGACGCCACGGTCACCGACTTCACCAACGTCGGCATCGTCTACGTCAAAGAGGACCTGATCGTCAGCAACGACTTCACCAACAACACCGGGGGCGAGTTCTTCGCCCACAACAACCTCGACGTGGGCGGGACCCTGCTCAACAACGGCCTAGTCCAGGTCGACGATATCGGCGAGGACCTCGATCGGGTCGATACCCTGATCAACAACGGTGACCTGACGTCCGACGGCACCATCTACGTCACCAACGACGTCACCAACACCGGGTTCCTCTTCTTCAGTGCCATGGAGATCGGCAGCGGTTCGCTTCTGAACACCGCCTCCGGCGTGCTCGCGGCGGGGACCGACCTCAACGCCGAAGGGGACATCGACAATTACGGCGACCTGAACGTCGCCGACTGGCTCAGTTCGGGCTCCGGAAACATCTTCAACCGGTCCGGCGCGACCATGTTCTCCGGCGACCAGATCCGCGCCACCCACCCGGGGTCCGACATCGAGAACTACGGCATCATGATGGCCGGCAACAGCATCAGGGCCGGCGAGGACGTTTTAAACAACGACACCATGATCGCGGACAACGACGTCAAAGCCGGCGGGGACCTGGTCAACGGCTCCGGCGCCCGCATGACGGCCGGCGACGACGTGGAGGTCGGGCACGAATTGACGAACTATGGCCAGATGATTGCCCACGAGAGCATTTGGGGCGACATGGGGCTCACGAACGAAGGCACGATGATCGCCGGCGACGGCGTCTGGAGTGACGAAGGTTCGGTGGTGAACTCGAGCTCCGGCGTCCTGCTGGTCGGCGGCACCGTCGATGCCGAGACAGGGTTCTACAACTACAACATCGCCGACATCCTGTCGGACGTGGTCGCCGAGTCCGGCGGCCTCCTCAACGATACCGGCGCCCAGATGACGGTCGGCGATTCCATCACCGTCCGGGACGCCGTCACCAACCGCGGCACGTTCACCACGGGCGGCAGTGTGGAGACCACCATCGAGGGCGACTTCCGGAACGAATCCGGCGCCACCGCGCTCATCGGCGGAAACCTGAACTCCGATGAGGACGTCATCAATCAGGGAACGCTGACCGTGGACGCGGGCATCTTCGCTTCCGACGACGTCTCGAACTCCGGGACCCTGCAGACCACGTCCATCGGCCTCGGCGGGAGCCTCTTCAATTCCGGCTCCATCGCGCTCACCGGCGGCATCGACCTGACCGACGAGACCCATTCGCTGCAGTTCGGCGACGCCAACCAGAGCTTCGACGTGGGCCACCTGGGGCGCGACGGCATCCTCCAGCTGCATCTCGACAGCTCGGTGACGCCGACGGCGGGCCAGTCGTTCGTGGTCTACGAGGCCATCACCTCGACCGGCAACTTCGACCGCATCGACGGGTTGGTGCTGGCCAGCGACGGGCTGATGTTCGATCCCCTGTTCGATGCCGACAACGACCTCACCGTGACCCTGCGCACCATCAACTCCAGCAGCGGCGGCAACGACTACCTGGTCGGCACCGGCGGCAACGACACCCTGGTCGGCGGCAGCAGCGGCGGCGACGTGCTGATCGGGCTCGACGGCAACGACAACTTCTTCGCCGACCACCAGACCTTCCACTACATCAGCGGCGGCGACGGCCTCGACCGCCTGTTCCTCGATTCCGACCTCGATCTCACCAGCCTGCACGACCAGGTGCTGGAAGACATCGAGTCCATCGACATCTCGGGTACGGCGGGCAATACCATCGACCTCGATGTCTTCGACCTCATGGCGGCCACGGATACCAACA
>JANQFP010000231.1 GCA_028277795.1 Rhodospirillales bacterium
GGAGGGCTCGGCGGTGCTGTCGCTGCTGCAGGGCACGGCGGTGTTCGTCAGCGGCCAGATCGCCAAGACCGACCCCGAGGCCATGACCCTGGCCACGCCCATCGGCACCATCGGCATCCGCGGCACGTCACTCACCGTGCAGTGGGATGGCACCGACTTCACGCTGATCAACATGCCGGAGGTGGCGCCCGACGGCAGCGTGGTGGTGGGCGAGATCACCTTCTTCAGCCCGACGGGCGAGTTCTACGGCGTGCTGAGCGCCGGCAATTCGGGCTGGCGGTGGACGCCGGCGGCGGGCGGGCGGCCGCAAGTCACGCAATTCACCGACGAGGACGTGCAGGACTTCGCCGGCGGCCTGCTGGCCGCCCTGCCGACGGTGGAGGGCGGCAACAAGCCGGCCGCCAAGCAGGCGGCCGAGGACGAGGAAGGCGGCGACGAGGCATCGGCCGAGGGCCTGGAGGACGTCATCACCGCCGCCGGCGCGGGCGAAGGCGAGGCCGGTGAAGGCGGCGACGTGGGCGCGTTCGTACAGACTCAGATCGGCGGCGCCGGGGACGATACCCTCGGCCCGATCATCATCGCCCCACCGTTGACCCCGCCGCAGCAGACCTCCAATGCCGGTGGTGGTGGCGGCGGCGATGACGATGATGACGACGACGATCCCATCCCCAACCCGGGCGGTGGCGACAGCGGCAGCCCCCAGCCCGGCGATTTCGGCGCCGAGTGGCTGTCGGCGCCGTGGATCGTGGGGAGCGATATCCATCTCGGCTCGGGCGCCTACGGGGTCCACCAGAGCAGCGACGGCGACGCCATGGTGAACTCGGGTGTCACCCTGCAGATCGGCAGCGAGGTCTCGGACCGCGACGCCTCAGGCTACGTGAACGGCGACTTCACCACCTACGGCACGACCATCGTCACCGACGTGGGCATGGTCGGCGGCTCCGATGACGTCAGCGACGATAACGCCCTGTCGGTGGTCAGCAACGGGCGGCTCGACGTGGACGGCGCGCTGCACGTCAACCAGGACAACGTGCTCATCGACTACGACGCCACCGTCGACATCACGGGCGTGTTCGGTGTCTTCGACGGGGCATCCCCCGGTCCCGGCGTCCACGTCACCGACCACAGCACCGTCACCAACTCCGGGATCACGGCCATCGAGGGCTCCAGTTCCAAACTCCAGGTGGACGGAACGAGCCAAGTCACCAACCAGAGCGGCGGGTCGGTCATGCTCGCCAACGCCGACATCACCGTGACCGGGTTCGGCGGCCTGGCCAACGAGGGCGATCTGTATCTGGCCTATGATCAGACCCTGTTCGTCCACGGCGACGGCGGCGTTTTCGACAACGACGGCCTCCTGGTCTTCGGTGACGACGCCACCCTGAGCGTGTCTTCGACCGGCGCATTCAACAACGCCGGCACCACCGTCAACGCCGACCAGGACACCTCGTTTGTCAGCAACTACGGCCAGTTCACCAACACCGGCGTCTACCGCGCCAACGCCACCTATTCGACCTTCCACAACAACGCCGAGTTCTTCAACGCGGCGGGCGCCCACATGCATGTCGATTCCATGCTGCTCGCCAGCCAAGAGGAGGCATTCAATTTCGGCTCCGTCCGGTCCATGCACACCACCACGGTGAGCATCAACGCGACCCTGACCAACGCCGCCGGGGCGGAATTCGACGTGCTCTTCGGCGACTTCAACGTGTTCAGCGGCGCCAACGTGGTCAACGACGGCGACATCAGGGTCGGCGATATCGTCGGCGGGACCGGATCGTCGGACTACGGGAACCTTTGGATCGCCGGCACCCTCACCAACAACGCCGGCGCAACCATCACCGTCGCCGACACCCTGACCGTCTACCAAGACCTGTCCTTCGAGGGCGTCCTCAACAACTTCGGGACCATCAACACGGGGTTCCTCGTCGACGACGGCATCCTGAACAACTTCGGCACCCTCAACGTGGCCGGCACGGAAATCGACGTTTACGAGGACTACACCAACGCCGCGCCGGGCGTCATCGCCTCCGAATCCGGTGGCTTCAGCACCTCCGAGCTCACCAACAGCGGCACCATCTATTCGCGTTTCACGGTCACCATCACCAACGACCTGACCAATCTCGCCGGTGCGGAATTGACCACGGCCAAGTCCTTCTTCGGCACAGCCTACGACATCAACGTGGGCGGGACCCTCACCAACCACGGCGTGATCGAGGCCGGCGGCCGTATCGGCTGGGCCCTGCTCCCCGAGGACATCGTCAATACAGGGCTCATGACCGCGGTCGATTCGATCACGGCGGACTATTCACTGACCAACTCCGGCGTGCTGACGTCCGGCAGCGCCATCGACGTCGAAATGGGCGTGCTGACCAACAACGCGGGCGGCTCGATCACCGCCTACAGCATCGGGGCCGAGGACGGGATCATCAACTCGGGCTCCCTGGCCGCCGGCCACGGCGTGTTCGTCGACGACGGCGACCTGACCAACAACGCCGGCGGCTCCATCTACTCCGGCGAGAACGTGTACGCGTACTTCGGTCTGGTCAACCAGGGGACCATCGTCGCCGGCGAATGGGTCGAGGCCGACGGCAACGTCACCAATTACGGGACAATCGTAGCCGACGAACGGGTCGATTCGGAAGGCGACGTTCTCAATCACACCGGCGCGCGGATGACCATCGGGTTCAGATTGGAGGCCGACGGGACCCTGACCAACCGTGGCCAACTGATTTCCCACGACCAGGTGAACGGCAAGGTCGGGATCATCAACGAAGGAACCATGATCTCGGGTGGGTTCGTGAAAACCGACTTCGGCACCCTGACGAATGCCACCTCCGGCGTGCTGCTGGCTGGGGGTCAGGTGGACGCCGAGACCGGGTTCGACAACTACGGCATCGCCGACATCCGCCAATTCGTGCTCGTCGACGCTGGCAACCTGATCAACAACACCGGCGCCGAAATGACGGTCGGCGAGTACTTGAACATCGACGGCGACATCACCAATCGGGGCGACCTGAACGTGACCGGGTACGCCGACACCGACGCCGGAGGCGACGTCGTGAACGACACCGGCGCGGCTTTCACCGTCGGCGAATACCTGAGTGTCGACGGCGACGTCACCAATCGCGGAGTCCTCGATGTGGACAACTACGTGGCTTCGGACGGCGGCGGGTTCACCAACGAGGAAACCGGCACCGCGTCCGTCGGCAACTACCTGAGCGTGGAAGACGATTTCATCAACCACGGAACCATGGACGTGGTCTCGTTCGTTGAAACTGACGGCAACTTCGAGAACTCGGGGACCCTGGAGGTGGGCTTCATCTTCGCCGTGGACGGGACCTTCGAGAACTCGGGCTCCATCGAGACCGTCGGCTCCCTGACCCTGCCCGACGACACCAACACGGTGGTGTTCGGGGCCGACGGTCAGGGCATCCAGGTGGGCAGCATCCTCGACGTCGACGGGATCCTCGATCTGTCGGTGGACGACGGCGCGTCGGTGTCCGCCGGCGATACCTTCGCCATCTTCGAGTTCGGCTCTTTGACCGGCCGCTTCGAGCGCATCGACGGCCTTTTGCAGGAGAGTGATGGACTGCTGTTGGACCCGGTGTTCGACAGCGACTCCTTCGACGTCACGGCCCGCACCATCAATTCTCGGGTCGGCACCGCCGACTTCCTGGTGGGCTCCGCCAGCGACGATGTCTTTACCGTGGATGGCGGCGGCGACGTGCTGTTCGGGCAGGACGGCGACGACCGGTTCACCCTCGGCGACGGCACCTTCCATTACGTCAATGGCGGCGACGGGTTCGACCGGGTGTTCGCCGATTTCGACCTCGACCTGACCGCCCTCCGCGACGAGCTCCTGAAGGACCTGGAACTCATCGACATCTCCTCGGGCACCGGCGGCAATGCCATCACCCTGGAGTTCTCGGACGTCGTTGCCGCTACGGACAGCTCCAACGAGCTCTACATCGGCCTCGACAGCGGCGACGCGGTCGACATCGGGAGCGGGTGGTCGGGACCCACCCCCGACTCCCACGAGGGCGTTGCCTACGAGGCGTTCACCCAGACGGTCGGCAGCGAAACGGCGACCGTGTACGTGGAGGTCGTCTGACCGCACCGCCGGGTCCGGCCGCCGAACGTATGCGGCGAACACCGGCGGCGCTCAACTATAACTCCAGTTATATTAGAAATCCGTCGCATCTGTGGTAGTGTGTTGGTGCCGCGGAAGTGTCCCGAGTCAGGGGGAGAGACTCCAAGGATACGACCAAGCAAAGGGTGTCACCCCCTGGCGACAAGCAAGAAGGTGATTTTAGGGTCGCTCTCCGCGGCCCATTTCCTTGCGCGCTTGTCCGACCTGGGGTTGAGGCCCGCGGTGCGGGGCCCCATGTTGGGGTTGATGAACGGACTAGGCGAGGACGACAGACGTTCGATGATCGTGTCCCGATTGATCGCCATTGCCGTCGCCGTTGTGGTCGTGGGCGCGTTCGCGCTGCACGCCACGTCGGCCCACGACGGAGCGGCCGGCGTGGTGAAGGAGCGCATGGCCGTCATGAAGGAGATGGACAAGGCCCTGCATGTCCTTGAGGACATGTTGGCCGGGAAGCGGCGCTACAACGCCGACGCCGCATCCCGGGCCTTGCGCATCCTGGCCGACGGCCACGCCCGCATCCCCAAGCTGTTCCCCCGCGGCAGCCACGACTTCCCGTCGGAGGCCAAGCCGACCATCTGGACCAAGTGGGACGATTTCACCCGGCTGGCCGATCGGGCGGCGACCGAAAGCACCGAGCTGCAATCGGCCATGATCGTCGATGACCGCCGCGCCGTGCGCCAGCACCTCCGCCGCCTCGACAGCACCTGCCGCCGGTGCCACGACGAGTACCTCGAGCGGGACGACTGACCGCGGCCGATCCCCTCTACGCGCCCCCTTCCGTCATTCCCGCGCAACACAACACTTGCGCGGGAGTGACGAACCGGACGGGGCGGCCCTTCCGCGAACCATCGAAGCCGGCTCCGGCACTGCCAGGGCGCCCGACTCGTCGACCGTGGTCACCAGATCGGAGGTGACGGTGCTGTAGTCCACGTATTTGTTGAACGCAGTGGACGCAGAGGGCGCAGAGGAGGAGTCTCGCGCCGCTTCGCGGCGCATTTTCTTTCCTCCGCGTACCTCAGCGTCCTCGGCGTTCAATCGTGTCTTGTCCATCCGTGTCTGATGCGCCCCTGTCCGGCGCCGGGCGCTTCCAGGCCACCCTGTCCTTGACCTCATGGTGAATTAGGTATATGATCATAAAAACGGCGAGATCGGATGAAACATCCAGCGGGGCCACAATACGTTCATAAATAACACGTTAATGGGGCTGTGCTGACAAATGCCGACATCGGTTGACAACATATAGGATACGTGTGAGGAATACAATCATAGAAAAGGCTTGGGCCGGATCCGGTGTCGCGGACGGAAGCAGATGTCGGCGGGGCCGGCGTGCCCCGTCGAGGACGCCCGGGGCCGCGCCGTGAAGGTCGCCGACTTCGACTTCGAGCTGCCGTCCGAAAGCATCGCCCAGCGGCCGGTGCGGCCGCGGGATGCGGCCCGCCTGTTGTGGGTCGGCCGGGACGGCGTGCGCGACCACACCATCCGCGACCTGCCCGGCCTGCTGCGGTCCGGCGACCTGCTGGTGGTCAACGACACCCGGGTGATCCCGGCCCGCCTCGCCGGGCGCCGCGGCCAGGCCAAGGTCGAGGTGACCCTGCACCAACGCGAGAGCGAGTCCACCTGGCGCGCCTTCGCCCGGCCGGCACGGCGGCTCAAGCCCGGTGACCGCATCGACTTCGCCCCCGGCTTCGCCGCCGCCGTCGCGGCCCGCGGCGCCGACGGCGAGGTGACGCTCGCCTTCGACCGCGGCGGCGACGACCTGCGGGCCGCCCTCGAGCGGTTCGGGGCCATGCCCCTGCCCCCCTACATCAAACGCCAGGACCTGGCCGACGAGGACGACCGCAGCGACTACCAGACCGCCTTCGCTGCCCGCGACGGCGCCGTGGCCGCCCCCACCGCCGGCCTCCATTTCACCGACGCGCTGCTCGACGCCCTGGCGGCGGCCGGGGTCGGCCGCGCCACCGTCACCCTGCACGTGGGCGCCGGCACCTTCCTGCCGGTCAAGGCCGACGAGGTGGCGGACCACCGCATGCACCCGGAGTGGGGGGAGGTCACCGCGGCAGCCGCCGACGCCGTCAACCGGACCCGGGCCGCGGGCGGGCGGGTGGTCGCCGTCGGCTCCACGTCCCTGCGCCTGCTGGAGAGTGCCGCCGGTACCGATGGCCGGGTGGCGCCGTTCGCGGGCGACACCGACCTGTTCGTGGTGCCCGGTTACCGGGTCCGGGTCGCCGACCTGATGCTCACCAACTTCCACCTGCCGCGCTCGACCCTGTTCATGCTGGTCTGTGCCTTTGCCGGCACGGTGACCATGAAGGCGGCCTACGCCCACGCCATCGCCGCCGGCTACAGGTTCTATTCCTATGGCGACGCCTGCCTGCTGGAACGGGGGGCGGGGGCATGAGCCCCCTCGGATTCCACGTGTTGGCCACGGACGGGGCGGCTCGCCGGGGGCGCCTGGAGACGGCGCACGGAGTCGTCGACACCCCGGCCTTCATGCCGGTGGGCACGGCGGCCACGGTCAAGGCCATGACCCCCGATGCCGTGGCCGGCACCGGCGCTCGGATGGTGCTGGCCAACACCTACCACCTGATGCTGCGGCCGGGGGCGGAGCGCATCGCCCGCCTCGGCGGCCTGCACCGGTTCATGAACTGGCCGGGGCCCATCCTCACCGACTCCGGCGGTTACCAAGTCATGTCCCTGAGCGAGCGGCGCAAACTGTCCGAAGACGGCGTGACCTTCAGCTCCCATATCGACGGGGCTCGCCACGAATTGACGCCCGAGCGTGCCGTCGAAATCCAGGCGCTGCTCGGCGCCGACGTCACGATGGTGCTGGACGAGTGCACCCGCTTTCCCGTCCCCGAGGCCGAGGCGGCGGACTCCATGCGCCTGTCCATGCGCTGGGCGGCGCGCAGCAAGGCCGCCTACCGGGAACGCCCGGGCCACGGGCTGTTCGGCATCGTCCAGGGCGGGGCCTACGACCATCTGCGCGCCGAGTCGGTGGCCGCCCTGCTGGACGTGGGCTTCGACGGCTACGCGGTGGGCGGCCTGGCGGTCGGCGAGGGCCAGGAGACCATGTTCCGGGTCCTGGACTCCTGCGTCGGCCTGCTGCCGGCCGACCGGCCCCGCTACCTGATGGGGGTGGGCAAGCCCGACGACATGGTCGGCGCCGTGGCCCGCGGCATCGACCTGTTCGACTGCGTCATCCCCACCCGCTCGGGGCGCACCGGTCAGGCCTACACCCGTCGTGGCGTGCTCAATCTCCGCAACGCGCGCCACCGGGACGACCCGCGACCTCTGGACGAGTCCTGCCCCTGCCCGGCGTGCCGGGGATATTCCCGCGCCTACCTCCACCATCTGGTCCAGGCCAAGGAGATCCTGGCGGCCATGCTGTTGACGTGGCACAACCTGCAGGTCTATCAGGACCTCATGGCGGACCTGCGGGCGGCCATCGAGACGGGAACCTTCGCCCATTTCATGAGCGATTTTGCGGCGGCCCGGGCGGCCGGCGACGAGGAGACGGATTGACATGAGACGACCGGGCCTGCGGGTGATGACGGCGGTATTGGGTCTGGCGGCGGCGTTGGGCCTCGCCGCCTGCGACACCGACAAGTGGCTACAGTCCCTCTACGAGACCGGCCGCAACGTGTGCAAGCAGCAGTCGCGCAACTGCAGCGTCGACGACTCGGATCCGTGGCGGTACTGACATGGCCGAGTCCACCACCGAGACCCTGAGCCAGCTCGGGCGCCAGGCGGACATCCCCGCCTCCCCCGACGACGCGGCGCTGGAGACGGTGGCCAACCCCCACGCCGGCGACCTCTACCTGGTGCGCTTCACCTGCCCCGAGTTCACCGCCCTGTGCCCGGTCACCGGCCAGCCGGACTTCGCCCATCTGGTGCTCGACTACGTCCCCGACCGGATGCTGGTGGAGAGCAAGTCGCTCAAGCTCTATCTGGCGTCGTTCCGCAACCACGGGGCCTTCCACGAGGACTGCACCCTGGCCATCGCCAAGAAGGTGCAGGCGGCGGCGGGCCCCAAGTGGCTGCGCATGGGGGGCTACTGGTACCCGCGCGGCGGCATCCCCATCGACGTCTTCTACCAGACCGGCGAGCCGCCCCCCGGCCTGTGGGTCCCCGACCAGGGCGTGACGCCCTACCGCGGCCGCGGTTGAGGCCGCGGAGTCCCGGTCATGTCACGGCGGCGTCACGGACATGTGAGGCGAGTTGAAGGGCCGTCGTCTTGCCGCCCGGCACCGCCGGTGAGAAGCTTTCGCGGTGTCCCCGGGCGTGGCGTGCAGACCCAAGCCGGTCCTGGCCGCGGTTCTGCTTTGTCCTCCCGACGACCCCCACGGGAGGGAGTCCCGACGCAACGTCCGGGGGCGCGATCACCGCAGCCCTGCCTGGGGTCATGCCCTTCCCGGACCGGGGACGCGGGCCCGGTCCTCCTCGTTGATCATCGCCCGCAGCACTGCCTTGAATCGCTGGTCGGCGCCGTCGCCGGCGGCCTCGAGGGCGCTCTGGACGCGGCGGCTCTGGCACGCCGTCAGCAGCCGTTCCAGCGCCGTCGCCCGGGGGGTGAGGAACAGCCGGCGGCGGCGGCGGTCGCCGGCGTCGGTGCGCTGCTCGACGAACCCCTCGCGGACCAGCTGGCCGAGGACCCGGGACAGGCTCTGCTTGGTGATCTTGAGGATGGCCAGGAGCTCGCTGACCGTGATGCCGGGGTGGCGGCCGACGAAGTAGATCACCCGGTGGTGGGCGCGGCCGAAGCCGTATTCGGCCAGCACCGCGTCGGCCTCGCCGGTGAAGTCGCGGTAGGCGAAGAACAAAAGCTCGATGGCCTCGCGCAGGGCGCCCTCCTCGACGGCGGGGGCGACGGGAACGGGGTCGGGCGAGTCCATGGCGGGCAAATCCCGGCGGGAAAATTAAGTCAGCGATGTTGACATATATGCCGGTTTTGGTCAGAATTCAACACTTGAGCCGCTGAGGCCGCAATTTCGTTGCGCATCCGCACCTTTCGGAGAAAGACCCTGCCATGGCCGGTTCCGCCCCCTTCGACGACCGCGATGGCGTGATCTGGGCCGACGGCGCCCTGGTGCCGTGGCGCGAGGCGCGCCTGCACGTGCTCAGCCATGCCCTGCACTACGCCTCGGCCGTGTTCGAGGGCGAGCGCGTGTACAGCGGCCACATCTTCAAGCTGACCGAGCACAGCGAGCGCCTGGCCACGTCGGCCACCATGCTGGGGTTCGAGCTGCCCTACTCGGTGGCCGAGGTGGACGCTGCGTGCCGCGAGGTGTGCGCCGCCAACGGCATCGGCGACGGCTACGTGCGCCCCGTCGCCTGGCGGGGCAGCGAGATGATGGGGGTGTCGGCCCAGGAGACCCGCATCCACCTGGCGATCGCCACCTGGCCCTGGCCGTCCTACTTCTCGCCCGAGGCGCGCATGAAGGGCATCCGCCTGAAGACCGCGCCGTGGCGGCGTCCCGATCCCGCCACCGCGCCGGTGCACGCCAAGGCGGCGGGCCTCTACATGATCTGCACCCTGTCCAAGCACGGGGTGGAGGCGGAGGGCTACGACGACGCCCTGATGCTGGACTGGCGCGGCCAGGTGGCCGAGTCCACGGGCGCCAACATCTTCATGGTGCTCGGCGACGACCGCCTGCACACGCCGACGCCCGACTGCTTCCTCGACGGCATCACCCGGCGCACGGTCATCGACCTCGCGCGCAAGCGGGGCATCGAGGTGGTGGAGCGGCCCATCATGCCCGACGAGCTGGACCGGGCGACGGAGGTGTTCCTTACCGGCACGGCGGCCGAGGTGACCCCGGTCGGCCTCATCGACGAGCACACCTACACCCCCGGCACCCTCACCCAGCAGCTCATGGAAGACTACGAGACTCTGGTCCACACGCCGCCCGACGCGGCGTCGGCGGCCGAGTAGGGGTCAGGTAGCCAAGTCCGCCAGGGCCTCGGCTACGGCGGCGAACACCGCGTCCCAGTCGCCGGGCCGCGGCTGGCGGAACAGCCGCGCGGTCGGGTACCACGGGCTGTCGTCGCGGTCGCTCATCCACAGGTAGCTGGCCGGCCGCGACAGCAGCACCCACACCGGCCGGCCCAGGGCCCCGGCCAGGTGGACCGTCGCCGTGTCCACGGCGATGACCAGGTCCAGGGCCGCCACCGCCGCCGCGTTGTCGGCGAAGTCGAGGATGTCGGGGGCCAGCTCGTGCACGCCGTCCGGGGCGGGGGCGGTCACCTGGAGGCTGAAGACCGTGGTGCCCGGGACCGCGACCAGCGGCGCGAACCGCTCCGGCGCCACCGAGCGCAGGTGGTCCTGGCGCCGGGTCCGGCTGCCGGCCCAGGCGATGCCCACCTTGAGGCCGAGACCGTCTGCCTGCAAGGCCTCCGGCACCTGGCCCAGGCTCGGGTCCAGGTACGGCACGTCGGCCGGCACCGTGTCGAGCGTCGTGCCCAGGATGGCCGGCAGGCTCATCATGGGGGCCTGGACGGCGAACTCGGGCAGCGGGTCGCCGCGGGCCACCACCGCGCCGACGCCGTCGACCCCGCCCAGGAGCCGCACCAGCTTCTGCGGGCACTCCAGCACCACCCGGCCGCCGCGGCCGGCGACCAGGGGCACGTAGCGCACGAACTGCAGGGTGTCCCCGTACCCCTGCTCGGCGTGGATCAGGATGGTGGCGCCGTCCAGGTCGCCGCCGTCCCACAGGGGCTGCGGGAAGTCCCGCGCGCCCAAGGCCAGGTCGGGATTGCGCCACCGCCATTCGTACTCCCGCCAGCCGGCCTCGTAGTCGCCCGCCTGGAGCAGGGCCAGGGCCAGGTTCCAGTGGACGTCGGCGGCCTCCTCGTCCAGGGCCAGCGCCCGGCGCAGGCTGGCCACCGCCTCGTCCAGGCGGTCCAGGGACTGCAGCGCCGCGCCCAGGTTGTTGTGGGCATCGGCCATCCCCGGGTCCAACCGCGCCGCCTCGCCGAAGGCCGCCGCGGCGGCCTCGAAACGGTCGAGGGCCAGGGCGGCGTTGCCCAGGTTGTAGTGCTTGACGGCGGCGCCCGGGTCCAGCGCCACGGCGCGGGTGAAGCTGGCGAACGCGTCCTCGTGGGCCCCCTGCTCGGCCAGCACCCGCCCGAGGTTGTAGCGGGCGTCGGAGAAGTCGGGCCGTAGCGCCAGGGCGCGCCGGTAGGCCTCCGCCGCATCCCCGTCGCCCACGCCGGCCAGGGCGTTGCCCAGGTTGTTGTGGGCCTCGGCCATGGCGGGCGCCAGGTCCACCGCCCGGCGGCCGGCCTCGGCGGCCTCGTCGAAGCGCCCCAGGGCGTTGAGCGCGTTGGCCAGGTTGCTCGCCGCCTCGGCCAAGTCCGGGGCCAGGTCCAGGGCCGTGCGGAAGGCCTCGGCGGCCTCCGCCGTCCGTCCGGCGGCCTGCAGGGCGTTGCCCAGGTTGACGTGCGGCGCCGGGTAGTCCGGCTGCAGTCGGGTGGCGCGGCGGATGAGGGTGATGGCGGTGTCGGCGTCGCCGGCGGCGAGGACCACCGCCCCCATCAGGTGCAGGGCATCGACGTTGTCCGGATTGGCCTGCAGCAGTCGCTTGTAGATATCGCCGGCGTCGGCGAGGCGGCCGGCCCGGTGCAGATCGAGGGCCCGCTGCAGGTCGCCGGGGGCCGTCATTCCACCGGCCGCCGCGCTTTCAGCGCCGCGCTGAGGGTGCCGTCGTCCAGGTAGTCGAGCTCGCCGCCCACCGGCACGCCATGGGCCAAGCCCGACACCACCACGTTGCAGCCGGCCAGGCGCTCGGCGATGTAGTGGGCGGTGGTCTGGCCGTCCACGGTGGCGCTGGTGGCCAGGATCACCTCGGTGACCGCCCCGGCCCCGGCCCGGGTGACCAGGGCGGAGAGGTTCAGGTCCTCGGGCCCGACCCCGTCGAGTGCCGACAGGACACCGCCCAGCACATGGTAGGTGCCGCGGAACGACCCCGCCCGCTCCAGCGCCCACAGGTCGGCCACATCCTCGACCACGCAGATGACCGACGGGTCGCGCCGCGTGTCCGCGCACACGGCGCACGGGTCGCCGGCGTCCAGGTTGCCGCACACCGAGCAGGTGCGGATGGCGTCGGCGGCCTCGGCGAGGGCGCGGGCGAGGGGGACGAGAAGGGTCTCCCGGCGTTTGACCAGGTGGAGCGCGGCCCGCCGCGCCGAGCGCGGGCCCAGGCCGGGCAGCTTGGCCAGCAGTTGGATCAGACGGTCGATGGCGGACACGGGCGGCGAGGCCGGCCGGTGCCGACGCGGCTCAGAAGGGAAGCTGCATGCCGGCCGGCAGGTTCAAGCCTCCGGTGAGTTCGGACATGCGCTCCGCCTGGTGCGCCTCCACCTTGGCCTTGGCGTCGCCGTAGGCGGCCAGGATCAGGTCCTCCAGGACTTCCAGCTCGCCCGGTTCGACGATGGACGGGTCGATGGCCACCTTGCGCATCTCCAGCTTGCCGGTGAGGGTCACGGTCACCATGCCGCCGCCGGAGGACCCGGTGATCTCCACGGCGGCAAGCTGCTCCTGCATCTCCGCCATCTTGGACTGCAGTTGCTGGGCCTGCTTCATCATCTGTCCGAGGTTCTTCATCGCTTGGTGCACTCCGACGTTGGACCGGGTCGGCCGATGGGTGGGGCAGGTATAGCAGGGCGGCGCCGGCCTGTCATGGCCGACTCACGCGGCGATGGTCACTGCTCCTTGTCGTCGTCCGACTCGGGGACGGAATCGGGGTTGAGCAGGACGTTGATCTCCTCCTGGCCCATCGCGGCATCGGGCGCGGGCGCCTCGGCGCGGGGTTTGGGCTCCGGCTGCTCGGTGCCACGCCGTTCCGGCCCGGCGTAGCGCCCCTTGTGGCGGCGCCGGTCGGGACCGAAGAAGGTCTTGGTGCGGACGAAGCGGCGCGGCCGCTCGATGACCGCCTCGATGCGGTCGTAAAGGGTCTTGGCCGACATGGGCTTGACCACGAACTCGGTGACCCCCGCCTCGCGGGCGGTGATGACCCGGGCCCGTTCCGAGTGCGCGGTGACCATGATGATGGGGACGAAGGGGTTCTGGCTGTCGGAGCCGGTGCGCACCATGCGGATGAACTCGATGCCGTCGACCGGCTCCATCTCCCAGTCGACGATGATGATGTCGGGCTCGTAGGTCTGCATCACCGTCAGGCCTTCGGCGCCGTTGTTGGCCTCGCGCACCTCGCCCACATTGAGCGTCCCGAGCACGCGCCGAATGATGGTGCGCATGAACGGGTTGTCCTCGACGACAAGGAATCGGAGCTTGGCGAGGTACGCGTCGGACATGGCGAGCCGAACCGGCGGCACGGACGCGGTCCATGGGGCGGCATCCGCGATCCACGGCGGGGTGCCGTGTGACGGATAAGTGAATAGCCGGTTCGGGCCGTCCCGACAACCGCCGCGCGTCACCGCGGGGTCAAGGGCCGCACCGGGAAGGCCTGCGACGGGGCCACCATCTGGTCCTGGGCCGTGGCCAGACAGAGCTCCCGCGCCCCCGCCTCGGCCGTCGCGCGGACCAGGCCGAACACGGCGGCCGTCGCCGCCCCCAGCGCCGCCGCCGGGTCGTCGCCTTCGAGGATGCGGGCGAGCAGCAGGGCGGCGAAAGCGTCGCCGGCCCCCTTGGCCGCCAGGGGCAGGCGCGGCGTCGTCACCTGCCAGGCACCGTCGGCGGTGACCGCCAGGTTGGCGACGGCGTCGGGCCCCGCGAGCACCGAGGTCACCGCCACCAGCCCGGGACGGCCGTCCCGTCCGATCAGCCGGCGGGCAGCGGCGACCGCCTCGGCCGGCCCGGCCGCCGCCGGCCCGCTCAGGACCGACA
>JANQFP010000241.1 GCA_028277795.1 Rhodospirillales bacterium
ATCCACGCTGGCGACGGCAACCCTTTGGCTCGGCCTCGCACCCGCGGTCGGTGCCACCGCCGAGCAGGCACCGGCGATGGCAGATGCCGCCGCGACCGACGCCTTGGCTGCAGAGCGCTACGCAGATGTGCCGGAACAGACCCCGGCACCCGAGCCCCAGGATCGGCTACCGCCCGAGGTGCGCGCCGTGCTGCCGGAGCTGAGCCTCCAGCGGAGCCAAGTCAGCGCCTACGTCCGTCGTGTAGACGACCCAGGGCCGCTGCTCGCCGTCAACGCCGAAACGCCCCGCATCCCCGCCTCCACCATCAAGCTCGTCACCAGCGTCGCGGCACTCGAGCTGCTCGGCCCCGACTATCAGTGGCGAACCCAGGTGCTGATTACCGGCGAAGTCATCGCCGGCACACTGGAAGGCGACCTCTACGTCAAGGGCTACGGAGATCCCTTCCTCACCACCGAGGCATACGCCGGCCTGATCCGCGCCGTGCGCGAGAAAGGCCTCCGCCACATCGCCGGCAACCTGGTGTTCGACAACAGCCACCTGGTGCCGCCCACCGCCGGACGCGGCGACTTCGACGGCGCTGCGCAGAAGAGCTACAACGCCTTGCCTGCCGCGCTCAGCCTGAACCGGCAGTTGACCTATGTGCATCTGTATAACGACCGCGAGCGTGGCGGCGTGGGCCTCTACACCGAGCCGCCGCTAAGCCACCTCGAGATCGTCAACCGGGCCAAGGTCGTCCAGGCGCCCTGCCGCGGCCGCTACCACCGGCTCAGTGTCGTCATCACCGAGCCGGAGCTGTCGCCTGCACAGGAGACACCGACCACCACGGACGGTGCCCAAGGCGTCGGCCCCAAGGGCACCGAGCCCGGCGCCGGCGACATCCGCCCCAGCGAGCCGCTACCCGCCGACGCACCGCTCACACCCAGCCTGCCCACCCCCGCAACGCCGGCGCCCCAGGGCTCGGCCATAGCCCGCCTCACCATCGGCGGCAGCTTCGCCAGCGAATGCCCCGACGAGCGCATCCCGCGGCTGATCCTGAGCCCAGCGCAGCATGCCGCCGCCGCCTTCGACGCCCTCTGGCACCAGCTCGGCGGCAGCATCGACGGCCGCGTGCTGGCCGCCCGCACGCCGCGGCAGGCCAAGGTCTTCCACATCGCCTACTCCCGGCCCTTGCACGAGTTGCTGCGCACCGTCAACAAGCGATCCGACAACCTCATGGCGCGGATGCTGTTCCTCGCCCTCGGCGTCGAGCACGCCGGACCGCCGGGAAGCCGCGAGAAGTCCCGCGAGGCGCTGTCGCTCTGGCTCGCCGAGCGCGGCATCGGCGTCCCGGAGCTCATTATCGACAACGGCTCGGGCCTCTCCCGCGACACCCGCATCGCTGCGGCCAGCCTGGGCGAGCTGCTCGCCTGGGCCTACCACCAGCCCTGGATGCCGGAGCTCATGGCCTCCATGGCCATCATGGGCGTCGACGGCACCCTGACCAGGCGCATGCGCAAGGAGCCCATCGAAGGCCGCGCCCACATGAAGACCGGTACCGTCCGCGACGCCAGCTGCATCGCCGGCTACCTGCTCGACCCCGACGGCCAGCGCTGGGTGGTCGTCGTGCTGGTCAATGCCCTGCCCGGCCGACGGCTGGCCGCCTGGCATGGGCACGCGGTGCATCACGCGTTGTTGCGGTGGGTGTTCGAAGGGGCGGAGCTCCGCTAGCACCGCGCTCCTGCGGCGGTACATTGGTCAGGATTCACAACTGCATGCACCGCCATGGGCGCTGTCCCTGGGCCCGGCCTGGGGGGACGAGCGGACGCGCAGTCCTCCGCATGCCGCACGAGCAGGGGTGGACGGTGCTTCGCTTGGCCGCTGTGCCGAGCTGTGCTTGGCGCCAAACCGGATCCCCTTCCCCGCCCAGGTCGCGATGGCCTTGCGTCCCGCCGCCGTCGGCGTAAGCTGGACAGGCCCCCACAGCACCAGGCGTCAGTCCATGTCCATGCCCGCTCCGCAGCTGGCGTTGCCGCCGCGGCTGCCCACCGAGGACGAGCTGCCGT
>JANQFP010000003.1 GCA_028277795.1 Rhodospirillales bacterium
AACGGAATCGTTTGATCGGATCTACTTGCTCTAGAAATCAATGGTTTAGAGCACGACCGTTCGATCAAATCGGGTCGATTTGATCGAACCGTGCTCTAGGTGTGAGCGTTAAGCGGCGGAGGGGTCTGCGGTCGATCCGGCCACGTCCTCGTAGGCGCAGCCCACGTCGCACAGCCGGCATTCGACGCCGCGTAGCCGGCCGCACTCGATCATGGCCCGTTCCCGGGTCGACCGCACCGCAAGCACACGGCCCCCATCGACGACCGCCCACATTCCGGCGACGCTGACGGTGGACTCGACGTGAATCACGGGTGACCTCCTCCGCCGGTGGCCCCTTCCCCCATGAGACCGTCCGATAAGGGTACCGACAGTTGAACGGCCGAACTATTATGCATACGTATACCGGCCCTATGCGAAAGTAGGTGGTTGTGGGCCTCGCGCCGCTTCGCCGGCGGCGCGTCGCATCTTGGTCCAGTGGCCCGCCGGACTCGTACCGCCGCGCCAATGAAATGGCCATCCGGGCAATTTCATGCGAAGGCGGTGGCGCTCAAGCGCCGCGCGGGCTTTCCGGCGCGCCATGACGGCGCTTCGCTTCTCGGTTCAAAGGCCCGCCGGACTCAGTGGCACATGAGGACCGGCATGGTCATGTGGGCCAGCAGGTGCCGGGTCACGCCGCCCAGCACCAGCTCCCGCCACCGGGCGTGGCCGTACGCCCCCATGACCAGCAGGTCGATGCCCTCGTCGGCGGCCCGCGACAGCAGCATGTCGCCCACCTCCACGTCGTCGGCGTGGATGTGCTGGGCCTCCGCCTTGATGCCGTGACGGGCCAGGTGGTGGCAGATGTCGGCACTGGGGATCTCGCCGTGGCCCTCCGGACCGCCGACCGGATTGACGGCGAGGACCACCACCTGCTTGGCCTTCTCCATGAACGGCAGGGCGTCGTTGACCGCCCGGGTGGCCAGGCGGCCGGCATCCCAGGCCACCATCACCCGCTGACCGACGGCGGGGTAGCGGCCGACGCACGGGACCACCAGGGCCGGGCGCCCGATGGACAGGATCAGCCGGTCCGGGACGTCGTCGGCGGACGCGTACTCGTCGCCTTCCGGGTCCCGCTGGCCGACCACGGCGACGTCGCTGTAGCGGGCATGGAGCGCGACCACCTCCACCGGCTCGCCCTCGACGGCGCGCCATTCGGCCGAGATGCCGGCCCGTGACGCCGCGTCGTGGAAGGCGGCTTCGGTGGACTCGGCCACTGCGGCCACGGCCTTGCCCTGGGCCTCCATGACCTCGGCCGGGATCTGGGCGCGGACGAACCCGGGCACCCGGGGATGGGTCAGGACGTAGAGGCCGGTCAGATGGGCCTCGTGGACGGCGGCCAGGTTGATGGCGGCCTCCAGCCGGGCCTTGCCCTGGGCCGAGCCGTCGACGTGGACCAGGATGTCCTTGAGCGCCATGGCGTGTGCTCCCCTCCGGCCAACGGCTTTACCTATAAAGGGATTCCCGCGGCCGTGCCAGCGTCGCGTCGGAGTCCCACACGGGCGCTGGAAACTGAGCGCCGCCGTCCCAAATAAAGACAGGGCCCGGCGCCGCCACGGCCGGGGGAGGAGGCTCGATCCAAATGGGGCCCCCATGTACGGGCTGACCCGCGCACCGGATTTCGACCGCGCCGGACTGCACTGGTTCAACGTCGACAAGCCGCTGACGCTGGCCGACCTGCGCGGCCGGCTGTTGATCATCGACTTCTGGACCTTCTGCTGCATCAACTGCATGCACGTGCTGCCCACCCTGCGGCGGGTGGAGGAGTCGTTCCCCGACGAAGTGGCGGTGATCGGCGTCCACTCACCCAAGTTCCTGGCCGAACGCCAGGCCGACAACGTCGCCCACGCCATCGCGCGCTACGACATCCGCCACCCCGTGGTCCACGACCCCCACATGACCCTGTGGCGGGAGTACGCCGTGCGCGCCTGGCCGACCCTGATCTTCGTCGCCCCGGACGGCATGATCCTCGGCGACCTGCCGGGCGAGCCCGATCCCGATCTGCTGCTCAGCGGCGTCGGCGAGATCGTCCGCCACTGGCGCCGCAAGCGCCAGGCGAGCCCCGCGCCGCTGCCCCTGACAGCGCCGCCGCCCACCGGCGGACGCCTGCGATTCCCGGGCAAGATCAAGCCCCTGGCCGGCGCCAACGGCAGCAAGCGGTGGGCCGTGGCCGACAGCGGCCATCACCAGATCGTGGTGTTCGACGACGACGGCGTCGAGGTGGCCCGCTGGGGCAACGGCCGCCCCGGGTTCATCGACCTGGATGCCACCGGCAGCGCCTTCAATGGCCCCCAGGGCCTGGTGTGCGGCGACGGCGCCATCTACGTGGCCGACACCGGCAACCACGCCATCCGCCGCATCGACCTGGACGACGGAACGGTGCGCACCCTCTCCGGCGACGGCCAACGCGGCCTCGCCCTCAGGCACCCTCTGGCGGCCGGGGACGCCGCCCTGGCGTCGGTGTGGGACTTGGCGCTGGCCGGCGACCGCCTGTTGTTCGCCAACGCCGGCAGCCACCAGATCGGCGAGCTGGATCTGTGCGCCTGCGTGGTCCAGCCCCTGGCCGGCTGTGGCGCCGAGGCCATCGTCGACGGACCGGCCCTTGACGCCCACCTGGCGCAACCGAGCGCCCTGGCCTTCGATGCGGGCCGTGGCGTCCTGTATTTCGCCGACAGCGAGTCCTCGGCGGTGCGGGCCGTGCATCTGGGCGCCGAGCCGCGGGTCGAGACCCTGGTCGGCGCCGGCCTGTTCGACTTCGGCCACCAGAACGGCCCCTTCGACCAGGCGCGGCTGCAGCACGCCCTGGGCCTCGACCTGTGGGAGGACGCCATCGTGGTCGCCGACAGCTACAACGGCTGCCTGCGCGTCCTCGACGTGGCCGGGCGCTGCGTCAGCGACCTCGGCGAGACCGCCTTCGCCTGCCCGTCCGATGCCTGCCGACCGCCGGGCGAGCCGGCGGGGGTGGCCGCCGACGGTCCCGACCGCCTGCTCATGGCGGACACCAACAACCACCGGATCCTGGAGATCCGCCCGTCCGAGCGCAGCGTCTCCGTGTGGGCGTCCTGACCCGCAGCGCTACCCCGCCGCGTCCCCATCGACGGAAAAGGCCAGCAGCTCGGCCCCCTCCTCCACCTGCTCGCCGACGGCATAGTGGACGGCGGTGACGGTGCCGTCGGCGGGCGCCGTCACGGCGTGCTCCATCTTCATGGCCTCCAGCACCATCAGGGTGGTGCCGCGGTCCACCGCCGTGCCCGGCTCGGCCGTGATGGCCACCACCTTGCCCGGCATGGGCGCCGTCAGGTGGCCGGTCGGCCCCTCCTGCTCGCCGGCCCGTGCGGCGGGATCGACCACGGTCAGCCGATGGCTGGCGCCACCGCACAGGATGGTCAGCTCGTCGCCGTGCCGCGCCACCGTGGCGGTGATGCGGCTGCCGTCCAGGTCGGCCACCAGGTCGCCGGCGCCGTCCATCTCGCCGCCGGCCACCAGGGCGCCGTCGGCCCCGGGCAGCTCCAGTTGGAAGCCCCCGCGCCGGTAGTGCACCAACACGTCCACCGGCCGGCCGCCGTCATCGAAGGTCAGCACATGGTGGTTGTCATCGTTGAGGCGCCAGCCGTCGGTGGAATGCCACGGCGACCACGGATCGGCCGAGGCCCGGGCCGCCGCCGCCACCTCCGAGGCCCGGCGCAGCAGCACCGCCAGGCAGGCCAGGGCCAGGAACTGGCCCGAGGCCGGTCCGGTTTCGGGGAACAGGTCGGCCGCGTGCCGCTCGATGAAGCGGGTGTCTACGTCGCCGCTGCCGAACGCCGGGTGATCGGCCACCGCCGCCAGCAGGTCCAGGTTGGTGGCGACGCCCGCCACCTGCACGCCGGCCAGGGCCGTCCGCAGGCGCCGCAGGGCCGCATCCCGGTCCCCGTCCCAGACGATCAGCTTGGCGATCATGGGGTCGTAGTGGATGCCGACCGTTTCCCCCTGGCGGACGCCCGCATCGATGCGCACGTGGGCGCCCTCGGCGGGGAACCGCAGGTGGCTCAGCATCCCGGCGGCGGGCAGGAAGTCCCGCGCCGGGTCCTCCGCGTAGAGCCGCGCCTCGAAGGCGTGGCCGTCGATGCGCAGGTCGTCCTGGCCGCAGGGCAGCGCCTCGCCAGCCGCCACGCGGAGCTGCCACTCCACCAGATCGTGGCCGGTGATCATCTCGGTCACCGGATGTTCCACTTGAAGACGCGTGTTCATCTCCATGAAATAAAAGGACTTGTCGTCGTCCAACAGGAACTCGACGGTGCCCGCGCCCACATAGCCGATGGCCCGCGCCGCCGCCACCGCCGCCTCGCCCATGCGCCGGCGCAGGGCGGCATCCACGCCGGGGGCCGGGGCCTCCTCGATGATCTTCTGGTGGCGGCGCTGGACGGAGCAGTCGCGCTCGAACAGGTGGACCACGGTGCCGTGGGTGTCGGCGAACACCTGGATCTCCACGTGACGGGGCCGCGCCAGGTAGCGCTCCAGCAACACCCGGTCGTCGCCGAAGGCCGACGCCGCCTCCCGCCTGGCCGACGCGAGGGCCTCGGCGAAATCGCCCGCCCGCTCCACCACCCGCATGCCCCGGCCACCGCCACCGGCCGCTGCCTTGATCAGCACCGGATACCCGATGTCGTCGGCGTCGGCGGCCAGACGGTCCGCGTCCTGGTCCTCGCCGAGGCTGCCCGGAACGGTGGGCACGCCGGCCTCCGCCATGATCCGCTTGGCCGCCGTCTTGTCGCCCATGGCCCGGATGGCCTCGACGGGCGGTCCGATGAACACGATCCCGCGGTCCTGGCAGGCGGCGGCGAACGCCGCGTTCTCGGACAGGAAACCGTAGCCGGGATGGACGGCCGCCGCGCCGCTGGCCTCCGCCGCGGCGAGGACGGCCTCGACGTTGAGGTAGCTGTCGACAGCGTCGGCGGCGCCGATCCAGCGCCCCTCGTCGGCCATGTCCACGTGCAGGGCCCCGGCGTCGGCGTCGGAGAACACGGCGACCGCCGGGATGCCCAGCCGCCGCGCCGTGCGCACGATGCGGCAGGCGATCTCCCCCCGATTGGCGATCAGGAGCTTGGGAAACACGGCGGCGCCTACTCCTCGATCCAGCCCGGCTTGCGCTTGTCCAGGAACGCGGCCACGCCCTCGCGGCCTTCCTCGGAAGCGCGGACGCGGGCGATGCGCCCGGCGGTCTCGGCGGACAGGGCTTCGTCCACGGGGCGGCCGGCGACGGCGAAGATCAGGTCCTTGGCCTCCTCGACGGCCCGCGGGCCGTTGGCCAGCACCGCGGCCACGATGCGCTCGCCCGTCTCTGTCAAGTCCCGTGGCGGCACCACCTGGTGGACGAGCCCGACGCGCAGGGCCTCGGCGGCGTCGAACCGCTCGGCGGTGAGCATGTAGCGGCGGGCGTTGCGCACCCCCATGGCGCCGATGACGAAGGGCGAGATGGCGGCCGGAATGATGCCCAGCTTGACCTCGGTGAGGGCGAAGGTGGCGTGGTCGGCGGCCACGACGATGTCGCAGGCGGCGATCAGGCCGACGCCGCCGCCGTACGCCGGGCCCTGGACCAGGGCCACCGTCGGCTTGGGCAGGCGGTCGAGGGTGCGCACCATGCCGGCCAGGGCCTTGGCGTCGGCCAGGTTCTCGTCGTAGGAATAGCCGGCCATGCGGCGCATCCAGTTGAGGTCGGCGCCGGCCGAGAAGCTCTTCCCTTCCGCCGCCAGCACGACCAGGCGGACGGCCGCGTCGGACCCCAGCGCACCGAAGGTCTCGGTCAGGTGCGCGATCAGGCGGTCGTCGAAGACGTTGTGACGGTCCGGGTTGCTGAGCATGACGCGGGCGACGCCGCGGGCGTCGATGTCGGTGACCACCGCCGGCTGCGTCTCGCCGCTCATGGCCGGCCCCCCGGACCCATGGCGCCGACCACGTCGTCGGTCAGGCGGTCGGACAGGGCGGACGCCGTCACCACGCCGGCGTATCGTCCGTCGTCGTCCACCACCACGGCGAGGGACACGCCGGCGGCGCGCAGGGCGGCCAGGGCCTGGGCCGCCGTATCGCTGCCGGCGACCAGCGTCCCGGAGCCGGCGGCGGCTTCGGGTGGATCGGCGAGGATGACCCACAGGCGGGTCAGCTCGATCTGCTGGCGGTTCCAGTTGCGCAGGAACTGCAGCTTCAGGTCCGTGTCCGCCGGCGGGATGAAGGGGATGCGCAGCAGGTCCAGGAAGCGGTCGCGCGGGACGCCGCCGACCACCCGGCCCTCGGCATCGATCACCACCAGGGCGCGGAAGGTCCCATCGAGCAGCGACCGGTAGATCAGGCGGCCGATGGCCAGCGCCCGCTCGATGGCCGCTTCGCGCCGCGACGGCGCGGCGCCCGGCCCCAGCAGCAGCACCGGCCCGACGGCGGCGTCCGGCCCGACGGGTCCGGCGAGCGGCGTGGCGTCGGCCCCCACCGCCAGCTCCGCCACGGGCGTGGCGCCGACGCCGATGAAGCGGGTGCCGAACCCCATGCCGAGGATCTCAGCCAACTGGTCGGAGAAGATGAGGAAGGCGAGCAGCGGCGCGAACAGCAGCGACACCGTCACCGCCCCGCCCCCGATGCGGAGCACGCGCACGCTCAGCCACGCGATGACCACCACGGCGACCACGTAGGCCGCCGTCGCCGCGTAGGGCAACGCCTCGCCCAGGTCCTTCAATACCGACAGATCGAGGAAGTCCATGATCCGCGTTCCCCCTTACATGCGGAACACGCCGAACGTCGTGTCTTCGATAGGCGCGTTGAGGGCGGCGGAAATCCCGAGGCCCAGCACCATGCGGGTCTCGGCGGGGTCGATGATGCCGTCGTCCCACAGCCGGGCGCTGGCATAGTACGGATGGCCCTGGTGCTCGTACTGTTCCAGGACCGGCGCCTTGAAGGCCGCCTCCTCCTTGGCCGACCACGACTGCCCTTGCGCCTCCAGGTTGTCGCGCTTGACCGTCGCCAGCACGTTCGCCGCTTGTTCGCCGCCCATCACCGAGATGCGGGCGTTGGGCCACATCCACAGCAGCCGCGGGGAGTAGCCGCGGCCGCACATGGAGTAGTTGCCGGCGCCGAAGCTGCCGCCGATCAGCACCGTGAACTTGGGCACCTTGGCGCACGCCACGGCGGTGACCATCTTGGCGCCGTCCTTGGCGATGCCGCCGGCCTCGTATTTCTTGCCCACCATGAAGCCGGTGATGTTCTGCAGGAAAATCAAGGGGATGCCACGCTTGGCGCAGAGCTCGACGAAATGGGCGCCCTTGAGCGCCGACTCGGAGAACAGGATCCCGTTGTTGGCGACGAGACCCACGGGATAGCCGAACAGGTGGGCGAAGCCGCACACCAGCGTGGTGCCGTAGAGCTGCTTGAACTCGTCGAACTCGGAGGCGTCGACCAGGCGGGCGATGACCTCACGCACCTCGAAGGGCTTCTTCAGGTCGACCGGCACGATGCCGTAGACCTCCGCCGGGTCGTACCGGGGTTCGCGGGGTTCGCGAACGTCAAGGTTGTGGGACTTGACCCGGTTGAGGTTGCCGACGGCACGCCGGGCGATGGCCAGGGCGTGGCCGTCGTCCATGGCGTAGTGGTCGGTGACGCCAGAGGTCCGGGCATGGACGTCGGCGCCGCCCAGCTCCTCGGCGCTCACCACCTCGCCGGTGGCGGCCTTCACCAGCGGCGGTCCGCCGAGGAAGATGGTGCCCTGGTTGCGCACGATGATGCTTTCGTCGGACATGGCCGGCACGTAGGCGCCGCCGGCGGTGCAAGAGCCGTGGACCACGGCGATCTGCGGCACGCCGGCGGCCGACATGACCGCCTGGTTGTAGAAGATGCGGCCGAAGTGGTCGCGGTCGGGGAACACCTCGTCCTGCTCGGGCAGGTTGGCGCCGCCGGACTCCACCAGGTAGACGCAGGGCAGCCGGTTCTCGGCGGCGATCTCCTGGGCGCGGACGTGCTTCTTCACGGTCATGCCATAGTAGGTGCCGCCCTTGACGGTCGGGTCGTTGGCGATGATCACGCATTCGTGGCCGCGGATGCGGCCGATGCCGGTGACCATGCCGGCCGACGGCACCTCGCCGTCGTACATGCCGTAGGCCGCCAGTTGCGACAGCTCGAGGAACGGCGAGCCCACGTCGAGCAGGCGCCGGATGCGCTCGCGCACCAGCAGCTTGCCGCGCCCCACGTGGCGCTCGCGGGCGAAGTCGCCGCCGCCCTGCTTGGCCTCGGTCACCTTGGCCCGGAGGTCGGCGACCAGGGCCTTCATGGCCTCGGCGTTGGCCTTGAAGTCCTGGGAGCGGACGTTGACGGCGCTCTTGATGGCGGTCATGGGTTGGGACGGAGATGCCAGGCGAGGAACTCGGCGACCATCTCCTTGGCCCGCTTCGTGGCCTCCGCGTCGTGGCGGAAGCCGGGGTGGGCGTCGGCGTCGCTCCACGGGTAGTCGAAGGCGTGGCCGACGCCGGCCAGGGTGTCCACCACCACCGGAAAGCCGATGCCCGCCTGGGCCTTGGCGATGTCGCGGCAGGCGGTCGGCGACGCCACCCGGTCCTCCTCGGCCAGGACCATCAGCACCGGCACCTTGGCCGTCCAGCCCTTGCGGAACTCGGCCGGGAACGAACAGTGGGGATAGAGGGCCACCACCGCCCGCAGGCCGTCGAGCCCGGCCGCCGGCGCCGAGCGGATGCTGCCCGGCAGGCGGGCCGGCGGATTGTAGGCGAGCGCATCGAGCAGCGTCCAGCCGCCATGGGACCAGCCCAACGCACCGACGCGGGAGGCGTCCACGTCGCCGCGGCCGCGCAGGTGGTCGAGCGCGACCACCACGTCGGCGGCGCGCCGGTTGCCCCACAGGCCGTCGGGGCCGGTCAGGTCGTCGCCGTCGAGGCCGCGCGGGGTCATGCTGTCCACCACCAGCACCAGGTAACCGCGGTTCGTCAGCTCGTCACCCCACCCCAACATGGCCTGCCAGTTCTCCGAGCCGACGTCGATGGCGCCCCCCATGTGGAACAGCATCACCGCCGGAAAGGGCTCGGCGCCCTGGGGCTTCAGGACCACGTAGTGGGGCTCCAGCTTGGCCGCCAGCTCCTGGTGGGTCAGCGGCTTGCCGAACATCCCGCAGCCCGCCACCAGCGGCGCGACAAGCAGCAGGGCGGCGACTGTCCTCGCGGCGTCGCGCATGGTCATGGCCGGTCTACCATCCTCCCTCGCGGATCCATTTCTTGACCATCCACAGGCGGTCCGAGCCCCAGAAGCCCTCGCCGTCCACGATGATGAAGGGCGAGCCGCAGACGCCCCGCTCCATGGCCACCGCGACCTCGTCCTTGAGGCGCTGCTTGATCCCGGGCCCCTGGAGGTTTTCGCGCAGGGCGTCCGCGTCGACGCCGACGCTGTCCGCCACCTCCAGCACCGCTTCCGGCGGCGCGATGGTCCGGCCCTCGCCGAAATAGGTGTGGTAGGCGGCCTTGGCGAAGCGCTTGGCCAGCTCGGGGTCGTCGTCGTCGATCAGGTAGAAGGCGCGGGCGGCCGTCACGGTGATGATGGGGAACGGGTCGGGCAGCACCCAGGGCACCCCCATCATGCGGCTCATGCGTTCGCAGTCGCGGGCGGTGTACTCGGCCTTGATGCCCTGCTCCAGGAGGGGCCGGTTTCCCGTGTTCTGGAAGATGGGGCCCAGCATGATGGGCTTCCACACGGCACGCCGCCCGAATTCCTCGGCCAGCCCGTCGATCTTGTGGCTGGCGAAATAGCCGTAGAACGACGAGAACTCGAAATAGAACTCGATGACGTCGGTCATGGTCGGGGCATTCCCGGACGTCGGTGCGGCGAGGAAATCGCGGAGGTCGCCGAGGGCCGCAGAGGATCGCGGAGGATTGGTGTCGAAGGAATATCGCCCGGCTTGCTCATTTTGCGTCCTCAAGGCCGTTGACCACGCGCTTTATCCCGTCGCGCATACGCGCGACGTTGAAATTCAAGAGATATCCGAGCTTGAAGCCGCCGAGCCGCAGATAGGTCAGCAGTTGCGCGGCGTGAATCGGAGCCAGCCCGTCGATGGCCTTTACTTCGACCACGACTTTCTTGGCAATCAGCATGTCGATCCTGAATCCCGCTTCCATCAGTTGACCGTCGTACTCCACCGGCAGAACGACCTGCCGTTGGACGGTCAAATCGTGTTTCGCCAGTTCGTGAGTCAAGCAAGCTTCGTAGACGCTCTCAAGCAGACCGGGGCCCAGTGCCGAATGGACCTTCATGGCTGACCCGATGAGTGCATCGCCGATCTCGTTCTCCGTCACGATTCGACCTCTGCGTCCACCGCGGTCCTCAGCGACCCCTGGGTTGAGTTCACCCCCGACCACCTCCAATCACCCCTCGTCCAGGAGGGCGCGGCTGATGATCATGCGCTGGATGTCCGACGTGCCCTCGTAGATCTGGGTCACGCGGACATCGCGGTAGATACGCTCGACCGGGAAGTCCTCCACGTAGCCGTAGCCGCCGTGGATCTGGATGGCGTCGGAGCATACGCGCTCCGCCATCTCGGAGGCGAACAGCTTGGCCATGGACGCCTCCTTGAGGCAGGGCAGGCCGGCGTCGCGCAGGGTGGCCGCATGCAGGGTCATCTGGCACGCCGCCTCGATGCCCGTGGCCATGTCGGCGAGGCGGAAGGCCACCGCCTGGTGCTCGGCGATGGGGCGGCCGAAGGCGACCCGCTCGCGGGCGTAGGCGCGCGCCGCCTCGAATGCGGCCCGGGCCATGCCCACCGACTGGGCGGCGATACCGATGCGCCCGCCCTCCAGGTTGGCGAGCGCGATGCGGTATCCCTGCCCCTCTTCGCCCAGCAGCAGGTCGGGCGGCAGCGCCATGTCGTCGAACACGATCTGCGCCGTGTCGGACGCCCTTTGCCCCATCTTCTTCTCGATGCCGGCCACCGTGTAGCCCGGCGTGTCGGTGGGGACGATGAAGGCGGAGATGCCGCGCTTCTCGGCCGCCGGGTCGGTGACGGCGAACACGATGGCGACGTCGGCGCTGGCGCCCGAGGTGATGAACTGCTTGGTGCCGGTCAGCACGTACTGGTTGCCCTCGCGCCGGGCCCGGCAGCGGATGACCGCGGCGTCGGAGCCGGCATGGGGCTCCGACAGGGCGAAGGCGCCGAGCTTTTCGCCGCGCGCCAGGGGCTTGAGGTAGGTTTCCTTCTGGGCGTCGGTGCCGTAGCCGAGGATGGGCAGGCTGGCCACCCCGTTGTGGACGCTGACCATGGTCGAGCAACTGCCGTCGCCGGCGGCGATTTCCTCCAGGGCCATGACGTAGGACACGTGGCCGACGCCGGCGCCGTCCCACTCCTCGGGCACCAGCATGCCCATCAGGCCCAACTCGCCCAGCTCGCGGACGATGCCGTCCGGGAAGCGGCCGTCGCGGTCCCATGCGGCGGCATGGGCGGCCAGGCGGTCGCGGGCGAAGGCCCGCGCCATGTCCCGGATCAGGATCTGCTCCTCGCTGGGGATCATCGGCTCACCACGGGATGGGGCTGCCGTCGTAGTTGAAGAAATGCCCTGAGTCGGCGGGCCCGAGACCGGCGATCACGCTGCGCATTCCGGCGACGCTGGGCTCGGCGTCGATCAGCGCACTGGGACCGCCCATGTCGGTGCGCACCCAGCCGGGATGGAGCACCACGACGATGATGCCGCGGCCCCGCAGGTCCACCGACAGGCTCTTGCCCACCGCGTTCACCGCCGCCTTGGACGACCGGTAGATGTAGGAGCCGCCGGAGGTGTTGTCGGCCATGCTGCCCATCTTGCTGGTGACGATGGCGACGATGCGGCGGTCGCTGCGCGCCACCTGGTCGACGAAGCACTCGGTCACCTTCAGCGGCGCCATGGCGTTGATGCGCAGCACCTCGGCCCAGGCATCGTAGTCGACGGCGCTGAGGCCCGAGGTGCGCGGCCCATAGATGCCGGCGTTGTTGATCAGCACGTCGATGGCCTTGCGCTTCAACGCCCGCGCCGCGGCCTCCACCTGGGCGTGGTCGCCGACATCCAGGGCCTGGATCTCGACATCGCCCTTGACGGCTTTCAGGTCCGCCGCCCGCGCCGGCGAGCGGCAGGCGGCGATGACGTGCCAGCCGTCGGCCGCGTACTGGCGCACGAACTCCAGTCCCAGGCCCCGGTTGGCACCGGTGATCATGACGGTGGGCATGGCCGCATCCTCCCTCTGTCAACGCCGATTTAGGCGGTCTCGGACCATCCGTTTGAGATCGGAGAAGTCGCTCGGCCAAGCGTGGTCAGCTCGTTTAACGAGATCTCTTGCAACATAGATCTCCGCATCACGACCTGTGATGCGATTGCCAGATTCGTCCTTCACATCACAGCACCGATTGACCAGTTCCCGGAACAAGGGTTTTGGTGCCATCAACTCCAGCCATCGTCCCACCCCTGGTTCCGGTGATTCTCGACCATCAAGGAAGAGGTCGAGCAATTTGCGGAAAACAGCTTCAATTGAACCCGCCGAAAGAGACTTATTGACCGATTTCGTCTTGGAGGACCAGAACCGTTTCCCCTTCAAGTTATCCAAAGCCTGTTCTGCGGAACGGCACTCAGTTGGATCGGTGAACAGTCGGCCCCAGGTTTCTTTGACGCCCTCACGTATTTCGATGATCGTGAGGTTGGCGACATCCATGAAAACGCGTTCTGCCGCCTTCGAGACCAGCAACTTATCTACGTCTGCCCCTCGTTTCAGGACACTCGAGTGCCGAATGAACTCGGACGCGATGAAATAGCTCTCAAGGGAACGTCGCCGCCATATGAGCAAGTTACTGACGTTTTCGTCCGGAAAGTTCTTCCATGTCCCTTCGACGATTTGGTCATCGAAATGATCCCGGTCAACGAGGAAATAGTAGTCCGGATGATCTCTATGGAGGGCTTCAGCGACCGACCGAATGTTGGACGAAGGACCAAGCCCCTTGATCGTGATTCCCGTATCTCCCAAAAGCTCGTTCAGCACGGCGACATCGAAGCCGGAGTCCTCGTCCTTTCCTTCAACCCAAAGCGTGTGGGCCGCCCTCTGGTTTACGGCATCGGCTGGTGGCGACGTACGGACGCCAACCATCAGCCGTCATCCCCTCCACTCAACAATGCTCTATTTCGCTCCGCTACGGATGCGAATACTGCCTCGGAATGCGTAGCAATGATGTATTGGTTTTCTGGTGCCAATTCCGCAAGTTTGCGTACGAATTCGCGGTGCCACTGCATATTCAAGTGGAGTTCGGGTTCGTCGATCAATACGACTCTCGGGTTTCCCCGGGTCTGCCTCCAGATCAAGAAGAGCGTTGAGATGATTTCCTTTTGTCCTGAACTCAGGCCGTCAAATGAAATTGTCTCCCCGGAGTCCTCCATGGCGATCCGGATGTCCAGCGTGTTCTCGTCCGACGGCCGCACCTGCTCGACTCGTCCGTTAGCGTAGGTCAGCATCAACTCATTGATGAACTCCATGACATCGGCGGAATCTCTGTCGTCGGCACCCTCGAACAGACTGCTGCGCCCCATCAATGCCTTAAGTATTTCTATCTTTACGCGTCCCGGAATCATTTCGTGGATGTCGTACGGTCGGCGATGCCTCCGATAGACCCCCTCTGCAGCTACGAGAGCACCTAATTCTGGGCTTCCTTCGGGAATTTTCCGGAACTCATTGAAATACATGAGACCTGGAACTTCGAGCGGGCCAGGATCGATGCCAAACAAACTAAGGATCACAAGCTCGCCTATGTCAGGTTCCGGAAATGTGCGGAATTCGGGCTTCGTCTCACGATGCGGGAGGTCTTGGAGCTTTATTGTTCCGCTTCGACTCAACACACATTTCGCCCGCGTGATTCTTGGTGACCTTCCCTTTCCGTTCTCGAATTCACCGACGATCACCGCCTCTTTCGCTCGGCCGCGGATGAACTTTTCCGGTACGTTGATAAACTTCGACCAAGGGCCGTAGACGCCTTCCTTCAACCAAGGCGCAACAAAAAGGAAAGCGATCGCTTCGAGGACCGATGTCTTGCCGATACCGTTCTCGCTGCCAATGACGAAGACGTCCGCATCGAGGTCGGTTTGCGGTCGCGGGAACTCCAGAACGACACGGTCTAATGCCTTGAAGTTCTTGACTTCCAAACGGCGAAGGCGAAAAGAGTTGTCGTATTTCGGTTTGGTCATAAGAACGTCCAATCCGCCGTTGGTCGGAACGAGTCACCCGACGATGATCGGCCGAGCAAACCCCGATTGGCACCGGTGATCATGACGGTGGGCATGGCTTACCTCATCTCATGCAGTTTGGTGGTCACTCCCTGATCAGTCGAATGTCGACGCCGATGTCCAGATCCGCCCAGGCGCGGTCGGCGGTGACCGCAGGCAGGCCGAGGCGCCGCGCCAGGGCCAGGCAGGCGCGGTCGCCCAGCGACAAGCCGCTCGCCCGGGTCGGCTCACGCAGGGCGGCGGCCGCGAACGCCGAATCACCGTCGAAGGGCACGATCTCGGCGCCCAGCAGTTCGGCCACGGCCAATCGCGCCTTCGGCTCGGGTGTCCCCCGCTCGGCAAGCCTCGTTGCGACCTCGGCCACGTTCACCGCCGAGGCGCAGGTGTCGTGGCCGTAGGCGACGACATGGGCGGCGCCGGGCTCGCCGTGAAATACCGCCAGCATGGCCGAGGCATCGAGGACAACCCTACTCATGCCCTTCCTCGAGGGCCGCTTCCCTCCGACGTTCCGCAATCAACTCGTCCACCAGACTTACGTCATCCGGCACGTACTCGCGGATCATCTCCTGGACGCGGCGGATCGCCGTGGCATGGCTGGTCACCCGGATATCGTCGCCGTCCAGGCGAATGACCACCGGAGTCCCATCGTCCAAACCCAACACCTGGCGATATGGCGCCGGGATCACAATCCGGCCCCCCGGACCGACCGTCGCGCGCACGGAACTCGGGACCTCGGTGGGCTCAATGTCAGTCGAACCACGCGAAGCCGCGGGTTGCTCGAGCCGGGTCTTGGTGTGTCCGTCCTGTACCAGCACGTTGCGCACGTGCTGGTACCTGATATCGAGGTATTTTGCGATTTCCGATCGGCTGTAACCTTCCAAGAACAACGCGCGTATCTTGTCGCTCTTCGTCGTCAGCCCTTCCACGACCATACCCATGGGCCTCTGACTTTTCGACGGCGCTGGCGCTACCATCCATCACCTCCCGAAACTCAAAAATGTCGATCTACATAGATATCGGACGACACAGCATATAATGTCAAGTACAATATACTTTGTCATTTTTGTAGGCTGTTTTTTCGGGGTGTCCTGTGAGTTGCCTCCGACACCTAAACCGTCTCCTCGAACGGCTCGCGGCAGATGGGCCAGCGGCGGTTCTTCTAGGTGCCGGCCACTATAGATCGCGCCTCCTCTACACGGCAGTTGCGTCCGCCCCTATAATCGCACAAGACGGGGAAGATGGAGAGGCCCCGGCAATGGCACTGCAGATCGACACCGCCGTGACCCTGTTGCGTACTCACGCCGAGACGTTCCGGATGCTCGGCGTGGTGCGAATGGACGTGTTCGGCTCCGTGGCGCGCGGCGAAGCGACCGAGGGCAGCGATGTCGACCTGATCGTCGACCTCGACCCGGACGCCCGGGTCTCGCTGTTCGACCTGATGGATATGGAGGAACGGTCGGCGGCGATCCTGGGTGTCCCTGTCGACCTGATGACGCGAAAGAGCTTGAAGCCGCGCATCGCGAAGGCCGTGGCGCGCGAGGCCGTGAATGTCTTCTGAGGCGCCGGACGGGGCCCGCCTATCGGAAATCGAGGAAATATTCGACCGCATCCGGTCGATCGAGGCGTTCACCCGCGACCAGACCCGGGAGACGTTTGGCGCCGACCCGAAAACCCTCAAGGCGGTTCTGTACGACCTTCTGGTAATCGGGGAGGCGGCCAACCGACTCCCCGACACCGTCACCGGCCGACATCCCGAAATCCCTTGGCATCGCATCCGCGGCATGCGGAATCGGCTTGTCCACGCGTACCGCGACGTCGATCCGGACATCGTATGGTTTGCCGTGACCGAACACCTCGACCCGTTACGCCAAGCCGTCGCCGAGGAGTTGGACCGGATGGGCCGTGACCAACCCGACACCTAACCCGTCTCCTCGAACAGCTCACGGCCGATGAGCCAGCGGCGGATCTCGGAGGTGCCGGCGCCGATCTCGTAGAGCTTGGCGTCGCGCAGGAGCCGGCCCGTCGGGTATTCGTTGATGTAGCCGTTGCCGCCCAGGCACTGGATGGCCTCCAGCGCCATCCAGGTGGCCTTCTCGGCGGCATAGAGGATGGCGCCGGCGGCATCCTTGCGGGTGGTTGCGCCACGGTCGCAGGCCTGCGCCACAGTGTACACATAGGCCTTGCAGGCGTTCATGGTGGTGTACATGTCGGCGATCTTGCCCTGCATGAGCTGGAAGCTGCCGATGGGCTGATCGAACTGCTTCCGCTCGTGCAGGTACGGGACGACCACGTCCATGCACGCCTGCATGATGCCCAAGGGCCCGGCGGACAAGACGAGGCGCTCGTAGTCGAGGCCGCTCATCAGCACCCGGACGCCGTCGCCCTCGCCGCCCAGCAGGTTGTCGTCCGGCACCTCGCAGTCGTCGAACACCAACTCGCAGGTGTTGGAGCCGCGCATGCCCAACTTGTCCAGCTTCTGGGCCGTGGAGAATCCCTTGAAGCCGCGCTCGACGATGAAGGCAGTGATGCCGCGGGGGCCGGCGGCGGGATCGGTTTTGGCGTAGACCACCAGGACCTCGGCCTCGGGGCCGTTGGTGATCCACATCTTGGAGCCGTTGAGCACGTAGCGGTCGCCCTTGCGGTCGGCGCGCAGGCGCATGCTGACCACGTCGGAGCCCGCCCCCGGCTCGCTCATGGCCAGGGCCCCCGGGTGCTCGCCGGAGATCAGCTTGGGCAGGTACCTGCTTTTCTGCGCCTCGCTGCCGTTGCGGCGGATCTGGTTGACGCACAGGTTGGAGTGGGCGCCGTAGCTCAGGCCCACCGCGGCCGAGGCGCGGCTGATCTCCTCCATGGCCACGGCATGCTCCAGGTAGCCCATGCCGGCGCCGCCGTACTCCTCCTCGACGGTGATGCCGAGCACGCCGAGGGCGCCCAGCTTGGGCCACAGGTCCTGCGGGAACTCGTTGGCCCGATCGATGTCGGCGGCCCGCGGCGCGATCTCGTCGGAGGCGAAGGCCGACACGGAATCGCGCAGCATGTCCGCCGTCTCGCCGAGGCCGAAGTCCAGGGCCGGATACCGGTTGGCCACCATCCCCGCCTCCCGTTTTGCATCAGTTTGGCACCGCCCGCCGCCCGGCCACAAGGGCAAGAACGCCGGCGCACGAAAACCGCCGACACGGCAACAACCACTCAGGAGCGTAGTTGACGTTTACGTAAACGTCAACTTATCGGGACCGTCCCGACCCGACATCGGTCACAGCACGGCGGCAATGGTCCAGACGACCGCCGCCACCGCGCCCAGCAACGCCCCCGACAACAGGTACGGGCGCCCCGCCGCCGCCGGCGCCGCGCCGAGACCCCGGGACGCGGCGGCCACCGCCTTGGCCATCCAGGCGACGGTGATCCAGGCCAGGAACGCCAGCACCGGCAGGAAGGGCAGGTGCATGACCCAGACGTCCGGCCCCAGGTGGACGGTCCCCTCGGCCGTGCGCCCCAGCAGCGCCGCAGTCACGTCCGCCGCCGACCGGGCGCGGGGGGTGGCCAGCCAGCCCGCATAGAGGGACAGCCACGACAGCCCCGCCGCGACCGCCAGCGACGCGACAAGGCCCGCCGTCAGGGCGGCCCCGCCCCGACGCAGGACGCCGCCGACGATGGCCACGGTGGCCGGCAGGGCGAGCGCCGAGCAGACCACGGTGGCGACCAGGGGTTGCCAGGCGCGCAGCGGCGGCGGCACCTGTTCCGCCAGGTGGCCGGCCAGCAGGGCGAAGAAGGCCAGCACGAAGGCCACGGGCACGGCGGCGGCGAACCGGTACGCGGCAGCCACCGCCGGCGGACGCCGGCCGGACGGGGCGAAGGACCGGGCGCCGGGGATCAGGGCGTCGCCCAGCAGCACGGCGCCGAAGGCGGCGCAGTACCACAACGGGAAGACCAGGACGCTGCCCAGGACGGCGTGCCCGAACACCGTATGGATCATCCGGTCGGTCAGCGACTCCAGGACGTAGACGGGCAGGACCAGCACCAACGACACGCCCAGGTACAGGGCCAACGCGGCGTTGAGCGGGCCCAGCCGCCGCACCTCGCCGGTGAAGTTGAGCACCGCCAGGGCGGCGAACAGGGTGAGCCAGTAGAGGACCAGGAACGGCGAGCCCCCTTGCAGGGCGTTGGCCAGGGCGGCGACGGGAATGGCCACGAACGCCAACCCGATGACCAGGACCGTCACCAGCGGCCCCTCGGCGGCGGTCGCCAGTCCGCGGACCACGGCCCGATCGATGCCGCCGATCAGCTCCCGGCACGCGTGCCGCGGGATCGCCCCCCAGGGGGTCTCGGCAAGGTCCCGCCATCGACGCACCTGCCAGGCCCGGAAGGTCCCGGCCCCACTCCCCTGCCCGGTCTCCACCAAAGCCAGGGCCACGGCGCCGAGCGCCATCACGGCGCCCAAGGCGCCCAGCATCGATTGAACGAAGGCGACGCCGGTCATCGGGCTGCGGGCCCGTCAGCCGACCACGTCGGGGCGGCCGGTGATGCACATCATCGTCTGCTGCATGAGCGCGCACGACCGCCGATGCCCGTCCTCGACCGCGAAGACCTCGGCGCGGGTGACGGTGAGCGTCCGCCCCGGCCGCACCACCTCGCCGACGGCGATGAGCAGCTCGCCGCGGGCGGGCGCCGTCAGGTTCAACTTGTACTCGACCGTGAGCACGCCGACATCCGCCGGCATCAGGGTGAACGCCGCGAAGCCACCCGCCGAGTCCGCGATGGTGCTGACCACGCCGCCATGGAAGAAGCCGTGCTGCTGGGAAAGGTGCTCGCCGTAACCCAGCCGGATCTCGCACCGGCCCGGCTCGACGACCGTCAGGTCGGCCCCGATGTGGGTCATGATCCCTTGGCGGGCGAAGCTGTCGCGTACCCGCCGCTCGAACCGGGGATCGGGGACGTCAAACCCGGTCATGTGCCTCCCGCCGGGGCCCGCGCACGTCCGGAGGCGACGGCCACGGCGAACACGACGGCCACGGCGAGCAGGATGCCCGCGGCACTGGCGTAGGCCGTGGCCAGGCTGTACCGGGTTACCACCGGCTCCACCACCAGGGGCGACAGGAACTGGCCCAGGAAGAAGCTGGTGATGACGCCGCCCACCACCCGGCCGCGGATGCGCAAGGGCGTGCGACCCATCACCCAGACCGAGTAGTTGGGCAGGGCCGTTCCCATGCCGGCGCCGGTGACGGCCATGGCGAGCAGCACCTGCCAGTAGCTGCCCGCGGTCGC
The DNA here is from genome assembly GCA_028277795.1 of Rhodospirillales bacterium. Taxonomy (GTDB): domain Bacteria; phylum Pseudomonadota; class Alphaproteobacteria; order Rhodospirillales; family JANQFP01; genus JANQFP01. The sequence continues at coordinate 19,542 of JANQFP010000003.1, forward strand.
CACCAGCACATAGCCCAATCCCATCAGGCCGAAGCCGACGGCGAAGATCGCCTGGTGGCTGAGCTTGGCCTTGATGCGCGGGAACATGGCCGAGAACACGGTGCCGATCATAGCCGCGGTGAAGATGGGCACGGCCGCCAGGAGGGGGCTGGTCACGTCGAGCCCGCGGAGGAAGAACGGCAGCTGCACCGGCGTCATGTAGTAGGCGATCATATGGAACAGCGCGAGCACCACGATCATGGCGATGAACGGCGGCAGGCCGGCCATGGGCGGCTCCTCGCCCTCCTCGCCTTCGGCCGCCTTCTTCTCCGTCGGCTCGACGATGGCCGCCATGGCCAGCGCCAGCACGACGAACGCCAGCGCATAGACCCAGAACGGCCCCCGCCAGTGGATGTCGGCCAGGGCGCCGCCGATCAGCACGAAGGCGACCCCGGTCAGGGCCATGGCGGCGGCCTGCAGGCCCATCATCTTTTCCCGCGCCTCGCCGGCGAAGTAGTCGCCGATCAGGGTCACCGACGAGGTCATGATGGCCCCCGCGGCGGCGCCCAGCACGGCGCGGCTGATCAGGAGCCAGGTCATGTCGTCGATGATCAGGCCGGCCATCCCGGCCAAGCCGTAGACCCCCATGGCCGCCAGCAGCAGGGTCTTGCGGCCGACCCGGTCGACGATCAGCCCGGCCAGGGGCGCGAAGATGGCGATGAACAGAGACGGGATGGTGACCACCAGCTTGCTCATCAGGTCCACGTCCTCGACCCCGCTGAAGAAGTCGCGGATGGACGGGCCGGCCGGGGCCAGGGTGATTCCCGCGATGACCGTGAAGGTGCTGGCTGCCAGCAAGGTGATCCGTCGGAGCGGCGGGTGCTCGCCGCCAGTGGTGTCGTCCGCCATGGCCTGCCTCCCCTCTCAAAGCAATGCCGTTGCGGACCTAAGCGTCACGCGCCGGGTCCGTCTTGGTTGGCGGAATCTTCGTCTTTTGTCGTGACGGATTCAACCGCCGCGTGGCGACGGGCGACCCCGGGCTACTCGGCGACCCGCGCCGGGCGTCTTTCCTTCTCGCGCAGCAGGGCGGCGCACTGCTGTTCGAGCGCGTCGAGCTCCTTGAGGCTCTCGGCGATGTCGCGCTGCTGCTGGCTGAGGATGGCGCGGCGCTGATGCGCCTTGTCCAGGACCAGGCGAAGCTGGGCCACCTCGGTGGGGTCGGCGTCGTACATATCGATCATCTCGCCGATCTCGCTGAGCGAGAAGCCGAGGCGCTTGCCCCGCATGATCAGCTTGAGGCGCACGCGGTCCCGGGTGCTGTAGATGCGGCGCTGCCCCCGCCGCACCGGGCTCAGCAGCCCCTTGTCCTCGTAGAACCGTATGGTGCGCGTGGTGACCCCGAATTCCCGCGCCAGTTCCGCAATGCCGACCATCTCCGCCATCCTGAAAGGTTAGGTGACCCTAACGTCAAGGTAAAGCGGACAGTGGGCCGGCGGACTATGACCGGCGTCACAGCAGCAGCCAGGCGGCGAGTCCCAGGAAAGCGAAAAAGCCGACCACGTCGGTGACCGTGGTCAGGAACACGCTGGAGGCCACGGCGGGGTCGATGCGCGCCCGCTCCAGGGCCAGGGGGATGGTGGTGCCGGCCAGGCCCGCCACCACCATGTTGACGATCATCGCCAGGCCGATGACCAGGCCGATGGCGAGGTTGCCGAACCACAGCCAGGCGACGGCACCGGTGATGCCGGCGAACAGGATGCCGTTGAAGCCGCCGACCAGCAGCTCCTTGCCGATCAGGCGCATGGCGTTGACCGGGGCCAACTCCTTGGTGGCCAGGGCGCGCACGGCCACGGTCATGGTCTGGGTGCCGGCGTTGCCCCCCATGGAGGCGACGATGGGCATGAGGATGGCCAGGGCGACCATCTGCTCGATGGTGGCGTCGAACAGGCCGATGACGATGGAGGCGAGGACCGCCGTGCCCAGGTTGATGAGCAGCCACGAGAACCGCGAGCGCGTGGTGTCGATGGCGGCGCTGTAGAGGTCGTCCTCGCGGATGCCGCCCATCAGCATCATGTCTTCTTCGTGCTCCTCCTCGATGACGTCGACCACGTCGTCGATGGTGATGGCCCCGACCAGACGGCCGTCGGCGTCGACCACCGGTGCCGACACCAGGTCCCGCTGGCGGAACAGGAACGCCACCTCCTCCTGGTCGGTGGTGGCCGGGATGAGGGTCATGGCGGTCTCCATGATCCCCTCCACGCGCACCGGGCGCTTCGACTTGAGCAGCCGGCTCAGGGGCAGGGTGCCGACGGGGTGGTGTTTGGGGTCGACCACGAAGATGTCGTAGAACACGTCGGGCAGGAGGTCCTCGTCCATGTCGGCGATGTGGCGCAGGTAGTCGATGGTTTCGCCGACGGTCCAGAACGGGGGGACCTTGACCAGCTCGCGCTGCATGAGGCGGCCGGCGCTGTCCTCGGGATAGGCCAGGGCCTCCTCGACCAGGGTGCGGTCCTCGGCCGGCATGGCGTCGAGGACGACCCGCTGCTCGTCCGCGTCCAGTTCCTCGATGAGGTCGACGGCGTCGTCGGAGTCCAGCTCGGTGACGGCGGCCGCGATATTCTCGATGCCGAGCAGGTCGACGATGTCGTCGAGGACCGCGTCGTCGAGTTCGGCCAGCACCTCCGGATGGAGGTCGGGGCGGATGACCGGGATCAGCGTGCCGCGCTCCTCGGGACTGAGGCGCTGCAGCAGGTCGGCCAGGTCGGCGTCGTGCAGCGGCGCGAGCAGGGTCCGCACCCGCTCGTTGTTCTCGGCGTCGAGGGCGTCGAGGACCGCTTCCTCGAGACCGCGGGCGGGCTCGAGGAGATCCTGTTCGGCGGCGTCCGGGCGGTCGATCGCGCCCTCGGGATCGCTCACCATCGTGTCCTTTCCAACTCAGGCGACGGGAGCGGGTCGCCCCGACATGCAACGAGGCCCGTCACGGGTGCGGCGGGCCTCGGCGATTGGTGCGGTCGAGAAGACTCGAACTTCCACGGGGTCTCCCCCACAGCGACCTCAACGCTGCGCGTCTACCAGTTCCGCCACGACCGCAGATCCCGAAATCCCTTGCGGCAACGGAGGTTGCCGATCCATCGTGCCGGAGATAGCAAATCCTCCAGCCCCTTTCAAGCCGGGGCGCCCACGGACCGCGGGGAGAGCGCGTGCACGGCAAGACCAGGGTGGCCTGGCGGACCAGTCCCGGCCTGGTCCCCTACCCGGACGCAGTGGCGTTCATGGAGCGCCGGGTCGCCGACATCCGCGACGGCCGCGCCACCGAGATGGTGTGGCTGCTGGAGCACCCGCCGCTGTACACGGCCGGCACCAGCGCCCGCGAGGACGAGCTGCTCGACGCCGCCCGCCTGCCCGTCTACCGCACCGGCCGGGGCGGCCGCTACACCTACCACGGGCCCGGCCAGCGGGTGGCCTACGTGATGCTGGACCTGCGGCCCCGCGGTTGCGACGTGCGGGCCTACGTGCAAAGCCTTGAAGGCTGGCTGATCGAGGCCCTGGCCCGCCTCGGCGCAGACGCCGGCCGACGCTCAGGGCGCATCGGCCTGTGGGTGGGCAACGGCGACGCGGAGGCCAAGATCGCCGCCATCGGCGTCCGCGTCCGGCACTGGGTGACCTTTCACGGGGTCGCCGTCAACGTCACTCCCGACCTCGCCCACTTCGCCGGAATCGTGCCCTGCGGGGTGGCCGGATTCGGGGTGACTTCGCTCGCCGCACTGGGCATCGACGCCACCATGGCCGACGTGGATGCGGCCCTGCGCGCCACGTTTCCGGCCGCGTTCGGAGTCGGCATTTTCGACTCGTCTTGACACCGTCTGTTGGATAGCATCGGGTGTCTCAATGCCGGCTCGTCGCGGAGCCGGATCCCATGCGCGAGAAGGAGAGACCGTGGACGAGGGCCTCCACGACTCAGCGGCTACGGAACAGGTCCCGGCGACGGCGCCGGGCACGCCGTTGGCCGGGCGCATCCGGCCGGAGATGATCCTCGGCGCGCTGGGACGCCTCGAGCGGGCCATGACCGCCCACACCGAATGGCTGAAGGATTGGCACCAGCGGGTGTTCTGCGGCGACCCGCAGGCGGCCTCTGCCGACGCCGTCGACACCGCCGGGCGCTGTCCCCTCGGCGATTGGTATCACGGCCGGCAGCATCGGGCGATGGCGGACAACCCGGTGTTCGCCCGGGTCGGCGACAAACTGGATGACCTCTACGGCCGGGCCCATGCCATCGAGGACGTGGCCCGCCAGGGCCGGGACATCCCGTCCGGCGACTACGGCACCTTCATGACCGTGGTCCTCGAACTCAACACACTGATCCGCCAGCTCGAGAAGGACACCTGGAACCGGCTGGCCAACATCGACCCGCTCACCGGCATCGGCAACCGCCAGGCCATGCGGACCCACCTGGAGATCGAGAACGAACGCAACTGGCGCAGCGGCCGGCCGTGCTGCATCGCCCTGGTCGACCTCGACTACTTCAAGCGGGTCAACGACACCTACGGCCACGCCGCCGGCGACATGGTGCTGCAGGTGGTGGCCACGGTGCTCGCGGACTGTGTCCGCCCCTACGACCGGGCCTTCCGCTACGGCGGCGAGGAGTTCGTCCTCTGCCTCCCCGACACGGACACGGCGACGGCGGAAGCGGTGGTCGACCGCGTGCGCCAGAAGATCGCCGACACCGTCGCCTCGCCCAGCGAAGGGCAGGTGATCCGCGTCACCGCCTCGTTCGGGGTGGCGCCGCTGACCCAGGAGGGCGGCATCGACCTCGCCCTCGGCCACGCCGACGCCGCCATGTACGAGGCCAAGGGCCAGGGCCGCAACCGCGTGTGCGTGTGGCGCCCCGCTGCCAACTGATACCGGCGTCCCTTCGAACCGACTCCCATAACGCCGTCATGGTGCGCCGGAAAGCCCGCGCGGCGCTTGAGCGCCACCGCTTTCGCATGAAATGGCCCGGAGGGTCATTTCATTGGCGCGGCGGTATGAGTCCAAGGACGTATTGAGCGGATCGGGAATCCGTCTATCCTGACGGTGGACGCCCGCCGGCAACCCGTGTGCAGGCCGCATGCCGAGTCCCCTCACCGAGTCCGATCTGGCCCAGGGCACCGTCACCACCCAGGGCATCCTGGAGGAGCTGGACCACGCCATCGCCGATCACATCGGCTGGCTCAAGGCCTGGCACCGGTCCCTGGTGTGCGCCGAGGAGCCCCTGCCCGCCGACCTGGCCTACGACCCCCACCATCTGTGCCGGTTCGGGAGCTGGTACGTGCGCCACCAGCATTCGGGCCTGGTCAACCAGCCGGTCCTGCGCAAGCTCGCCGGCCTGCACCGCGACATGCACGACCGGGGCCGCGATCTGATGGAGGCGGCGCGCCGGGGCGGTCCGCCGGCCAGGCCGTCCTACGACGCGTTCATGGATTCGGTGGCCGCGTTCTTCGCCCAGGCGCGGCGGCTGGAGAAGGCCTTCGCCAAGGCGTCCTCGGACCTGGACCCGCTGACCGGCCTGCACAACCGCCAAGCCATGCTGCGGGACCTGGAGCGGGAATGGCAGCGGGCCGCACGATCTGAGGCGCCGTGGTGCATCGGCATCGGCGATCTGGACCGCTTCAAGGGCGTCAACGACACCTACGGGCATGCCGCCGGCGACCGGGTGCTGGCGGCGGCCGCCGCCCGCTTCCTGGACGGCCTGCGGCCCTATGATTCGGTCTACCGCTACGGCGGCGAGGAGTTCCTGTTCTGCCTGCCCGAGGCCGATCTGAAGGTGGGTCATGTGGTGCTCGACCGGCTGCGCGAGGCCCTGGAGGCCCAACCGGTGCGCCTGGAGACCGGCGAGGTGCTGCCGGTCACCGGCTCGTTCGGCGTCGCCCAGGTCTCGGCCCGGGCCCCGGTGGAGGAGGCCATGGAGCGCGCCGACCAGGCGCTCTACTGGGCCAAGAGCCGGGGCCGCAACCGGGTGTGCGCCTGGGACGGCCCCCAATCCGTCGAGAACATGGCCACCGACGATCCGCCGGCGTGAGGCCGGCCAGTAACCTCTGAATTACTAGGCGGTCGGCGCCTGGCGGAAGCCGGGCTCTTCGGGCGCCGCCACGGGCTGGGCCCGGACCTCCTCGACCACCGCCGCAGGGGGTCCCGTCCAGCAGGCGGCCAGCATCTCGTCGACGGCCGCTTCGGGGCCGGCGAACAACGCCTCCACCGTGCCGTCGGCGCGGTTGCGCACCCAGCCGCTGAGCTTCCGCGCCCGCGCCTCCTGGGCCGTCCAGGCGCGGAACCACACACCCTGCACCCGGCCCTCGATGCGCACCTGCACGGCCTTGAGGGCGGCGGGATCTGCGGCGCCCGGCTCCGATTCGCCGCTCATGACTCCGTCCCGCGGCCGATCGGACCGTCGGCGTCCGGCATTACCCGAAGGTTACTCATTAAGCACTGGCATACTACTGGGAGTTCACCGATGATGAGGCCCATGGTCATGTCCCCCTCCATGTGGTCCCCCGCGACGCCCTGGATAGCATGGTTGCGCGGTCGCGCAAGGGCCAATTCCGAGCGGCGCGCGACACGCCGGTCGCGGTGGGTCGGCCGCTGGACCCTCCCCGCCGTGTGTGCGGCGGTGACCCTCACCGCGCCGGGTCCGACCGCCCACGCTGCCAAGGTGCTGCTCGATGTATACGGGGATCCGAGGATCGTCGAGGTCCGGGTCAACAACGTGTGGCGGCCCGGCGCCAGACGCCCCCTGCCCCACCGCGGCGTCGGCTACGAGACCGTGCTGCCGGGCAACGTGGTGGGGTTCACCCTGTCGGTCAACGTGCGCGTGGACACCAAGCAGCGCATCTACGAGTTCCGGTGCGCGCCGTCGCCCCGCGCCGTGGCAATGATCATGCTGGTGGCGGGCACCATCCCCATCACCGCATCCCCCCTCACGGTGATGTCGGGCTCCTACGTCCATCCCCAGGGCGCCTGCCGAATGACCCGCTCGGGCACCTGGGAGCCTGAAAAGGGCATGACCTGGGATCGTTGATGCCGCCCTACTCCCTCGCCAGGGCGAGGAAACGGGCCACTGCGTCGATGTCGGCGCGCAGGTTGTGGCGGCGCTCCATGGCCTCGGCGTCCTCCCCCCAGCGCTCCATCTGGTGGGTCTCGTCCAGTTGCGAGACGGCGAAGGCGCGGTCGGCGTCGATGCGGCCCGCCGCCAGGGCGAGGGCGACGACCAGGGAGCCGCAGGCGGCCACGGCGGTGGCCACGGCGGCCAGCTCGAGATCGTCGAGGGCGGCCACGGCGGCGGCCAGGGCGTCCACGGCCGCCTGCGGCTGCGCGACCGGGGTAATGCCGGTGGTCACCGCCAGCCGCGCCCCGTAGACCTCGGCCGCCCAGTCGAGCAGCGGTTGCCATTCCCCCTCCTGGCGCGCCGCCAGGTCGGCCGGCGAGGCGACGCGGTAGCACAGCAGATCGGTGGCCGCATAGGCGCGCGCCTGGGCCACCACGTCCTCGCGCGCCGGGCCGATGCGGTCGGCGGCGGTGCCGGCGAGACGGGTCAGCGGCATGGTGTCGGGGCGGATGTCGCCCTCCTGGGCCTCCCATTCGTCGGCCAACGCCAGGGCCAGGGCTTCGGTGGGTACGGCCAGGATGGTCCCCGCCGGCGTGCGGACGGGGCGTCCGTCGAGCGCGACCCCGTACTCGTCGCCGGCCGGGACCACGGCAACGGCGCGGTAGAACCGCGTTGCCGTCCTCCACCCGCCGCCGGTGGCCATGGTGTTCTCAGAGCCCGTCTCTCAGCGGCCGAACAGGCCCTTGAGGGACTTGCCGAGACCCTTGATGTCCTCGATCACGTCCTCCACCGTCGGCTCCTCCTCCTGGGGCGGCGGCGGTGCCGTCTGGACTGCCGGCTCCGCTTTTTTCGCCGGGGCCGGCGCGGCGGCGGTGGGGCCGCCGCCCAGGGCCTTCATGCACGGGTCCTCTCCGCCCGCACCCGAGGTGCCGCCCTCCCCGCCGAGGAGGCCCCCCAGGGCACCCAGAAGCTCCTTGGGCTTCTTGATCAATCCCTTGACCGCCTTGACCGTTCCCTTGCCGGCCGCCGCCAGGTCCGGCCGCACCGACGGCGAGGCGAAGGTGCCGCCGACGGTGAACGGCACCACCAGGTCGGCCAGGCTGACGCTCTTGCCTTTGGCGTTGATGCTGAGGTCCAGGGTCTCGTCGGCCAGGTTCACGCTGCCGCTGCCCTCGACCGTCACGCCGTTGGTATCGAGCAGGAAGGCGCGGCTTTGGGCGAGGCCGTCCTCGATGTCGAACCGGCTGACCAGGCAGTTGATCTGATTGGCATCGGCTTTGTTGAGCCACGGGATGACGTCGGTGATGCCGGCGGTCACCGCTTTCAGCGCCGTGCTGTCCAGGCGTCCCTCCCGGCCGACCACCCGGGTGGTGCCGTCGAGGCTGGCCAGGATGGCGGCCACCGACCGGCCGCGCCCGCTCAGCTCCACCTCGGTGTCCAGCGTGGTCTGAATGAGGCCGGTCAGGTGCATGGCCTTGAGGATGTCCCCCCAGGGGACCCGGCGGCCGTTGGCCCGGACCGTCACCTCCGGTGGCGAGGCGCGGCCATCGAGGGTGGCCTCCGCCGTCATCTGCCCTTCGCCGATGCGGGCCGTCACCGGCTTGACCGTCAGCCGCCGGTCGGTCAGGTCCAGGTCCACGGTCACCCGGCTGACGCCGAGGTCCTTGTAACGCACCCGGTTGGCCCGCAGCGCCACCTTGGCGTCGGCGAGCCCGAGGAGGTCCAGCGGCAGCGGGTCGGCCGGCAGCACGCGGCCGGGCCTGGGGGCCGGCACCGGCGCCGGCGTCGATGTCGTCCTGGGCTTCTCCGCCGCAGCCGTGGCCGGCGGCGGCGGGTCCTTTGCTTCGGCCTCGGCAGGCTTGGCGGAGGCCTTCGGCAGGAATTCGTCGACGAAGATCAGGCGCGAGTTGAGGGCCGCCTCGACGCGCGGCCGCGGGCCTTCCACGAACAGGCCGACGCGGCCCACCAGGTCAGTGGCGCCCACCTTGGCCCGCAGCCCGTCCACCGTGTAGGTGCCGGCCTTCTCCCGCACCCGCCCCGATACGGTGACCGGCGGCACCGTGGCCGGGTCCATGGCCGCCAGGTGGGCGAACGGCGCCAGCTCCCGCCCTTCGAAGGCGAAGGCCAGATCGATGCCCTTGGCCGTCAGCAGGTCGCCGACGGCCCCGTCGGCCTTGACGTGGACCTTGCCCGGCCGGCCCGCCTCCACCGCCACGTCCCGCAACGAGGGCTTGGCCGCCGAGCCCCGTACCAGGGCGGAAAACCGGTACGGCCCGATGTCGGTCCGCGCCAGGTCCTGGAGCGGCGGCGCCATGGGGGCGACCAGGCCGAGGACCCGCGCCAGCTCCTTGCCCGACACGGAGACGGCCAGGTTGAGCCGGGCGGCGGCCAAAACATCGGCCACGCTGCCGGAGATCTTGACCTCCACCAGGTCCGGGCCTCCGGCCGCCACATCCAGGTCGGTGACCCCCAGCCCGCCGTCCGACTCCTGGGCCAGCAGGGAGGCGGCGAACGGGCCGGTGTCGGGCACCGATACCCCGGCCAGGGCGGGCACCAGGGGCGCGGCGGCGGCGATGACCCGGGCCAGCTCGTCGCCGGACACCGACACCGCCAGATCGACGCCGCTCGGGGCCAGGACGTCGGCCACCGTGCCCGAAGCCTCGATGCGGATCAGGTCGGAGCGCCCGGCGGCGACGATGATATCGGCCACGCTCAAGCGCTCCGGCGAGCCCCCGATCCGGGCCGACAGGTCGAAGGGGCCGATGGACGGCACCGTCGCCCCGGCCAGGTCCGGCACCAGGGCCCGCGCCGTCTCGACCACCCGACCCAGGTCCTCGCCGGTGATGTTGGCGGCGATGTCGATGCCGTCGGCGGTCCGCGGGTCGGCCACCGCCCCCTCCACCTGGACCGCAGCGCCAAGGACGGTGCCCTGCACCGACACCGGGAACGGCCCGTCGCCGCCGGCGAGCTGGCGCACCGACCCCAGGCGGCCGGACAGCGCATAGTCGACGCCGCCGTAGGTGCCGGCGGCCTCCAGGTGCAGCGGGCTCTCCGGGCCCTGGGAGCGGAACTGCAGGCTGTCCACGGCGACGGCCATCTCCTCGCCCGTGGCGCCGTCCCGGTAGGTCACGGTCACGTCTTGCAATTGGACCTCGCGCACCACCGGCAGGAAGACCTCCGTGTCCTCGGCCGGGCCGGGGGTCCGGGGCGTCTCGGGGGCCGGTTCCGACGGTTCGGCCGGGTCCGCCTCGCCCGAAGGGGCCTCGAACTCCCAGTTGCCGCGGCCCTGGGCGTCGGTCTCCAGCAACGCATCCAGCCCCATCAGCACGACGCGGCTGACCCGCACGTCGCCGGTGAGCAGCGGCAGCAGCTCCACCTGGGCCTCGACCCGCTCGAGCCGGGCCATGTGGGGCCGCGACCCCCACGGCGCGTTGGCGAACGCCACCCCCTCCGCGGCGATGGCCGGATGGAGCGAGATGTCGAGGGCGAGGTCGCCGTCGATGACCAGCCGGCGGCCCGTCGCTTGTTCAACCTGTTCTGCAATAAGGCCGCGGTAGACACTGAAATCCATGGATTTCAGGGCGACGACGGCGACAATCACAAGGACCACCAGCACGGCCCCGACGATGGCGACGATCTTGCCCGCGCGCGCCACGACTCAGCCTCCCAGAAGCCCGGCGGCGACCGGCGGCAGCTCGGCGAAGTCGCCGATGATGGCGTGGGCCCCGGCCGTCCGCAGCTCGTCCTGGTCATGATAGCCCCAGGCCACGCCGACGGCGAGGACGTCGGCGCCGCGGGCCATCAGCATGTCGAAGGTGGTGTCGCCGACCATCACCGTGGTCGCCGGGTCGGCGCCGGTCTCCTCCATGGCGCGGAACAGCATGTCGGGGCTGGGCTTCCCCGCCGCCCGGTCGGACGTCTGCAAGGTCACGAACCGGTTCTCGAGGCCGTGGCCGGAGAGGGTCGCGATGAGGCCTTTATACGACTTGCCGGTGGCGACGCCGAGCAGCCAGCCCGCCGCCTCCAGTTCGTCCAGCACGTCCAGGGTGCCGGGGAACAAAGGCTCGACCACCGTGCCGTTGCGGCGCTGGGCCCAGAAGGCGTCGCGGTAATGGTCGGTCAGGCGCGCGCAGGCGTCGCGGTCGCTCCCGGGCGCCAGGTGCGCCATGGCGTCGATCAGCGGCAGCCCGACCACCCGGCGCACCGCCTCGGGCGTCGGCGGCTCGCGCCCGTCGGCGGCAAAGGCCGACTGCATGGCGGCGACGATGGAGCTCTGGGAATCGACCAGAGTGCCATCGCAGTCGAACACGGCCAGGCGCAGGGGGCTGGAAGGGCTCACGGGCGCGGGTTCCGAGTTTACGGGCCGGCATTCTACCGGCCGCCGGAACACCGGTCACGTGACACTTGCCGCGCGGCCTGCGCCGCTCTGTACCGCCCCGCCAATGAAATGCCCCTCGGGGCCATTTCATGCGAAGGCGGTGGCGCTCAAGTGCCGCGCGGGCTTTCCGGCGCGCCATGACGGCGCTCCGCAAGTCGGTTCAATGGCGCGCCGGTACTATGCACACGTCCCCTCCTCGCCGAGGAAGCACGCGGGCGCGTCCGCGTCGAAGCCCAGGAACCGCCAGGTGGCCCGCATGTGCTCGGGCAACGGCGCCGAGACCTCCAGCACGCCCCCCGCCGGATGGGGAATTCGGATGGCGCGGGCGTGCAGGTGCAGGCGGCGCGCCGTCACCCCGTCGATGAAGGCCTGCCGGCCGCCGTACTTGCCGTCGCCGACGATGGGGAACCCAGCCGCCGCGCAATGGGCGCGCAGCTGGTGGGTCCGCCCGGTGAGCGGCTCCAGGGCCAGCCACGCCGCCCGGCGGCCCGCCGAGTCCACCGTAAGGTAGTCGGTGACGGCGCGGCGCCCGGCGTCCGTTCCCGCCATCCGCTCCCCATGGCGGCCAGGCACCTTGGCCAGCGGCAGGTCGATGCGGCCGTCGGCCGGCCTCGGCAGGCCCGCGACCAGCGCCCAATAGAGCTTCCGCGCCTCCTTGCTGCGGAAGGCGGCGGCCAGACGGGCGGCGGCGGCGGCGCTGCGGGCCAGCACCAGCACGCCCGAGGTGTCCTTGTCCAGCCGGTGGACCAGCCGCGGCCGATCGTCGGCGCCGAACCGAAGGCCGTCGAGCATGGCGTCCAGGTGGCGGCGCGTGCCGGTGCCGCCCTGCACCGCCAGGCCCGCCGGCTTGTCGATGACCAGCACGTGGTCGTCCCGGTGGAGCACGGTGACGTCGGGCGTGACGGCGGTGACGCGGGCCTTGGCCATGGGCGGCGCGGCGGCGGCCATGGGCGGGATGCGGACCCGCTGTCCCGCTTCCAGGCGGGCGCCGGCCTTGACCCGGCCGCCGTCCACCCGCACCTGGCCGGTGCGCAGCCATTTCTGCAGCCGGGTGTGGACGACCTCGGGGAAGCGGCGGCGGAACCAGCGGTCGAGCCGGAGCCCCGCCTCGTCGGCGGCCACGGTGACGGTGCGGACCTGGTTAGCCCCCATTTCTCCCACCCGCGGCGGCGTGCGCCGATATAGACTCCGCCCAACGACGACAGGGAGGGTCCGCCATGAGGAACAAGGTCACGTCGCCGGCCGACGCCGTCGCCATCATCCGCGACGGCGACACCCTGTGCAACTCCGGCTTCGTCGGCAACGGCACGCCGGACGAGCTGCTGGCCGCCCTGGAGCGCCGCTTCCTGGACACCGGCGCGCCGCGCGGCCTCACGCTCGTCTTCGCCGCCGGCCAGGGGGACGGCAAGGAGCGGGGCCTCAACCGGCTGGGCCACGACGGCCTGCTCAAGCGGGTCATCGGCGGCCATTGGGGGCTGATCCCCAAGATCGCCAAGCTCGCCACCGACGACCGCATCGAGGCCTACAACCTGCCCCAGGGCTGCATCTCCCACCTCTACCGGGACATCGCCGCCGGCAAGCCGGGGAGCCTGTCGAAGGTCGGCCTCGGCACCTTCGTCGACCCCCGCATCGACGGCGGCAAGATCAACCAGACGACGACGGAGGACCTTGTCGAGCTGATGGAGCTGGGCGGCCGCGAGTGGCTGTTCTACAAGGCCTTCCCCATCGACGTGGCCTTCATCCGCGGCACCACCGCCGACCCGGAAGGCAACATCACCATGGAGAAGGAGGCGCTGACGCTGGACAACCTGGCCATGGCCATGGCGGCCAAGAACAGCGGCGGCTTCGTCATCGCCCAGGTGGAGCGCATCGCGGAAGCCGGGTCCCTCAACCCGCGGCGGGTGCAGGTGCCCGGCATCCTGGTGGACTGCGTGGTGCTGGCCGAGCCCGAGAACCACATGCAGACCTACGCCACCGCCTACAGCCCGGCGTTTTCCGGCGAGATCCGGGTGCCGCTGGACACCCTCACCCCCCTGCCCCTGGACGACCGCAAGATCATCGCCCGCCGCGCCGCCTTCGAGCTGCCGCCCAACGGGGTCGTCAACCTCGGCATCGGCATGCCGGAGGGCGTCGCCGCCGTGGCCACCGAGGAGCGCATCCTGCGCCACGTGACCCTGACCGCCGAGCCCGGCGTCATCGGCGGCGTGCCGGCCAGCGGCCTCGACTTCGGGGCGGCGGTCAACACCGCCGCGGTCATCCACCAGAACCAGCAGTTCGACCTCTACGACGGCGGCGGCCTCGACATGGCGTGCCTGGGCCTGGCCCAGTGCGACGCCGCGGGCAACGTCAACGTCAGCCGCTTCGGGCCGCGCCTGGCCGGCGCCGGCGGCTTCATCAACATCAGCCAGAACGCGCGCACCCTGGTGTTCGCCGGCACCTTCACCGCCGGCGGCCTGGAAGTCGCGGTGGAGGACGGCCGACTGGTGATCGTCCGCGAAGGCAAGGCGCGCAAGTTCGTCCAACAGGTGGAGCAGATCACCTACAGCGGCCGGCGCGGCGCCGAGGCCGGCCAGCCGGTGCTCTACGTCACCGAACGCTGCGTGTTCCGGCTCGCGCCCGATGGCCTGGAACTCACCGAGGTGGCGCCGGGCGTGGACGTGGACCGCGACATCCTGGCCCTGATGGACTTCGCGCCGGTGGTGCGGGACCCGAAGCCTATGGACGGGCGCATCTTCCGCCACCTGCCCATGGGGCTGGAGGACGACATGCTGGGCCTCGCGCTGGAGGACCGCATCAGCTACGACGCCGACCGCAACACCCTGTTCCTCAACTTCGAGGGCCTGCATCTGCGCACGCCCGCCGACGTGGACGAGGTGCGCGCCGCCGTCGAGGCCCGCTGCCGGGCCATCGGCCGCAAGGTCAACACCATCGTCAACTACGACGCGGTGCGCATCGACGACGCGGTGGTGGACGTCTACGCCGACATGGTCCGCACCATGGTGGACACCTACTACCTTCAGGTGTCGCGCTACACCACCAGCGCCTTCATGCGCCTGAAGCTGGGCGAGGCCCTGGCCGACCGCCACGTCGCCCCGCACATCTTCGGAACCCACGAAGAGGCGCAGGCGCTGGTGGAGGGGGGTGGGTAGCCGGAAAACCGGGGACCGAGGCGAAGGCCCTCGCCGCATCGACCACTTGTGCGGGCTTATGACCTATGCCGCGGATGGATCAACGCCAGCGGCTCGCGCCCGTGCTTGCGGTAAACGGTGAAATCGCCATCGAGGGTGAACACGACGTGCCGCTCGTTCAGCTCGGCCATGCGGACGATGCAGGCGTCGGCGAGCGACATGGGCCGGTCGCGATACCTGCCGAGCAGCGCGTGCAGCTCGCTCACATGCTCGGCGACACGGAAGGCGATTTGCAGGGCGCCGTTCGCCAACAGCCCGAACACCGCGTCCTGCGCCTTCGGCAGGTGCCGCAACAGAAACATCGTCTCCGTCAGCACCGGCTCGCAGACCAGCATCGGCGCCTCGATCTCCCCGATGCGCTCCGTCACCCACCGGTGATGGCGCTCGGCCCGGTCGAGGGCGGCGACCAACGGCCCCGTGTCAACGATCGCGCTCGGGGTCACGGCCGAAGCCCGCAAGGTGTTCGGGGTTCGAGCCGAGATCCGGCACGCCCGAGTCCACCACGCCGCAGGCGTCCTTCATCAGGGTTTCCAGACGCGGCCGACCCCGTTCGCCCTCCGGCGCCTCGAGGACACGGCGCAGGCCCTCCTCCACCAACTCCTTGAACTTCCGTCCACGCAGCGCCGCAGCCGCCTTGGCACGGCGGTAGAGGTCGTCCGGCAACTCGACGGTCGTCTTCACGATGAGGCGTCTCCGCTAGAGCACGGTTCGATCAAATCGACCAGATTTGATCGAATGGTCGTGCTCTAATTAATTGATTCCTAGAGCAATATCCGATCAAACGATACCGTTTGATCGGATATTGCTCTAGCGAAACCCATAATACCATATTTATGGTTATCTTGTTTTGTGGTCAAGCCACAGCCGACCGCCACGTCACCCCGCACATCTTCGAAACCCGCGAAGAGGCGCAGGCGCTGGTGGAGCGGGTGGGGTTAGACGAGGTTGGTGTCACAAAAACCCAGAACTGCAGTCACCGCAACTCACACTGCAACTCGGGTGATAGCTGAGTTCTTTACGAAAACAAGACTATCGTTGGCATCAAATAAAAAATTGTCAATTGATGACCTAATTCTGTCATATAATATGATCGCTCCATCAGAACTTCTACACAAGAAAAAGAAATATTCTGGCTTGGCTCTTGCATCGAACTCCTTTCTGTTGTCTACATATTGAGCTTTAAACGCAAATAATTCCCCAGATTGGCTGAACCTGAAATCATTTCCAGGCATTTCGTCTACATAAAACCCTCTCGGAAGGGGGATTTTCCACAAAACATTCTCAACGGAGAAATCACATCTAACAATTACATATATGTCGTTCTCAAAACCCGCACCGACCTTACTACTGCCTCCGTGACAAAGGCAAAAACCATTACTCTCGCAAAAACTTATGTAGTTTGGCTCAATAAAGAAATCCATTTCGATGGATGAAACCAATTTTCCAGAAACCGCATCAATTTTGTAAACCGCGCTTTGGTTTATATTGTATGCATACGCGTCGTTGCTTCCCATAATCATCTCCGAGTTTGACCAAGCTGGACTTGGGAGTTTGTTCTCCCATAACTTCTTCCAATCATGGCCAAGAAGTCGCCTTCTGTAACCATATCGCCGAAAGTAATTCACGCCTGAAACCATAGAGCAGGTTATAAGTTCATTGTCAGATGTAAATGTGCTTCCTGCGGCGTATGCATACTCCCGCGAACTACTAATTTTTGATACAATGGACCCGTTCTCGGTATTGCGAATAAACCCCTCATTCGAGTTATCTACGGCAGAGTAAACAAGAGAAAAATCATTTGAATAGGCGCGAGCTGAGTCATGATCTTCATACTCGCAAGACACAAACGTCCCGGCGATAGCGCCCCTTACCAAGTCATATTTGTTGCCTTGAAATACAAAATATTCTTCCGATTTACTTAGATGTGGATGGAAAAATTTCCATTTTCCACTTCTCTCTACGGATGGCGCCAATTCAACAATTGGCGTATATTTGCCGTCTTCGATAGAGATTTCTACGATCTTGGCCTCAGATATACCAATCAATGCGTTTCGTTTCTTCGAGAAATACATTCTGCCAACAGAAAATCCTTCTCTAGAGGGGCGCCAAATTTCTCGTTCTTTGTCGAAAAATCCTGCTGTCATGTTTCAGATTTTCCTTTGCCGCAACTATGATTTTGGCACTAACAGATTTCAAACCCTGTACCTGGAGCACGACGCTGCCAACGTTGGTCTGGACCGCACTCCGTCTTTGAGTCAGGAGGAATTGGGACAGGTGGTTTGCGCCGACAAAGCCCGAAACAGATCGATCGAACATTGCGCCATCTGCGCAACCAAGTCGGAATTCCTCTCGCGCCGGAGCCGTTTTACCATCTGGAGTCGAAGCCTTCTGCGATCCAGGGTCGTAGTCAAGAGGAAACGCCTTCATCGTTCTATCGAGGATGGGTGCTGGGAATCCCGGGGACAGTATCCTGTTTATACCGTCGTGCGGCATCGGCATTGTCCTTGACATCGGAGTCCGCGGCTGCGCGGGCTAGGCCGCTCGGCCGGATGGGTTGATTTTTCCTATAAAATGTGACATTATGCCTACATGCTCGCTTTTGCCGAGGCGATGCGACAGCCGCGGCCAGTGTGTCACAAACGGGAGGATTGCAACCAATTGGTTTCAAATTGTTTTTCCGGACCAGGCTGACGTTTGCTGTCATCTGCTGACATCTACAGGGCAGGCTGTGGTTCCTATAACGGGCTCGGGAGGGAATCGCCCGTGAAATCAGGCCACAAGCGCCACGCTGCGAGACGACCACCGGTGCGCAGGGAGTCGCAGAATTGTCGCAAGTGCCGCAAGCCTGAGGCCGGCAGCGGTACCGCCCAGTCGACTGCCGATCCGACCACTCCTCGGATATCGGGACGAGGCCCACGCGCTGGTGGACCAGGGTGGGGGTAGGCCGGATCGCGATGGCCAAGTCCGGTCATGCCACCCTGTTG
The DNA here is from genome assembly GCA_028277795.1 of Rhodospirillales bacterium. Classification (GTDB taxonomy): domain Bacteria; phylum Pseudomonadota; class Alphaproteobacteria; order Rhodospirillales; family JANQFP01; genus JANQFP01. Next base: position 37,152 of record JANQFP010000003.1, read on the forward strand.
GTTTACAAGCATTTCTTTGCGCGGCATGCTGACCACCAGGGCGCGAGCATCCCTTCCACCCGTACCCCGCGGGGTCACCTTGGGCCAAGCAGCCGCACGCGAAGCCGTGAAGCCGAGAACGGGCAGAGCCCCTGTCGATCACCCGAAGTCATCGGGGATGCTTCTCGCCCTCTGCATTGTCGTTCTGTCCGTCCTGCTCTCGGTTCTGGCGCCTCAGGCCGTGGCGGCGGAGCGGACGCACCTTTCGGTCGCCTATTGCGTGGACTGCGTGCCGTTTCATTTCCAGGACGAACAGGGAGAGCCCGCCGGCCTGATCATCGACCATTGGCGCCTGTGGTCCGAGAAGACCGGGATCGAGCTCCAGTTCGTCGCCGCGCCCTGGAACGAGACCCTGGAGATGGTCGGCAGCGGCGCCGCGGACGCCCACGCGGGGTTGTTCTACAGCGAGGAACGGGACGCCTTTCTCGACTACGGGACGGCGCTGCGGAAAACCGACACCCACGTCTTCTTTCACCAGGGCATTCCGGCCACCACGGAGTTCCGGCAGCTCGCCGCCTACCGCATCGGGGTCATCGCCGGCGACTATGTGGAGGGGTTCCTGAAAGACCGGGTCCCGGGTGGCCACATCGTCGGCTATCCCGACTACCAGTCCCTCGTCGAGGCCCTGGAGGCCGGCGAACTGAAGGTCTTCGCGGCCGACACCCCGACCGGTCTGTTCCATCTCAAGAAGGCCGGGCTGTTGGGGGTGTTCTCCTTCGTCAGGGACGGCCCTCTCTATCGGAACGACTGGTTCGCCGCGGCCCGGGACGGGGATGCCGCCACCCTCGCGGCGATCAACCGCGGCATGGACCGGATCACCGAGGCGGAAATACGGCAGATCGGACGGCGGTGGATCGGGGACGCCCGCGTCGCGGCCAAGGATGACGCCCTGATCGTCGCCATCGACCGGAACTATCCCCCCTTCACGTTCATGAACGCGCAAGGCCGTCCGGCGGGGATGTTCGTGGACCTGTGGCGGACCTGGGCCGAGAAGACGGGCCGCAAGGTCCGCTTCCGCCCCTCCAACTGGTCGGAAACCCTGGAGGGCCTGAAGTCGGGCGACGTGGACGTCCACTCGGGCCTCTCGTTTTCCGAAGAGCGGGCGAAATGGATCGGGTTCACGCGCCAGTTCTTCAGGACCGCCTCGCGCATCTACTACCGCGCCTCGGACCCCGTCCCCGGCGACATCGGGGCCTTCGGCGACCGCTGGCTCGGCGCCGAGGGCAGTTCGTTCCAGGCGGCGGAGGTCAGGCGGCTCTACCCCGGCGCGAAGGTGCGGGACCACCCCACCAACGCGGCGATGATCGACGCCCTGCTCAAGGGGAACGTCGACGCGGTCGTCCAGGAGAGCCAGACCATGGACGAGATGCTGAGGGAAATGGGCCTTCAGGGAGTCATCGTCGCCCGACCCGAGCGCCTGTTCGTCAGCACCATCCACGCGGGCGTCCTCAAGACCCGCACAGGTCTTCTGGCCGAGGTGGAGGCGGGGCTGGGCCGGCTGTCCGATAAGGAGCTGGCCGAGATCGAGGCGCGCTGGATCGCCGATCCCGGGCAGCGGTTCCACGGGCGCGGCCTCGGCGACCTCGACGTGGGCCTGACCCGCGCCGAACGGGACTGGCTCAACGCCCATCCGATCATCCGCCTGGGGTCGGATCGGGCCTGGCCTCCGTTCGAGTACCTGGATGATCAGGGCCGGCACCGGGGCCTCAGCGCCCAGTTCGTGAAACGCATCCAGGACATCCTGGAATTCACCTTCCAGCCGCCCCAATCCCTGCCCTGGTCGGAAAACATCGAACGGGCGAAACGGGGCGGGCTGGACATCCTCACCGCCGTCGCCCCGACACCGGAACGGGAGAAGTTCCTGGTCTTCACCCGGCCGTACATGACCTGGCCCAACGTGATCGCGACCCGCAACGACACCCGGGGGATCACCGGCGTGGAGGATCTGGACGGCAAACGGGTGGGCGTGGTCGCGGGCTACGCCATCGAGGAGATCATGGTGCGGGAGCATCCCGCCTTGGAGGTGGTCCCCCACAAGGACATCCCCGAGGGACTTCTGGCGCTGTCCACCGGGCGCATCGACGCCTTCGTCGACTCGTTCGGCACCATCAGCCACTTCACGCGCCAGATGCAGCTCGGCAACATCGTGGTCGTCGCGCCGACGCCCCATATCGTCGAGATCGCGTTCGGGGTGCGCAAGGACTGGCCCGAACTGGCGGCCATCCTCGACAAGGCGCTGGCCACCATCTCGGCCGACGACCGGGCCCGCCTGCTGGAGGCGACGGGCCTGCCGAGCCGCATCCCGTTCGCCGCCGTGGCCAAGGCGCCCGAGGACCACCTCCTGTCGCCCGGAGAAGCGCTCCTCCTGGCCATCGTCGTCGTCGTGATGGTCGGCGTGATCGTCGCGCTGGGCTGGCTGATTCGGTCGCAGCGCAGGCCGTTCCTCCAGAGTCTCCGCGGCAAGAGCGTCCTGTTCCTCGCCGCCGCCTTCCTCCTGGTCGGCAGCGTCACCATTTGGGTCTTCGCTCTGATCGGGGACCACATCGCCGGCCGGCTCGGGCAGCACATCGCCGAGCGCCACGTGCTCTGGCACAAGGAAAAGGTCCTGCGGGCCGTCGATCGCGAGCTGGCCCTGGCCAAACAGATGGCCGAATCGCAGGTCCTGATGCGGTGGGCGGACAACGAAGCGGATGCGACGCTGGCTGCGCACGCCCGCGAGGAACTGCAACGGTACCGCGACAACTTCAGGGCCAAGTCCTACTTCGTCGGCCTGACGGGATCCCGGCACTTCTTCTATGCCGATGACAATGTGAAGGACGTCACCCTCGACGTGATCGACACCCTCTCCCGCGACGATCCGGACGACATCTGGTTCTTCGCGACGATCGAGAGCGACGCCCCGTACAACCTCAACGTCGACCACAACGTGGAATTGGGCGTCACCAACCTTTGGGTCAACTACGCCATGCGCCACGGCGGCAGGACGCTCGGCGTCGTCGGGACCGGCGTGGGATTGACCGAATTCATCAACGAGTTCATCGCCCAGGAGGCCGAGGGCGTCGCCACGATGATGATCGACGGCGGCGGCGCCATCCAGGCCCACGTCGATCCGGACATGATCACCCACAACGTCCTCGGCAAGGAAAGCGGGGAGTCGGCGGGGATCTGGGGCCTGCTTTCCGGCGAGAAGGACCGCGCGACGCTACGCAACCACATGGCCGGATTGCAGTCCGGATCGCGGGACGCCGAGACCTTCTTCCTCCATATCGGCGGGCAGCGCAGCCTGGTGGCGATGGCCTACCTGGCGCCGCTGAAAGGGTACACCGTCGCCGTGTTCGATCCGGGCAGCCTGGCCGGCGTGCGGGAAAAGGGCGCCCTGGCCGGCGTGTTCGCCGGCGCGCTCCTGATCACGGCGATCGTGTTCGTGTTCGGCCAGAACCTGCTCATCGTCCGTCCGCTGCTCGACCTGACGCAGGGCGCGCGCCGCATGTCGGGCGGTGACTACGATGTCCGTTTGGCGGTGACTCAGCGCGACGAGATCGGCGACCTGACCGGGACCTTCAACGACATGGCGTCGACCATCGCCGATTACACGCGGAACCTGGAAACCAAGGTGGCCGAGCGGACGGAGGAGCTCTCCGACGCCTACGACGTCATCTCGAGCTCCATCGAGTACGCCAGCAACATCCAGCGGTCCCTGCTGCCGCGCGAGGAGTATCTGGCGGAGGACCTCGCCGAGCACTTCGTCATCTGGGAACCGCGGGACGTGGTTGGAGGGGATCTGTATTGGTATCGGCGCTGCAAAGGGGGTTTCGTCATCGTGCTCGCCGACTGCACGGGTCACGGCGTCCCCGGCGCTTTCATGACCATGCTCTCCAACGGCGCCCTGGACCGCGCGCTGCGCGAGCGGCCGGACGGAGACCCGGCCCACCTGTTGGCGGTCATGAACCGCAGCATCAAGCACTCGCTGGGCCAGCATCAGGACAAAGGCGAATCCGACGACGGCCTCGAACTCGGGATATGCCGCATCGATCCCGAGGCCCGGACCCTGGCCTTCGCCGGTGCCCGTTTCTCGCTGTTCCACGCCAATGCCGACGGTGTCCATGAGATCAAGGGCGACAAGGCGGGCATCGGGTACCGCCGCATTCCCGTCGACCAGCCCTTCGTCAATCGAGACCTCGGCATCTCCGACGAAGACACCTTCTACATGACCACCGACGGGCTGACCGATCAGGTCGGCGGCGAGAACCGCCGGATGTTCGGCAAGCGGCGATTCCTGGATCTGATTGCGTCGGTCCGGAACCTGCCGTTGGCCGAACAACGGGACCGTATCCTGGCCGGGCTCACCGAGTACCAGGGGACCGAAACGCGGAGGGACGACGTCTGCGTGATCGGGTTCAGGGTTTAGGGGACCCGGAACGCCGCCGTCTCCGCCGTGCGGATCGCCCGGGTCCGCGCCTGCCATATTTCCGTCATCGAATTCCGATTGGGTTCCGGGCCTCCTGATGCAAGACTGCCGCCATGACCGTCGACGAACCGGCGCAGGTGCTGTCCCAGGCCCGCGACGTGCGGGCCCAGGTGGCCGCCATCGGCGCCGACATCCTCGGCCGCTGGGAGCCCATGCTGACCCGCGGCACCTACCGCGACAGCGCCCGCAACCTCGCCCACTACCTGGCCATGCGGCGCCTCGACCTGCGCCCCCTGCAGGCGCAGCTCATCCCGTGGGGGCTGCAGTCCCTGGGCCACGTCGAAAGCCGGGTCATGGAGAGCCTCGATGCCATCATCGCCAACCTGGAGGCCATGTGCGCGTCCGACGACGCCGGCGTCAACCGGCCCAGCCACGACGCCTTCGGCCGCGGCGCGCGCCTTCTTCAGGAGAACACCAACGGCGTGTTCGGCCCGCCGCCCGACGGACGATGGACCCGCATCCTGGTCACCCTGTCGCCCAAGGCCGCCAAGGACATCGACCACGTCCGCGCCCTGTTCCGCGCCGGCATGGATTGCGCGCGGGTCAATTGCGCCCGCGATTCGGAGAACGTGTGGGCGGGCATGATCGACAACGTGCGCCGGGTCGGCGAGGAGACGGGGCGGCCGTGCCGGGTCCTCATGGACCTGGGGGGACCGAAGATCCGCACCCGAACCGTGATCGCGCCGAAGCGCACCGTCCAGGCCGGCGACCGCATCCTGCTCACCCACGCACCGCCGGTGAAGAATCCGGACTTCCCGTACCAGGCCGACTGCTCCATCGCCGACGTCCTGCGCCAGGTGGCGGAAGGGGCCAGGGTGTCGATCCGCGACGGGCTGATCTCGGGCCACGTCGAGGCGGTGCGCGACGACGGCGTCGTCATGGCGGTGGACCGGACGCCGCCCAACGGTCAGCCCCTTGAGCCGCAGCGCGGCATCAACTTCCCGGGCACCGCGCTCCAGGTGTCGCCGCTCACCGAGTCCGACCTGGCGGCTCTGGACTTCGTCGCCGCCCATGCCGACATCGTCAGCTACTCCTTCGTCCAGCGGCCCGGGGACATCGCCCGGCTGCAGGACGAGCTGGCGGCACGCAGGCCCGGACGGCCGCCCATGCCCATCGTCGCCAAGATCGAGACCCAGCTCGCCTTCGCCAACCTGCCCGACCTCATCGTCCAGGCCGCCGGCGGCAACCCGTTCGCGGTGATGATCGCGCGCGGCGACCTGGCGGTGGAGATCGGCTACGAGCGCCTGTCCGAGGCCCAGGAGGAGATCCTGTGGCTGTGCGAGGCGGCCCACGTGCCGGTGATCTGGGCGACCCAGGTGCTCGAAAGCCTGATCAAGCGGGGGATGCCGTCGCGGGGCGAGTTCACCGACGCGGCCATGGCCGAGCGCGCCGAATGCGTGATGCTGAACAAGGGCAAGTTCGTCGAGGAGGGGATCACGGTGCTCGACAACGTGCTCCGGCGCATGGAGGCGCACACCATGAAACGCCGCGCCCAACTTCGCCCCCTCGCCGCGTGGGGCGGTATACTGGAGGCGGGCAGCCAGTAGCGGAACCGGTGTCCCTGGGGTAGGCTCGGGCCGATCATTCGAGCAGGTGAGCCATGAACTGTCAGCAAGCGTGTCGCGTGTTCTGCATCCTGGTCGTGGCCATGGCCATCGTCACCGGCCTGAACGGCCGCGCGGTCGCCGCCGACCTGCCGATCGAGGACTTCTTCGGCACCTACGTCGGCCGCGTCGAGGCCAATCCGGACCGGGATCGGGAGAGGCGCGACATCAACGTCGCCGTCAGCAAGGTCAAGCTGGGCTTCAAGCTCGACCGGACGACCATCATCACCAAGCTCGACGGACGGACCAAGCGCAGTCACGAGGTGATCGAGTTCCATCGCACCGACCGCAAAGGGATCTTCATCTCGGCGGTCAAGATGAACATGTTCGGGGCCATGCGGGCCGTCGATCCCCTGAAGGGCGAGACCTACATCTGGGCCGCCGTGCGCGGCGACACGCTGTTCACCTATGCCATCGTCATCGGCGACAAGGGCGCTTTGGAGCTGCAGGTCCGCGAATACACGCTGGACGAGGGCGACATCGCCCTGCGCTACTACCGCTTCACCGAGGGGTGGCTGCGCAAGGCCATCGACGTCCGCCTGAACCGCGCCGAAGGGTGAACCTCCGGACCGGGGCGCCTCCTCACGTCCGGGGCGCGCTGGCTTCGCTTTCGAGGGCGGCGTCGCGGGCATCGTGGACCGACGGCGGCGCCGGTTTCAGGGCGCGCTCGCCGGTGATGGCGATGGCCCAGGCGCCCAGGGGCGCGGTCAAGAGAATGCTGAGAACGGCCACCGCCAGGATGATCTCGCCGGGCCGCGTGTCCCAGCCGGCCAGGGCCAGGGCCGCCAACGGGGCACCGCCGATGGCCGCCTGCACGGTCGCCTTGGGCAGGTAGGAGACGACGACGAACAGGCGCTCGCCCGCATCCAGGTCGCTGCCCCACAGGCAGGCCCAGGTGCCGAGGCTGCGGGCGACGAGGCCGATGGCGATCACCGCCGCGCCGGCCAGGCCGGCCTCCAGGGCCAGCGGCACGTCCACCTGGGCACCCACCATGGTGAACAGCACGATCTCGGCGAACACCCAGATCTTGGCCAGCTTGGCCGAGATCTCGTGCGCCATGTGCTCGTCCCGCTCGAGCAGGATGAACCCCACCGCCATCACCGCCAGCAGGGCGGCGAAGGGCACCCAGTCCTGGGCCAGGTGCTCGATGCGCACCAGCACCACCGACAGGCCGAGCACGATCAGCACCCGCTTGGTGGCCCGCGGGTTGAAGCGCTTGAACAGGCGGAACAGACCCAGCCCCAGCAGCAGCCCAACGCCCACCCCGAGAACGACCGAGATCGGGATGCCGGCCAGCTGCCAGGCCACGTTCACCGACTGCCCGGTGTGCACGCCCACCAGCACGCTGTAGATGACGATGACGAACACGTCGTCGATGGCGGCCGCCGCCAGCACCATGGTGGGGATGCCCTTCACGGCGCCCAGGCCGCGCTCGATGAAACGGATCATCAGCGGCACCACCACCGCCGGCGACACCGCCGCCAGGATCGACCCCAGGATCGCGGACTCCATGTATGTGAGCCCCAGCAGGGGTGGCCCGACGACGGTGATGGCGGCGCCCTCGACCACGGCCGGCACGGCGGACAGCACCAGCACCCGGACACCGACCCGGTTGAGGGTCTCCTTGCTCAGCTCCAGGCCGGCCCGCAGCAGGATGACGATCAGCGCGATCAGGCGGAACTCGCCGGAGATGCGCAGCAGCTCCGGGTCGATCAGCGCCAACGCGTGGGGGCCGAACAGGACCCCCAGCAGCAGCATGCCCACGAGGCCGGGGATGGTGAGCCGGCGGAAGGCCCAGTCCACCACGATGGCCAGGATCACCAGTTCGGCGAGGCTGACGATCATGGGCGCTTGCCGGCCCGCAGCCCGTCCCGGTAGGCGGGGCGCTCGGCGATCCGGCCCTGCGAGTGGCGGACTAGGTCCGACAGCACGTCGGAGTCGAGCAGATAGCGGGTGGTCACGGGTCGACCGGGTCCGGCGGTGCGTCGTCGATGGGCGGGAACGTCTCTTCCGACGGCTCCAGGGAGGCCAGCACGGCGAGCAGCGAGCGCGGCGGCGCCGGCTCCAGGATCAGCCTCTGTCCGTCACGCCGGATCACGGCCTCGCTGCCCGGCATCTCCAGCTCGCGCGGAATCCGCACCGCCCGGCTGCGCCCGTTCCGAAACAACCTGAGCCGTCGCTCCGCCGTCATGGTTTCACCTTCGGCCGATGCCATAGCAAGTGTTCTGAAAACCCGGATCTGACGTCAACGAACGCATTTGTCGAGAAGCACCGGAATGCCGCCCGGCCGCCGGAAGATTTTGACACGGATGGACACGGATGGACACGGATGAACGGTGTGTTGTATGGCCGCTTGTGGCTTGCCCCGGCCGCCCGACGTCAGGCGACCAGAAACTCGCATTCTTCCCGCCGCTCGTTCATCCGTGTTGATCCGTGTCCATCCGTGTCAACACAACAGGCAGCTATTTGGAAATAGGTTACTGTCCCCGGAAACCGCTGTCCCCGGAAACCGGAAACCTGACTCAATTCAGGGGGTCACTCCAGGCTGGTCACGCCCCGGTATTGTTTAGCTTACTCCCGCCTCCGCTTGGGCTCGGGCCAGTGCGTCGGTGTCGATCACCTTAATCCGGGGCGCGAAGCAGCGGCGGAGTCGATCCGAACGGTCGAGGTACCAATCGAAGAGATCGGGCCACTGCTCCCGATCCATCGGGTCCACTTGGCGCCAACGAACCGCGATCCGAGAGCCTTTGCGTCCATCCAGCCGCTCCCATTCCAGCGCGTCACCAAACTCGCTTTCGATCTCCTCCTTTTGCGCTTCCAGGTAGTCGAACACCAGCTTGTCGGCGTCGTCGTGGCAGTAGACCTCAACGCAAATCCAGTGGTCCCTCGCGCCGGCTGAGAACGTCAGACTGAAGTTCGTTCGGCCGAGACTCAAGGCCCACCAATAGTCCTTCGAAGGTCGGGCGGAGATGCTCGGGTCGTGTTCATAAAGGCGCTTAGAGAACGCCGTCCAGAACTCCAAGTACCGCTGTTGCCGTTCGTCGAGTGCGGTTTCGGTGAGTTGTCTCGATCGGCTACTGACATGGCGGCTCCACTCATTTGGCTTAGCGACGACACTGAAATGCGGTGCTGCCGGCGATGAGCCGATGCGGAATAACTCGATCTCGACTGCAAAGAACGAATAATTGTTAGGCGTGTTGGCGTTCAGCCAGTCGATGGCAGCGCGGTGTTCCTCACGGATGTGCGTAGCTATCCAGACGACCTTGGTCGGGCCATCGAGGCCGGACAGGTACGTCAAGATTTGCCCGAGGTGCATGTGATCGGTCTGTTGGAGCTGGTTCTCAATCAGGACGTATCCGTCCCGATCCTTGGCCACGATGTCGGCCGAGAAGTCGCCGATCGCTCGCTCCGTTGCCTCGACCTCGGGGTCAGCCAAGTGCAAGGTTTCGGCGAGAATCGCGATGTTCTGCGGTTGCGCCAGCCACGGCGTGAAGTCGCTCGCCTCGTTCGCCCAAACTTCTCTCGGATCGACCCGAACCAAGTGGTCCAAGGTTGTCGTCGTCATGCAGCAGCGGCCTCCTCATCTGCACAATTCCGGCAGAATTCCGTAGGATCCCGGGGACAGGGAAATTCCGGGGACGAGGAATTCCGGGAAAGTATACAAATCCCGTGGTTAAAGCCCTTGCACAATTCCCTTGCAGAAAGTCGTCACCCCTCACCCCTCTTCGCCCGCAGCCCCTCCCAATACGCCAGCCGTTTGGCGATCTCGCGTTCGAAGCCGCGGTCGCCGGGGGTGTAGAGGCGGGTGCGGGGCATGCCGTCGGGGAAGTAGGTCTGGCCGGAGAAGCCCTCGGGCGCGTTGTGGTCGTATTCGTAGCCCTTGCCGTAGTCCAGGTCCTTCATCAGCCGGGTCGGCGCGTTGAGGATGTGCTTGGGCGGCGCCAGCGACCCGGTCTCGCGGGCGGCGCGGAGCGCCGCGTGCTCGGCCTTGTAGGCGGAATTGGATTTGGGCGCCGTGCCCAGGTAGATGACCAGTTGCACCAGGGCCAGCTCGCCCTCGGGCGAGCCCAGGCGCTCGTAGGCCTCCCATGCCGCCACCGCCTGGGGCAAAGCTTGCGGGTCAGCTAATCCCACGTCCTCCGTGGCGAAGCGGGTGAGGCGGCGGGCGATGTAGCGCGGGTCCTCGCCGCCGGCCAGCATGCGGGCCAGCCAGTAGAGCGCCGCGTCGGTGTCGGAGCCGCGCAGGGATTTGTGCAGGGCGCTGATCAGGTTGTAGTGGCTCTCCTGGTGCTTGTCGTAGACCGGCACCCGGCGCTGCACCGCCGCCGCCAGGGCCGCCGTGTCGAGCGGGGGCTCGGCCGGCAGGTCGGCCAGGGCCTCGATCATGTTGAGGATGTAGCGGCCGTCGCCGTCGGCCATGGCGCGGAGCGCGATGCGCGCGTCGTCGTCCAGCGGCACGCGGCCCTGCTCGGCCTCGGCCCGCTCCACCAGCACCTCCAGGGCCCGGTCGTCGAGGCGGTTGAGCACCAGCACCTGGCAGCGCGACAGCAGGGCCGCGTTGAGCTCGAAGGACGGGTTCTCGGTGGTGGCCCCCACCAGGGTCACCGTGCCGTCCTCCACATAGGGCAGGAATCCGTCCTGCTGGGCCCGGTTGAAGCGGTGGATCTCGTCGATGAACAGGAGGGTCCCGCGCCCGGCCTCGCGGCGCTTGCGGGCGGCGTCGAATACCCGGCGCAGGTCGGCGACGCCGGAGAACACCGCCGACAGGGGCTCGAAATGGAGGTCGGTGCGCTCGGCCAGCAGGCGGGCGATGGTGGTCTTGCCCGACCCCGGCGGTCCCCACAGCACCACCGACGACAGACGCCCGGCGGCGATCATGCGGCCGATGGGGCCGTCGTCGGCCAGCAGGTGGTCCTGGCCCACCACCTGGTCCAGGGACGCCGGGCGCAGGCGGTCGGCCAGGGGCCGCGGCGCCTGGGCTTCGAACAGGGTGCTCACCGCTCGACCACGATGCGCAGGGTCTTGCCGCCCCGGTCGACGGCGATGCGCCAGCGGTCGGCCGTCTCGTCCAACAGGCGGACCAGGCCCCGCACCGAGGCCACGTCGGTGCCGTTGACCGCCAGCACCCGGTCGCCCGGGCGCACGCCCACGCGGGCGGCGCTGCTGCGCCGGCGCAGCTTGGTCACGATGACCCCCGGCCGCACGTCGTCCAGGCCCAGCTCGTCGGCCAGGGCCGGCGAGACGTTGGCCACCACGGCACCGGCCAGGGGCTGGCTGCCGCCCAGCTCGGTGGTGTCCCGCGGCGGGTCCTCGGGCGGCGCTTCAAGGGCCACCCGCAGCGCCCGCGTCCGGCCCCGGCGCCACACCGTGAGGTCGGCCTTGCTGCCGACTCCGAGGGTGGCGATGCGGTAGTCGAGGGAGTCGGGGTCGGCCACCTCGCGGCCCTGCACTTCCAGCACCACGTCGCCGACGCTGAGGCCGGCCCGCGCCGCCGGGCCGCCGCGATAGAGGGTGTTGACCAGGACGCCCGTGGGCCGCGGCAGCCCCAGCGAGGTGGCGATGTCCGCCGTCACCGCCTGGCCCCAGGCGCCCAGCCACGGCCGCACCAAGCGCCCGTCGGCGGTGATGCCGGCGATGACCGACCGCACCATGTTGGAGGGCACCGCGAAGCCGACGCCGTGGGAGGCGCCGCTCTTGGAGAAGATGGCGGTGTTGACGCCGACCAGGCCGCCGTCCATGGAGACGAGCGCCCCGCCCGAGTTGCCCGGGTTGATGGCAGCGTCGGTCTGGATGAAGAAGTTGAGGTCGGAGACGCCGACCCGGGTGCGGGCCAGGGCCGAGACGATGCCGCTGGTCACCGTCTGGCCGACGCCGAAGGGGTTGCCGATGGCCAGCACCAGGTCGCCGACCTCCAGGTCGTCGGAATCGCGCAGCGGAAGGAACGGCAACGCCTCCCCGCCCGTGTCGACGCGAAGCACCGCCAGATCGGTCTTGTCGTCGTTGCCGACGATGGTGGCGGCGAACTCCCGGCGGTCGGCCAGGACGACGGTGACCTCGTCGGCGCCTTCGATGACGTGGTGGTTGGTGACGATGACGCCGTCGGCGGCGACGATGACGCCCGAGCCCAGGGAGTTCTGGACCCGCTGCTCGGTGCGGCCGAGCCCGAACTCCTCGCCGAAGAAGCGCCGGAAGAAGGGGTCGTTGAACAGGGGCGAGACCCGGCGGGTGCGCACCACCTTGCGGCTGTAGATGTTGACCACCGCCGGCGCCGCCCGGCGCACCAGGGGCGCGTAGCTGAGCCGGATCTGCTCGCGGGATTGCGGCACCTGGGCCTCGGCGGCCGTTGGGTGCCAAGCCGCGCCCGCGGCGCCGATCAACGCCAGCGACACCAGGGCAACGGGTATACGACGAGACCACATCATTTGCGAATCATCACGGGACTGCGGGGTCCGCGTTGCCGGCCGTGGTTCCTCCCCTCGTCCTGAGCAGCGGGCGCAGCCCGCGTGTCGAAGGATGGCAAACGCACCGGCCGGCGTCCATCCTTCGACACGGCGCTCCGCGCCGGCTCAGGATGAGGCGGGGGAATGCCGCATCACTTCCCCCTGGTCATTCCCGCGCAAGCGGGAATCCAGAAACACCTTGAGAAACCTGGACTCCCGCCTGCGCGGGCGTGACGACGCGGTCGGCGCCGGTCACCCGTGAGTCGGTTGATCCGCCCCGCCGCGGCAATCGCCGGAGGGCCCGCTCACGCGGTCTCCGGCTCCTCGATTTCGGCTTCGGCGGCGGCGGCGCGGGCGCGGTCCTCGGCGCCCTTGGCGTCGGGGTCCCGGTCGACCAGCTCGATGATGGCCATGGGGGCCGAATCGCCGTAGCGGAACCCGGCCTTGAGCACCCGCGTGTAGCCGCCCCGGCGTTCCTTGTAGCGCTCGGCCAGGGGGCCGAACAGCTTGCGCACCAGCTCGTCGTCGCGCAGCACGGCGGCGGCCTGGCGCCGGCAGTGCAGGTTGCCGCGCTTGCCCAGCGTGATCATGCGGTCGGCGACACGGCGGAACTCCTTGGCCTTGGGCAGGGTGGTCTTGATCTGCTCGTGACGGATCAGCGACGCCGCCATGTTGGCGAACATGGCCTTGCGATGGGCGCTGGTGCGGTTCAGCTTGCGGCCGCTCAGGCGGTGGCGCATGACGGGTCTCCTCGGGGGCGCCGCCGGCCGGCGGCGGTCCGGATCAGTAGGGCTCTTCCAGCTTCTTGGCCAGGTCCTCGATGTTCTCCGGCGGCCAGTTGGCGATCTCCATGCCCAGGTGCAACCCCATCTGGGCCAGCACCTCCTTGATCTCGTTCAAGGACTTGCGGCCGAAGTTGGGCGTCCGCAGCATGTCGGCCTCGGTCTTCTGGACCAGATCACCGATGTAGATGATGTTGTCGTTCTTCAGGCAGTTGGCCGACCGCACCGACAGCTCCAGCTCGTCCACCTTGCGCAGCAGGTTCTTGTTGAAGGGCAGCTCGTCCCGCTTCTCCTCCTCGGTGACCGCCTGCGGCTCCTCGAAGTTGATGAACAGCTGCAGCTGGTCCTGCAGGATGCGCGCCGCCAGGGCCACCGCGTCCTCGGGCGTCACGGCGCCGTTGGTGGTCACCTCGATGGACAGCTTGTCGTGGTCGGTGACCTGCCCGACGCGGGTGTTCTCCACCTTGTAGGCGACCTTGCGCACCGGCGAGAACACGGCGTCCACCGGGATCAGGCCGATGGGCGAGTCCTCGGCCCGGCTCTGGGTGGCCGGCACGTAGCCCTTGCCCGTCTCGACGGTCAGCTCCATGGACAGGTGGGCGGCGTCGTCCAGGGTGCACACCACCAGGTCCGGGTTCATGATCTCGATATCGTGGGGGGTCTCGATCATGCCCGCCGTCACCTCGCCCGGACCCTGGGCGCGCAGGGCCATGCGCTTGGGCCCCTCGCTGTGCATGCGCAGCCCGATGGACTTGAGGTTGAGCACGATGTCGGTGACGTCCTCGCGGACGCCGGGGATGGAGGAGAACTCGTGCAGCACGCCCTCGATCTGCACGGCGGTGACCGCCGCCCCCTGGAGCGAGGACAGCAGCACCCGGCGCAACGCGTTGCCGAGCGTCAGCCCGAAGCCCCGTTCCAGCGGCTCGGCGACGATGGTGGCCACCGACGCCGGGTCGACCCCGGCGATCACGTCGAGCTTCACCGGTTTAATGAGTTCCTGCCAATTCTTTTGAATCACGGAAACGACCTCACGCCAGGCACGTTGATCAATGTGGCCCCGTCGGCGGGACCTTTGTAAATGAGGCCCGGCCCCGTCCGGGCCGGACCGTCGGCGGACGCCCCCCGCCTCCTCTTAGGTGCCGGTCCTCAGACCCGGCGGCGCTTCCGCGGACGGCAGCCGTTGTGGGGGATCGGCGTCACGTCACGGATGGCGGTGATGGTGAACCCGACGGCCTGCAACGCCCGCAGCGCCGATTCGCGGCCCGACCCCGGCCCCTTGACCTCGACCTCCAGGGTCTTCATGCCGTGGTCCATGGCCTTGCGGCCGGCATCCTCGGCGGCCACCTGGGCGGCATAGGGCGTCGACTTGCGGGAGCCGCGGAACCCCTGACTGCCGGCCGACGACCAGGCGATGGTGTTGCCCTGGGCATCGGTGATGGTGATCATGGTGTTGTTGAAGCTCGCGTTCACGTGCGCCACGCCGGAAGCGATGTTCTTGCGCTCGCGGCGTCGCGGGCGCTGCGTCTTTGCCTTGGCCATCCGGTCTGTCCCTACTTGGTGGCTTTTTTCTTGCCGGCGATGGGCTTGGCCGGTCCCTTGCGGGTCCGTGCGTTGGTGTGGGTGCGCTGCCCGCGCACCGGCAGGCCACGGCGGTGCCGCAGGCCCCGGTAGCACCCCAGATCCATCAGGCGCTTGACGTTCATCGCCATTTCCCGCCGCAGGTCGCCTTCCACCTGGTAGTCATTGTCGATGCTCTCGCGGATGCGCATGACCTCGTCGTCGGTCAACTGGTTGACCCGGCTTTCCAGGGGGACGCCCACCTTGTCGCAGATCTCCCGGGCCTTGGCCCGGCCGATGCCGTAGATGTAGGTCAGGGCAATCACCGTGCGCTTTTGAGCGGGAATGTTTACGCCAGCAATTCGCGCCAAAGCTGGTTCTCCTCAAACTCAGGTTGTATTTCAGAAAGGCAGACGGGGGGTCCGGGCCGGCGGATTATAGGCACAATCCCTGTCAAGTCAACACGCTCCCATCCGCCCACGCCATCAGCCGACGATGGCGTTGAGCTGTTCGGTCACCGCGTCGATGGCGGCCATGCCGTCGACGCTCTTCAGCACCCCCTGCTTCTCGTAATAGGAGATGATGGGGGCCGTCTGCTCGTGGTAGGCCCCGAGGCGTGAGCGCACGGTTTCGGCGTTGTCGTCGGCGCGGCGGGTGAACTCGGTGCCGCCGCACTTGTCGCAAACGCCGTCCACCTTGGGCCGCTGGAACGTATCGTGGTAGCCGGCCCCACACTGCGCACAGGTGAAGCGGCCGGTGATGCGCTCCACCATGGCCTCGTCGTCCACCTGCATCTCGATGACGTGGTCCATGCCCAGCCCCTTCTCGGCCAGCATGGCGTCCAGGGCCTCGGCCTGGGGCGTGGTGCGGGGAAAGCCGTCGAGGATGAAGCCGTTCTTGCAGTCGTCCTGCTCGATGCGGCCGGAGATGATGTCGATGATGATGTCGTCGGACACCAGGCCTCCGGCCTCCATGACCGCCTTGGCCTTGGCCCCGACGTCGCTGCCCGCCGCCACCTCGGCGCGCAGCATGTCGCCGGTGGACAGTTGCACGATGCCGAGCGAATCCTCCAGCCGTTTGGCCTGGGTCCCCTTGCCGGCGCCCGGCGGTCCGAGAAGAATGAGATTGGTCATCGTCGCCCCCTGAGTTTGGATTTCTTGATGAGGCCCTCGTACTGGTGGGCCAGGAGGTGGGAGTGGACCTGGGCCACCGTGTCCATGGTCACGGTGACCACGATCAGCAAGCTGGTCCCCCCGAAGTAGAACGGCACCGAGTACTGGGAGATGAGGAGCTCCGGCAACAGGCACACCGCCGCCAGGTAGGCGGCGCCGACCACCGTCAGCCGGGTCAGCACCCGGTCCAGGTATTCGGCGGTGTTCTTGCCGGGGCGGATGCCCGGCACGAAGCCGCCGTATTTCTTGAGGTTGTCGGCGGTGTCGGCGGGGTTGAAGACGATCGCCGTGTAGAAGAAGGCGAAGAACACGATCAGCGAGATGTAGATGGCCAGGTACGCCGGCTGGCCCCGACCCATGTAGGCGGCCACCGTGCCCAGCCAATCGGGACCCTGGCCGGCGGAGAAGCCGATGACCGTGATCGGCATCAACAGGATGGAGCTGGCGAAGATGGGCGGGATGACGCCGGCGGTGTTGACCTTGAGCGGCAGGTGGGAGCTTTCGCCGCCGGTCATCCGGTTGCCCTGCTGGCGTTTGGGGTACTGCACCACGATCCGCCGCTGCGCACGCTCGACGAACACGATGAAGAAGATGACCGCCACCGACAGGGCCAGCAGGACGACGATGAGCACCGTCGACAGGGCCCCGGTGCGCCCCAGCTCCAGGGTGCCGGCGAGCGCGCTCGGCAGTTCCGCGACGATGCCCGAGAAGATGATCAGCGAGATGCCGTTGCCGACGCCGCGGGCGGTGATCTGCTCGCCCAGCCACATCAGGAACATGGTGCCGCCGACCAGGGTGATCACCGTGGTGAAGCGGAAGAACCATCCGGGGTCCATGACCGCCCGGCCCTCGCCCATGCCTTCCAGGCCGACGGCGATGCCGTACGCCTGCAGCGCGGTGATGGCGACGGTGCCGTAGCGGGTGTACTGGTTGATCTTCTTGCGCCCGGTCTCGCCCTCCTTCTTGAGCTGCTCCAACTGCGGCGACACCGCCGTCAGGAGCTGCATGATGATGGAGGCCGAGATGTACGGCATGATGTTGAGCGCGAAGATGGTCATGCGGCTCAGCGCACCGCCGGCGAACATGTCGAACATGCCCAGGATGCCGCCGGCCTGCTGGCTGAAGACGTCCTCCAGCACCACCGGGTCGACCCCCGGCAGGGGGATGTAGGTGCCCAGCCGGTAGACGATCAGCGCGCCCAGGGTGAACCAGATGCGCTTCTTCAGCTCGGTGGCCTTGGCGAAGGCCCCGAAGTTGATGCTGGTGGCGAGCTGTTCGGCCGCGGAGGTCATGACCGCCTCTCCGTGTCAACGTTCCATATAAACGTCGCCCGGCAACGCATTAAATAAATTAACTATTCTTCTTTATTTTCGCTGTCGTCGTCAGCGGTGGTCCCGGGCTCCGCCGGGGCCGGCTCGTCCGCCGGTGCCGATGCGTCCTCTTTCTTCGCCTCTTGCGCCTTCGCCGGCTTGTCGGCCTTTGCCGGTTTGTCCGACGCCGCCTCCTTGTCCGCCGGGGCCGGTTTGTCGGCTGGCTTTTCCGTGGTCACGACGCTGCCGCCCGCCTTCTCCACGGCGGCGACCGCGGCCGCCGACGCCCCCGCCACCTCCACGGTCAGGGCGCTCTTCAGCTCGCCCTTGGCCAAGAGTCTTACGCCGTCGCGGGCGCGGCGGATCACGCCCGCCGTGCGCATGGTCTCGGCATTGACCGGACCCTTGGGGTCGAGCTTGCCGGCATCGACGGCCCGCTGCAAGGTGCTCAGATTGACCACCACGTACCGCTTGCGGAACGGGTTCTTGAAACCGCGCTTGGGCAGGCGGCGGTAGAGCGGCATCTGGCCGCCCTCGAAACCCTGGAGGGACACGCCGCTGCGCGACTTCTGGCCCTTCTGTCCGCGGCCGGCCGTCTTGCCGGTGCCCGAGCCGATGCCGCGGCCGACCCGCTTGGCCGGCTTGCGGGCCCCCTGGTTGTCGCGAATCTCGTTCAGTCTCATGGCCGTTCCGTCGTTGGTGCCGGTCAGGCGTCGCCGTTTTCGACGCGGACCAGGTGGTGGACCTTGGCGATCATGCCGCGCACCGCCGGCGTGTCCTCGAGCTCCCGGGTCCGGTGCATCTTGTTCAGCCCGAGACCGATCAGCGTCGCCCGCTGGTCGCCCGGGCGGCCGATGGGGCTGCGGACCTGGGTCACGCGGACGGTCTTCTTGGTCGTCTCCGCCATGGCCCTAGTCCCCGGCGCCCATGTCGCCGCGGCGGGCGATGATGTCGCGCACGTTGGTGCCGCGGCGGGCGGCGACGGCGCGCGGCGACACGCAGTTCCTGAGGGCGTCGAAGGTGGCCTTGACCATGTTGTGCGGGTTCGCCGTGCCGATGGACTTGGCGACCACGTCGTGCACCCCCATGGTCTCGAACACGGCGCGCATGGGGCCGCCGGCGATGACCCCGGTGCCCGCCGGCGCCGCCCTGAGGACCACCCGGCCGGCGCCGTAGCGGCCCTTGACGTCGTGGTGCAGGGTGCGGCCCTCGCGCAGGGGCACGCGGATCATGTTGCGCTTGGCCTGGTCGGTGGCCTTGCGGATGGCTTCCGGCACCTCGCGGGCCTTGCCGGTGCCGTAGCCGACCCGGCCGCGGCCGTCGCCGACCACCACCAGGGCGCCGAAGGAGAACCGGCGGCCGCCCTTGACCACCTTGGCCACGCGGTTGATGTGCACCAGCTTGTCGACCAGCTCCGGCTCTTCCGTCGGCTGACGGGGCTGGCGCGGCGTGCGGGGCCCGGAACGGGGGCCGCCGGAGCGGGGCGCGGAGCGGGGTGTCTGTGCCATGGGCTCTGTTCCCTAAAACTCGAGTCCGCCCTCGCGGGCGCCGTCGGCCAGGGCCTTGACCCGGCCGTGGTAGCGGTAGCCGCCGCGGTCCAGGACCACCGACTTGACGCCGGCGGCCAGGGCACGCTCGGCGACCAGCTTGCCCACGTTGGCGGCGGCGGCCAGGTCCGACCCCTTGCCGCCGCGCAGGGACTCATCCAGGGTCGACGCCGCGGCCAGGGTGGCGCCACGATCGTCGTCGATGACCTGGGCGTAAATGTGGCGGTTGGACCGGAACACCGACAGCCGCAGCCGGTCGCCGGCCACCTTGCGGATGCGGGCCCGCGTGCGCCGGGCGCGGCGCTCGTAAAGCTGCCTCGTCGTCGCCATGGCCTACTTCTTCTTCCCTTCCTTGCGCAGGATCTCTTCGTTCTCGTACTTGATGCCCTTGCCCTTGTAGGGCTCGGGCGGCCGGAAGCCGCGGATCTCCGAGGCGACATGGCCGACAAGCTGCTTGCTGGCCCCCTTGATGGTGATGTGGGTCTGGTCCGGGCACTCGATGGTGATGCCGTCGGGCGCCGGATAGCGCACCTCGTGGCTGAATCCCAGCTGCAGCACCAGGTCCGTGCCCTGCATCTGGGCCCGGTAGCCGACGCCGTTGATCTCCAGGCGCCGGGTGAAGCCTTCGTGCACCCCGACCACCACGTTGTTGACCACCGAGCGGACGGTGCCCCACATCTGGCGCGCCCGCTTGCTCTCGTCGCGGGGCTTGACCCAGATCAGGTTGCCCTCGCGGGTCACCTCCACCTCCTTGGCCACCGGCGCCGTGAGCTCGCCGAGCTTGCCCTTGGCCGACACCCGGACGTCGGAGATGTCCACATTGACCCCGTCCGGGACCTCGATGGGATGTTTGCCGATACGCGACATGGCGTTGTCTTTCCCCGGACTCCTCAGAACACCTGGCACAGGACCTCGCCGCCGACGTTGGCGGTGCGGGCCTCGGCATCGGACATGACGCCCTGGGGCGTCGACAGGATGGCCACCCCGAGGCCGTTGTAGACCCGGGTCAGGTCCTTGATCTTGGAATAGACCCGGCGGCCCGGCTTGGAGACGCGGCTGATCTCTCGGATCACCGGTTCGCCCTCGTGGTACTTCAGCTCGATCTTGATCTCGCTGATTCCCGGCCGCACCTCGTACTGGGAGTAGCCGCGGATGAAGCCCTCGCGCTTGAGCACCTCGAGCACGTTGGTGCGCAGCTTGGACGCCGGCGCCGTCACCGCGGTCTTGCGCGCGCGCTGGCCGTTGCGGATGCGGGTCAGCATGTCGCCCAGGGGATCGGTCATGGTCATGGCGCGCCCTCCCCTACCAGCTCGCCTTCACCATGCCCGGGATCTGGCCGCGGGCGGCCAGCTCGCGCAGGGCGACACGGGACAGCTTGAACTTGCGGTAGTTGCCGCGCGGCCGGCCGGTGAGCTGGCAGCGCAGGCGCAGGCGCACGGGGGCCGAGTTGCGGGGCAGCTCGGCCAGCTTGAGGCGGGCGTTGAACCGCTCCTCCGGCGACAGGGTCAGGTCCTTGGCCATGGCCTTGAGGCGCGCCCGGCGGACCGCGTACCGCTTGACCAGGCGTTCCCGTTTCTTGTTGCGTTCGATGGCGCTGTTCTTTGCCATTCCGATCCTCTCCAACCGCCGCTCAGTTGCTGAACGGCATATTGAATCCCTTGAGCAACGCCATGGCTTCGGCGTCGGTCGGCGCGGAGGTGCAGATCACGATGTCGAGGCCGCGGATCTGGTCCACCTTGTCGTAGTTGATCTCGGGGAACACGATCTGCTCCTTCAGGCCCATGGCGAAGTTGCCGTGGCCGTCGAAGCTGCGCCCCGACACGCCGCGGAAGTCGCGCACCCGCGGCAGCGCGATGTTGATGAGCCGGTCCAGGAACTCGTACATGTGGGCGCGCCGGAGCGTCACCTTGCAGCCCACCGTCATGCCGGTGCGGATCTTGAAGCCGGCGATGGACTTCTTGGCCTTGGTGATGACCGGCTTCTGGCCGGCG
Organism: Rhodospirillales bacterium; assembly: GCA_028277795.1. Lineage (GTDB taxonomy): Bacteria > Pseudomonadota > Alphaproteobacteria > Rhodospirillales > JANQFP01 > JANQFP01. Next base: position 58,062 of record JANQFP010000003.1, read on the forward strand.
ATCAGGGTCATGTCCTCGGCCGCCGCCTCCACCTTCTTGCGGTCCTGGGACGCCTCGCCCACCCCCATGTTGACCGTGATCTTGGTCAGCTTGGGGACCTGCATGGG
>JANQFP010000048.1 GCA_028277795.1 Rhodospirillales bacterium
TCCGACGTCACCGCCCCGCCGTCGAACGCCGCCACCACGCAACGGCCATCAATCCCTTCGAACCGAAGCTGTTCGGAGATACACTGTGTCTGCATCGGACCCCGCACTCGAATCTGACAAGTCGTTCCAGCAAAACAACTTTCTCAGATTCCTGGGGCCGATGCACCTCCCTCGGTGAGAAATGCGGGCTAGCTCACCGTCCGGCGCACGCCACTCAAAACGCACGCTGTAATGAACTTTACAACAGCGTCTGGTTGATCCGACGCGAAGGGCGAGGCCAAGCGCCTTAGGGGATGGTCGCCCTTGAAACCCGATGATGTCCGACGTGGGTCTTGGCTGTGTGGAAACGGTCGGGCGGAGGCGCGTGTAGCTTTGTTGGCCGCGCTGGTCCCTGGGCTGCGCGTTTTTTGGCGCGAAGTGACGCCTCCGGGGGACCTGAGACCGTCTGTGACACAGATATCGCGCACGATCGGCCAAGACCGCGGGATCAAGCCCGCAACGCGGCCATCAGTGGTCCGATACCGAGCATTTTCATGACGCGGGTCAGATTGTAGGCCAGCACGGCGAGCGCCATCTCCGTCTTCACGTTCTTGAGCCGCTTCATCAGGAAGTGCGTTGCGCCCATTCGCGCTTTGATCGTCCCGAACGGGTGCTCGACCGTCTCTCGGCGCACGCGCATCGCCTGCGGGTTCTCGTCGAGACGGCGTTGGACGTCTTCGAGCACGTGCTCGTGTTCCCAGCGGGTGATCCGACGTTCTTTACCGGTGGTGCATTGCGACTTCGTTCGACAAGCCACGCAGGCATTGGTCCAGTACCGGCGCAACGTCAGTCCATTCTCGACGCGTTGCATGCGGTAGGGGAGGGCCTCGCCCGCCGGACAGATGTAAACGTCATGACTTTCGACATAGCGGAAGTCGGCCTTCACGAACCGGCCGCGAAGCTTGTTGCTGGAGGTCTGAGGCTTGGGCAGCGTCACCGTGACATTCGCCTCGGCGCATTCCAGGATCAACTCGCTCGTGAAGTAGCCACGGTCGGCAACGACATCGAGCTTGTCGACGCCGAGAACGTCCTTCGTGAGCTTCGACATTCGTGCCAGCTGGTCCCGGTCGTTGCCGGTCTGAACGACATCGTGGGCGACGATCAGATGATGCTTGGTGTCGACGGCGGCTTGCACATTGTAGCCGACGACGCCCGAGCCACGGCCGCTGGTCGCCATTGACCGGGCGTCGGGGTCGGTCAGCGAGATCTGCCTGTCGGGCTGTTCTTGGCGCAGCGTGTCGAGCGCGTCGAGGCGTTGCATCTCTTCGTGAAGCTTGGCGATCTTCTCGGTCAGCCGGTCGATCTTCATCGCACGCGCCTTCGACGCTTCCTGGCGATCGGCACTTTCCAGCTGGTGCAGGTAGCGCGCGACGCTCTCCTCGATCTGCGCCATCCGCCGCGTCATCTTCCCTTCGGTGAAGTTGCGATCGCGATTGTTGACGGCCTTGAACTTCGACCCGTCGATCGCGACGCTTGCTTCCGCGAACAGGCCGAGACGGCGACACACTTCGACAAACCGTGCACACACCTTGCGGATCGCGGGGCCGGTGTCCTTGCGGAAATCCGCGATCGTCTTGTGGTCGGGTACCAGCCGCCGCGTCAGCCACATCACCTCGACATTGCGGCCGGCTTCGCGCTCCAGGCGCCGGCTAGACTGTACGGCATTCAGATAGCCATAGACGTAGAGCTTCAGAAGGACGGCGGGATGATACGACGGCCGTCCGGTCGATTGCGGCTCGACCCCCGCGAAGCCGAGCTCGCCCAGATCGAGGCTATCGACAAAGACATCGATCACCCGGACCGGGTTGTTCTCGTCGACCCAATCATCGAGGCACTCAGGAAACAGCGTCGCCTGGTCCCGATCCACCCCTTCTACGAAACGCTTCATCCGATCCTCCGAACAGCACGCCGAAGAATCGTACCAGCGTTCGCGTTTTCACACAGCCAGGGTCAAAACCGGTCGTCAGTGCGACCCGTGTGGCGTTTCTGCAGTAGTGCTGGGAGCGGTCATTGGCAGGAGGGCGGATGACGGCGGTCCCGAGAAATCGGGGCGTACCCCGTCATCGCCGGACATCGGCCTGCTTTTGCCAATCAGGTAGCGGAGCCCCTGGAACTGCCGTTGCCTCCCCGCTGGAGCCCCGACCCGCTTGCCTTCGCCGGCGCGGCCAAATATATAGTTTGTACCTCATATGTGCTCCGTCCCGCTGTCCTTGGAGGACCGTTCATGGCCCGTGTCACCGTCGAAGACTGCATCGTCCAGGTCGCCAACCGTTTCGAGCTGGTCATGCTGGCCGCCCAGCGGGCGCGCAGCATGTCGGCGGGGGCGCCGCTGACGGTGGACCGGGACAACGACAAGAACCCGGTGGTGGCCCTGCGCGAGATCGCCGACCGCACCGTCGAGCTCGACGAGCTGGAGGCGTCGCTGGTCAAGGGCCTGCAGAAGCACGTGGAGGTGGACGAGCCCGAGGAGGAGGAGATGGACGTCCTCGCCCTGCAGCAGGAGATCAGCGGTGAGGCCGGCGAGGCCGGGCAGGACGAGGAGATCGCCGAGGACGTGCTGAGCGTCCACGAGGAGGGCGAAGAGGAGGAGCTGGCCGCCGATCTGGCCGATTTGGCCGAGGACGAGTTGATCGAAGGCGGCGGCGACGATCCAGCCGGGGTCGATGCCGAAGGCGAGGGGTCGGAAGGGGACGTCGACGAGGTGTGATCTGCGGCCGCCCGCGGGCGGCCTCCGGCGAGGGTCGGAATGATTCGTCAGTTCGAGCTGGTCGAACAGGTCAAGTCCTACGATCCGGCGGCGGACGAGGACGCCATCAACGGCGCCTACGTGTTCGCCATGAAGGCCCATGGCTCCCAGAAGCGGGCCTCCGGCGATTCCTACTTCTCCCACCCCCTGGAGGTGGCCGGCATCCTAACCGGCTACAAGCTGGACTCCGCGTCCATCGTCACCGCGCTGCTACACGACACCATCGAGGACACGCCGGCCACCCTGGACGACATCAACCGCCTGTTCGGCGACGAGGTGGCGCGGCTGGTGGACGGGGTCACCAAGCTCACCCGCATCGAGCTGCAGTCGGACCACACCAAGCAGGCGGAGAACTTCCGCAAGCTGCTGCTCGCCATGTCGGCGGACATCCGGGTGCTGCTGGTCAAGCTGGCCGACCGCCTGCACAACATGCGGACCCTGACCTTCGTCAAGAACGGAGAGAGCCGCCGGCGCATCGCCATGGAGACCATGGAGATCTACGCGCCGCTGGCGGAGCGCATCGGCATGCAGGAGCTCAAGAACGAGCTCGAGGACCTAGCCTTCGCCGAACTCAACCCCGAGGCCCGGTCGTCCATCATCACGCGGCTCCAGTTCCTGCGCGATCAGGGGGGCGACCTGGTGGCGAGCATCCTCGATCAGCTCGGCGAGACCCTGGCCGAGGCCGGGGTGAAGGCCGTCATCTTCGGGCGCGAGAAGTCGGCCTACTCCATCTGGCAGAAGATGCAGCGCAACAACATCGCCTTCGAGCAGCTCTCCGACATCATGGCCTTCCGCGTCATCGTCAACAGCAAGGAGGAGTGCTACCGCACCCTGGGCGTGGTCCACAGCGCCTACTCGGTGGTGCCGGGCCGTTTCAAGGACTACATCAGCACGCCCAAGCCCAACGGCTACCGCTCCATCCACACCGGCGTCTTCGGCCCCGAGCGCCAGCGCATCGAGATCCAGGTCCGCACCCACGAGATGCACGAGGTGGCCGACCACGGCGTCGCCGCCCACTGGACCTACAAGCAGGACGCCGGCAGCACCGAAGGCCCCGAATACCGCTGGCTGCGCGAGCTGCTGGACATCCTGGAGCACGCCGCCGGGCCCGAGGACTTCCTCGAGCACACCAAGCTCGAGATGTACCAGGACCAGGTGTTCTGCTTCACCCCGCGGGGCGACCTGATCAACCTGCCGCAGGGGGCGACGGCGGTGGACTTCGCCTACGCGGTGCACTCGGAGATCGGCGACACTTGCGTCGGCGCCAAGATCAACGGCCGCATGATGCCGCTCCGGACCAAGCTGCAGAACGGCGACCAGGTGGAGATCATCACGTCCAAGGCGCAGACCCCGGCGCCCACCTGGGAGCGGTTCGTGGTCACCGGCAAGGCGCGGGCCCGCATCCGCCGCTTCGTCAACCTCAAGGCCCGCGAGCAGTACGTCAAGCTGGGCCGCGCCATCCTGGAGCGGGCCTTCCGCGACGAGGGCCACGAGTTCGCCGACGACACCGTGGCCGGAGTCCTCAAGGCCTTCCACATGAGCACCGCCGACGACCTGTACGCCAACGTCGGCGCCGGCCACCGCACCGGCCAGGACGTGGTCGAGGCCGCCTTCCCGGGCACCCGCAGCCGCCGCATCTTCGAGAAGGTGGTGCCCCTGGCGCGGGTCCGCCAGAAGCGCAACAAGGAGAAGGGGGACCGCGATTCCGTCCCCATCAAGGGACTGATTGCCGGCATGGCCGTGCACTTCGCCGGCTGCTGCCATCCGCTGCCCGGCGACCGCATCGTCGGCATCGTCACCACCGGCAAGGGCCTGACCATCCACACCATCGACTGCGAGGTCCTGGAGAACTACGCCGACATGCCGGAGCGTTGGGTCGACCTGTCGTGGGAGGTGGACGGCTGGACCGCCGATTTCCACGTCGGGCGGGTCAACCTCACCGTCATCAACGAGCCGGGCAGCCTCGGCAACCTGGCCACGGTCATCGGCCAGAACGAGGGCAACATCAGCAACCTCAAGATCACCCAGCGATCGAGCGAGTTCTTCGACCTGCTCATCGACATCGAGGTGCGCGACGTCAAGCACCTGACCGACATCATCGCCGCGCTCAGGGCGACGCCCGTCATCAGCTCCGTGGACCGCGCCCGCGGCTGACGCCGAGAAAAGGAACCCGGCGGCCGGACGGTTTGTGTGAAACCGGGTGGATGTCTCTTTTCGTCAAGGAAAATGTCGCCTTTGGACCGGCGTTCGCTGGCCAATGGCTTCGCCGCCCACGCCGATTCAATTACACTGAACCGTCATGTTCAGGCGGCGCAGGAAGCTCACCATCGCCGAGCGGGTACGGGATTTCTTCTGGCCGCGGGCCGGCTGGCAGCGGTCGTCCCGCTACGTGTTCCATCGGGTGGCGCGCATTCCCGGCACGCCCTACGACCTGGCCGCCGGCTTCGCCTGCGGCGCCGCCGTCTCGTTCACACCGTTCGTCGGCCTGCATTTCGTCCTCGCGGCCATCCTCGCGTTCGTCATTCGCGCCAACGTCGTGGCCGCGGCCATCGGCACCGTGATCGGCAACCCGTGGACCTTTCCCTTCATCTGGATCTGGATTTATAAGTTGGGGCACTGGATGGGGGCCGGATCGCCGGACGACACTCCGCGGCCCGATTTCACCGAGCTGTTCGGACATATCATGGATGCCACGTTGAGCCTGGACCTGGCCTACCTGGCCCAGACGGCATGGCCGGTCTGGTGGCCGATGCTCCTGGGCAGCATCCCGACCACCGTGGCCGCGTGGATCGCCTTCTACTGGCCGCTCAAGACCCTGGTCACCACCTACCAGGACCGGCGCATCCGCCACCGTGTCCAGTGGCTGGACGACCGGCCGCCCGTGCCCCCCGACCAGCACAACCGACCCGGGACCTGATATCATGACCCGCCCCCTCCGCCTCGGCGTCAACATCGACCACGTGGCCACCATCCGCAACGCCCGCGGCGGCCGCCATCCCGATCCCGTGCGGGCCGCCCGGGTCGCCGCCGAGGCCGGCGCCGACGGCATCACGGCCCACCTGCGCGAGGATCGCCGGCACATCTCCGACGACGACATCACGCGGCTGACGGAGGAGATCGCGTTGCCGCTGAACCTGGAGATGGCGGCGACCGAGGAGATGCTGGCCATAGCGCTCCGGCACCGCCCCCACGCCGCCTGCATCGTGCCCGAGCGGCGCGAGGAGCGGACCACCGAGGGCGGCCTCGACGTGGTCGGCGGCCACAACCACCTGCAGCCCGTCGTGCGCGAGCTGAACGCCGCGGGCATCCGGGTGTCCCTGTTCATCGAGCCCGATCCGGCCCAACTGGACGGCGCCGTGGCCCTGGGGGCGCCCGTGGTCGAGTTGCACACCGGGGCCTACTGCGAGGCGGACGGGGCCGACCGCGAGCGCCAGCTTCAGCGCATCGTCACCGCGGCGGCCCACGCCGAGCGCATCGGCCTGGAATGCCATGCCGGCCACGGCCTCACCTACGACACGGTGGGGCCGGTGGCCGCAATCCCCACCATCGTCGAGCTGAACATCGGCCATTTCATGGTCGGCGAGGCCATCTTCGTCGGCTTTGCCGCCAGCGTCGCCGAGATGCGCCGCCTGATGGTGGAGGCCCGCGGGCAGGCATGATCATCGGCATCGGCACCGACGTGCTCGACATCCGCCGCATCGAGCGCACCCTGGACCGCTTCGGCGACCGCTTCGTCGCCCGCGTGTTCACCGAGGTCGAACGCGCCCGGGCGCTCAGCCGGCCGCGCCCGGCGGCGGCCTTCGCCCAGCGCTACGCCGCCAAGGAGGCCTGCTCCAAGGCCCTCGGCACCGGCTTCCGCCAGGGCGTCTTCTGGCGCGACATGGCGGTGGACAACCTGCCCTCGGGGCAGCCGTTCCTGGTCCTCACCGGCGGCGCGCGCCAGCGCCTGGACGCCCTGGTGCCAGCCGGCATGGCGGCGCGCATCGACCTGACGCTGAGCGACGAGTTCCCCATCGCCCAGGCGGTCGTCGTCATCTCGGCCATCCCGGAGACGTGAGGACGCCCTCCGGTGGAGCACCACCTTGCGCCTTGACAGAGATCGCGGGGGCTGGCTTGATCGGGCCGGGCCCGGCATGTGCCGAAGGTTCATTATTTTGTAAAAATATAGCATTATAAGTCATACTTCATGTCGCGCAGCAAGTCGCACGGACTCCGCGAGACGGTCAAGACCGTTCTCTACGCCATCCTCATCGCCCTGGTGATTCGGACGGTCGCCTACGAACCGTTCAACATCCCGTCGGGGTCGATGATTCCCACCCTGCTGGTGGGCGACTACCTGTTCGTATCCAAGTTCTCGTACGGCTACAGCCGCTATTCGCTGCCCCTGGGGCTGCCGCTGATCCCGGGGCGGATCTTCTTCTCGGAGCCGGAGCGGGGCGACGTGGCGGTGTTCAAGCTGCCGACCAACAACGAGACCGACTACATCAAGCGCATCATCGGCCTGCCCGGCGACCAGATCCAGGTGCGCGGCGGCGTCCTCCACATCAACGGTCAGCCGGTGACCCGCGAGCGGGTGGCCGACCACGTGGAGCGCGACGGCAACGGCAACGTGCACCGCACGCGCCGCTACCGGGAGACCCTGCCCAACGGCCGCAGCCACTACATCCTCGAGGCCATGGGCGACCTGGGACCGGTGGACAACACACCGGTCTACGAGGTCCCGCCGGAGCACTACTTCGCCATGGGCGACAACCGGGACAGCTCGCGGGACAGCCGCTACCTCAGCTTCGTCGGCTACGTGCCGCGGGCGAACCTGGTGGGCCGCGCCGAGTTCCTGTTCTTCTCGGTGGACGGCGAGTTCCTGAAGTTCTGGAAGCGCTTCCCGACCATCCGCTTCGACCGCATCTTCGACGGCATCGAATGAGCGGGCATGGCTGACCGTCTGGCGACGCTGGAGGAGCGCCTGGGCCACGCCTTCGCGCGGTCCGACCTGCTGCACCGGGCGCTCACCCACGCCAGCACCGGATCCCGGGCCGACGGCCGCGGAGCGTCCAACGAGCGCCTCGAATTCCTCGGCGACCGGGTCCTCGGGCTGGTCATCGCGTCCCTGCTCTACCGGTCGTTCCCCGACGAGGACGAGGGCGCCCTGGCCCGCCGCCACGCGGCGCTGGTGCAGCGCGAGGCCCTGGCGCGGGTGGCGGTCGACGTGGGCCTGCCCGACCATGTGCTCATGTCGCCGAGCGAGGAGGAGGCGGGCGGCCGCCGCAACCCGGGCCTGCTGGCCGACGCCTGCGAAGCGGTGATCGCCGCCCTCTACCTGGACGGCGGCCTGGGTGCGGCCGAGCGCTTCATCGAGGCGCATTGGCAGGCCCTGGTGGACGAACACACCCAGCCCCCCAAGGACGCCAAGACACGGCTCCAGGAATGGGCCCAGGGCCGCGGCTTGGCGCTGCCCGTCTACGCCGAGACCGAACGTCACGGCCCGGCCCACGCGCCGGTGTTCACCATCGAGGTGTCGTTGCAGGGCCAGGCCCCGGCCAGCGCGTCGGGGCCGTCCAAGCGGGCCGCCGAGCAGGCCGCCGCCCAGGCCCTGCTGGCCCGCATCGCCCCCGACGGCTGAGCCGCGCCCGCCATGGACCCGCCAGGCACGGACCCCGGCAACCGCTGCGGTTTCGTCGCCGTCCTGGGCGCGCCCAACGTGGGCAAGTCGACCCTGGTCAACCGGCTGGTCGGCGCCAAGGTGTCCATCGTCACGCCCAAGGTGCAGACCACCCGCATGCGGATCATGGGGGTGTGCCTGCACGGCGAGGCGCAGATCGTGCTCATCGACACGCCGGGCATCTTCACCCCCCGCCGGCGTCTCGACCGGGCCATGGTGGCGGCGGCCTGGGGGGGCGCCGCCGACGTGGACGCCGTGGTCCTGCTGATCGACGCCGCCAAGGGCGTGGACGCCGAATCCCGGGCCATCATCGGCCGCCTGCGCGAGCAGGGACGCCGCGCCGTCCTGGTCATCAACAAGGTGGACCTGATGGCCAAGCCGGACCTGCTGGCCCTGGCCGCGGCGCTGGACGCCGAAGGGGTGTTCACCGACACCTTCATGGTCTCGGCGCTGACCGGCGACGGGGTCGACGACCTGGAGGCGTTCCTGGCCGCGGCCATGCCCGAGGGCCCGTGGCACTTCCCCGCCGATCAGGTCTCCGACCTCCCTCAACGTCTACTGGCGGCCGAGATCACCCGCGAGCAGATGTATCTGCAGCTCCAGCAGGAGCTGCCCTACGCCTCCACCGTGGAGACCGAGAGCTGGCAGGAGCGCGACGACGGCAGCGTGCGCATCGAGCAGGTGGTGTACGTTGAGCGCCCGACCCAGAAGGGCATCGTGCTGGGCAAGGGAGGCCGCCGCATCCGCGCCCTGGGGGCGGCGGCGCGCCAGGAGCTGGAGGGCCTTCTGGAGCGCCGCGTCCACCTGTTCCTGTTCGTCAAGGTGCGCGAGCGCTGGGGCGACGACCCCGAGCGCTACCGCGACTGGGGCCTCGACTTCAACGCCTGACGCACGCCTGGACCGGTCCCAGCCGTCATTCCCGCGCAGGCGGGAATCCAGAATCCGTGCCGGCCCGATGGACTCCCGCCTGCGAGCGTGTGAAGGAATTGCCATTGGCTGTTGATCGTGATTCGTTTCGGGCGCGTTGGAAGGGAGACTTTGGGATGGCGGCGGCGCGGTATTTGGAGGCGGACCGGAAGCAGCTTTGCTGGGACATGGTGGATTTGGACGGCCAGTTGCCGCGGGACCACCGGGCGCGGATTGTGTGGGCCTTTGTCGAGACCCTGGATCTGGCCCCGTTTTACGACCGCATCGGGTCGCGCGAAGACGGGGCGGGGCGTCCGCCGCCGGACCCGAAGATCTTTCTCGCGGTGTGGCTTTACGCGACGCTGGAGAACATCGGTTCGGCGCGGGCGGTGGACCGGGCCTGTGGGGCGGACACGGCGTTCCGCTGGCTGTGCGGCGGCGTGGCGATGAACTACCACAGCCTTTCGGACTTCCGCAGCGCCCACGGGGATCTTCTGGACCGGCTTCTGACGGAGAGCGTGTGCGCCCTGATGGCGGACGGGCTGTTGAGCCTGGAGGAGGTGGTTCAGGACGGAACCAAGGTGCGGGCGTCGGCCGGGCCGGGCACCATGGGCGGCGCGGCGGGGCTTCTGGGCTACGAGAAGGCGGCCCGGGCGCGGGTGCACCGGCTGCGCGCGGAGTTGGCGGCGGACCCGGGGGCGAGCGAGCGGCGGGGCCGGGCGGCGCGGACGCGGGCTGCTGCCGAGGTTACCGCGCGCGCCGCCGAGGCGCGGCGGACGCTGGAGAAGCTGCGCCGGGAGAAGGAGGCGGCGGCCAGGACCCACGAGAAGGCGGAGGCCGAGAAGGCGGAGCGCCGGGTGTCGACCACCGACCCCGAGGCGCGCTTGATGGTGTTTGCCGAT
>JANQFP010000073.1 GCA_028277795.1 Rhodospirillales bacterium
GATCCCACCCATCCTTCGGTCTCCGCCTGACAAAAGGGCGGACTCCTTGAATCACACACGGATTCTTCAGCGCAAGAGAAAACTGAGGGATGGTGAGCCAAGTTATTAGTGAACGGTCGCGACCTCTGGGATGGTAGTCGATAATTTTTCCGCTGAAAAATTGTGGGTGAAATTTTACTTCTGTCATATTATCGATTTTTGAAATCTTGCTGCCAGGATAGGCGTAGGTGACAACACGAGTATTAACAGCAGGGCGTTCGGTCGTTAGCGTCATGACACGGTTAATGAGGGGTGTTCCATCATTATCGTTTGTCATTGGAGCAGCGATGCCGACAGAAACGTCCGCATCATCAGAAGCCCAGGCTCGAAGAACTGGCCGAAACGTGTATTGATTTTCTGGAAGCATGTGAAACACGTGATAAGAAGAAGAATCGTCTATTTTTCCATCTTTATTTTCAAAACAGTGCCGTGCAGTCAAAAAAACTCCATACTTAGCGATGTAAAAGCCAGTTCCTATGACTTCCATATCATCGGCGCTGGTGCCCTTGAGAATTGGGAAGATCGTTTCGACAGGGTCCGTCCGCTTCGCTTCACCATCAAAAAACCCGAACTCATTTGGTTCCGCGGCACCCGACAGATGTGCATCTTCGGACGAGTTCATAAGCGGGCGGTCCCACCGATTTTAGTTGGCCATCTATTGAACATATTGGACTCTATTCCCTCCCGCCGCCACACACTGTTTCAGAGCGCTTCCGGCTAGGATTGCCCGTCCTGCCCTGCCCGTGGCGGCGTCCGTTGATCGGCCGCAAGCGGAGGAGTGAGCGTCGGGCTCAACTAAAAGCGGCCTTCAGCGCCTTCAGGGTCGGCGCGTGGGTGCGCTCGAGGGCCAGTGGCGTCACCGACACGGCGCCGCGATTGACGGCGCCCAGGTCGGTGGCCGGCAGAGCGCTGTCCGCGGTGCGTCCGGCGCCGATCCAGAAATAAGGCGCGCCGCGCGGGTCGACGCCCCGGGCCAGCTCGCCGCCGATCTTGCGCCGGCCCTGCCGGATCACGTCGATGCCGGTGACGGCGTTGGCCGGCACGTCGGGGAAGTTGACGTTGATGAGCACGTTGTCGGGCCAGCCGACGGCGGTGATGCGTTGGAGCACCTCGGGGGCCCAGCGCTCGACGGTGGCCCAGCGGGCCACCTCCCGGTCGTTGATCATCAGGCTGAGGGCGACGGCCGGGATGCCGAGCAGGGCCCCCTCCATGGCCGCCGCCACCGTGCCCGAGTACGTGATGTCCTCGCCCAGGTTGCCGCCGCGGTTGATGCCCGACAGCACCAGATCGGGCCGCCGGTCCTTCATGACGTGCTGGACGGCCAGCAGCACCGCGTCCGTGGGCGTGCCGTCGACGGCGTAGCGCCGGCGCCCCGAGGTCCGGCGGATGCGCAACGGGCGGCGGATGGTCAGGGAATGGCTGGCGGCGCTCTGCTCGGTCTCCGGGGCCACCACCCACACCTCGCGGGCCAGCGAGCGCGCGATCTTCTCCAGCAGCTTCAGTCCCGGCGCGTTGATGCCGTCGTCGTTGGAGATCAGCACCCGGGCATTCTTGAGATCGATGGGCCGGCTCGTCATGGCGCGATGACCTCCAATCCGCCCATGTACGGGCGCAAGGCCGGAGGCACGACCACCGAGCCGTCCGCCTGCTGATAGGTCTCGACAATGGCGATCAGGGTGCGCCCGATGGCCAGGCCGGAGCCGTTGAGGGTGTGGACGAACCGGGTCTCCTTCTCGCCCTTGGCGCGGAAGCGGGCGCGCATGCGGCGGGCCTGGAAGTCGCCGCAGTTGGAGCACGACGAGATCTCCCGGTAGCGGCCCTGGCCGGGCAGCCACACCTCGATGTCGTAGGTCTTGCGGGCGGCGAACCCCATGTCGCCGGTGCTGAGCACCACCACTCGATAATGCAGCCCCAGGCGCTGCAAAACCTCCTCGGCGCAAGACGTCATGCGCTCCAGCTCGGCATCGGACTCCTCGGGCGCGACCACGCTCACCAGCTCCACCTTGGAGAACTGGTGCTGGCGGATCATGCCGCGGGTGTCCTTGCCGGCGGCGCCGGCCTCGGAGCGGAAGCACCAGGTCATGGCAGTGACCCGCCGGGGCAGGGACTCGGCGTCGAGGATTTCCTCGGCCACTAGGTTGGTGAGCGGCACTTCGGCGGTGGGAATGAGCCAGAACCCCTCCTCCGTGTGGAACAGGTCCTCGCCGAACTTGGGCAGTTGGCCGGTGCCATAGACGGCGTTGTCACGAACCAGGGCCGGCGGGTTGACCTCGGTGTAGCCGAACTCGCCGGTGTGCAGGTCGAGCATGAAGGAGGCCAATGCCCGCTCCATGCGGGCCAGGGCGCCGGTCAGGACGACGAAACGGGACCCGGACAGCTTGGCGGCACGCTCGAAGTCCATCATGCCGAGGGCCTCGCCGATCTCGTCGTGCTCCCTGGGCTGGAAGTCGAAGGCCGGCGGGTCGCCCCAGCGGCGGACCTCCTGGTTGGCGGTCTCATCCTCGCCCACCGGCACGTCGTCCGCCGGCAGGTTGGGGATCTCTTCCAGGGCTTTGGCCAGGGTAGCGTCGGCGGCCCGCGCCGCGTCCTCGGCCTCGGCCTGCTCGGCCTTGGCCCGCGAGACCTCCTCGATCAGCGCGCTGGCGTCCTCGCCGCGGGCCTTGGCGGCGCCGATCTCCTTGGCCGCCTTGTTGCGCCGGGCCTGGATATCCTGGGCGCGGGTCTGGGCCTCGCGCCGCGCCCGGTCGAGGTCCGTCAGCCGCGCCGAGTCCGGTTCCATGAACCGGCGCCGCAGGCCGTCGTCGAAGGCGGCCGGATTGTCTCGGATCCACTTGATGTCGTGCATGGGAAGCCGTCGCTCGGTGGTGGCCGTGGCGTAGCCGAACCGACGGTGCGGGTCAAGCCTCGGCCAGGACAGCGAGAGTGTGGCGGGCGATCATCAGCTCCTCGTTGGTGGGGATGGCCCACGCCGAGACCCGGCTGCCGGCGGTGGTGATGCGGGGGCCGCCGGCCTCGTTGGCGGCGGCGTCCAGCTCCATGCCCAGCCAGGCGGCGGCGGTGACCACCCGGGCGCGGATGACCGAGGCCCGCTCGCCGATGCCGGCGGTGAACACCAGGCCGTCGAGGCCGCCCAGGGCGGCCGCCAGGGCGCCGAGCTGTTGGACGATGCGGTAGACGAACAGGTCGATGGCCTCGGCGGCGCGCGCATCCTCGCTGGCCAGCAGGGTGCGCATGTCGTTGCTGATCCCCGACACCCCCTTGAGGCCGGAGTCGTTGTAGAGCAGGCGCTCGACGGCGTCCGCGTCCATGCCGTCCTGGCGCAGCAGGTAGAGGACCACGCCCGGGTCCAGGGTGCCGCAGCGGGTGCCCATGGGCAGGCCGTCCAGCGCGGTGAAGCCCATGGAGCTGTCGACGCTGCGCCCGCCCCGCATGGCGCACATGCTGGCGCCACTGCCCAGGTGGGCGACGACGACGCGGCCGTCGGCGATCTCCGGCGCCACCTCGGGCAGGGTGGCGGCGATGTATTCGTAGGACAGCCCGTGGAAGCCGTAGCGGCGGACGCCCGCCTCCGCCAGGTGCCGCGGCAGGGGAAACAGGTTGGCGACGGCCGGCTTGTCGCTGTGGAACCCGGTGTCGAAGCAGGCCACCTGGGCCAGGCCCGGGTACACGGTCTCCAGGGCGCGGATGGGGGCCAAGTTGGCGGGCTGGTGCAGCGGCGCCAGGGGCGTCAGCGCTTCCAGGTCCGCCATCACGCCCGCATCGATGCGCACGGGCGCGGCGAAACGGGTGCCGCCGTGGGCCACCCGATGACCGGCGGCGGCGACCTCGGCAGCGCCGCCGTGGTCGCGCAGCCAGGTGAGCAGGTAGGTGAGGCAGGCTTCGTGACCGTGCGCCTGGGTGCCCAGATCCTCCTCGGCCAAGGCGGCCCCCTCGCCGTCGCGGGCGGTCAGGCGCGGATGGTCGTGGATGCCCTCGATCTGTCCCCGCACCAGCCGCTCGGGCGCGCCGTCCCGGACCCGGTAGGCGGAGAACTTGAGGCTCGACGAGCCGGCGTTGATGACCAGGACGGCCGGGTCCGCCACCACCCCCTACTCCGCCAGGGCGGCCCGCGCCGCCGCCCGGCGCCGGGCGTCGACGACCCGCACGGCCACCGCGCACGAGGCCATGCGGGTGCGCGCGTTGTCGGCGCGGCTGGTGAGGATGATGGGCACCCGGGCACCGACCACGATGCCGGCGCCGTCGGCGTCGGTCTGGTAGGTGAGCTGCTTGGCCAGCATGTTGCCGGCCTCCAGGTCGGGGGCGAGCAGGATGTCGGCATGGCCGGCCACCGGGCTGTCGATGCCCTTGGCGCGGGCTGCCTTCTCGCTGACCGCGTTGTCGTAGGCCAGCGGCCCCTCCACCAGGCCGCCGGTGATCTGGCCGCGATCGGCCATCTTGCACAGGGCCGCCGCCTCGATGGTCGACGGGATGTCCGGGTTGATGGTCTCCACGGCCGACAGCACGGCCACCTTGGGCTCGCGGATGTCCAGGTCGATGGCCAGGTCGATGGCGTTCTGGCAGATGTCGCGCTTGTCGGCGAGGCCCGGCACGATGTTGATGGCGGCGTCGGTGATCAGCATGGGCCGCGGGTAGTTGGGCACGTCCATGAGGAACACGTGGCTGATGCGCCGCCCGGTGCGCAGGCCGAGGTCCCGGTGCATGACCGCGCCCATGACCTCGTCCGTGTGCAGGCTGCCCTTCATCAGCGACTCCACCTCGCCGGCCCGGGCCATGGCGACCGCGGTCTCGGCGGCGGCGTGGCTGTGCTCCGTGGGCACCAGACGGAAACCGGAGATGTCCACGCCGGCGGCGTCGGCGGCGGCCCGGATCCTCTTCTCAGGACCGATGAGCACAGGCTCGATGAGACCGGCCTCGGCCGCCTGCACCGGGCCGGCGATGGAGTCGTGGTCGCACGGGTGGACCACCGCCGTGGTGATGGGCTCCAGGGCCTCGCAGGACTGGATCAGGTGGTCATAGCGCCAGTGGCGTCGCCGCTCCGGCCCTCCGTAGTCCGCCGTCACAGCTTCGGGCATGGTCTCGTCCTCCTCCCCTGGAACCGCCCGGCCGGCAGGTGGATTGATGCCCGGCACGGGCCGCCGCTGCAAGCAATGATTCCGTGACATGATACCAGGTGGCAGGTCCCGTTCATGGCTGCGATAGCTCGGCCATAATGCGTCTTGCAACCTCCGTGACGGCCCGGGCCACGGGCTCCGACAACCCCGCGCCGGCCTCGAACGTCTCGCCCTCGATCCCGTACACCGCCAAGCGGCCAGGCAGCCGGTCCAGGGCGCGGGCCGTCTCCACCGCTTCGGCGACGCCGAACTCGTGGCTGGAGTGGTGGAATACGCCGCGGGCGACGGGCGTTTCATGGGCGTCGATGCGGGTGATGGTCCCGGGCGGCCGGCCGGACGCCGTGGCGTCGACGACGATCACGTGGTCCCGGTCGTCCCACAACTCCAACAGGACGGCCCCGTCGCCGGCGTGGTCCACGGCCGACAGACCGGACTCACGCAGGCGTTGGGCCACTGCCGGTCCGACCCCGTCGTCGCCGCGCATGGGGTTGCCGACGCCGATGACGAGGACGGCCGGCGCCCCGCCGTCAGCCACGGTCCACGGTCAGTTTCAGGAAATGGGTGGCGCAGGAGATGCACGGGTCGTAGTTGCGGATGGTCTGCTCGCAGCGCCAGGTGAGATCGTCGTCGGACAGGTCCAGGTTGCGCTCCACCACCCCCGCCAGGTCGCGCTCGATCTGCTTCTGGTTCTGCGACGTGGGCGGCACGATGCTGGCCCAGGTGATGCGGCCCTCGTCGTCGAGGCTGTAGCTGTGATGGCAGATGCCCCGCGGCGCCTCGGTGCAGCCGAAGCCGGTGCCGGCGCCCGGGGTGACGTCCACCGCCGGGGCGTCGGGCGCCTCGTAGGCCGTGGCCAGGCGCAGCGCCTCCTGGCAGGCGTAGACCGTCTCCACCATGCGCACCAGGATGCTGTGGAAGGGGTTGGTGCAGACGGGGCCGAGGCCGGCCGTCTTGGCCGTGTCCTTGGCCAGGTCCGAGAGCTTGTCGAAGTTGTTGTTGTAGCGCGCGATGGGCCCGACCAGGTAGGGCTCGCCGTCGGCGGCACGGCCGTGCAGGGCATTGGAGTGGGCCACGTGCTCCTCGCTGAAGTGCTCGCCGAAGGCGGACACCGGGATGTGCAGGCCGCGGTTCGACACGATGTCGCCGGCATCGATGGCGTACGCGTCGGGGTGGGACAGGGACACGGTGGTGTAATCGTCCTCGAAGTCGGGGAAGTCGAAGGCAGCGAACGCCTTGGTCAGGCCGACCGCGTCGTCGATGGCCCGCTTCAGCGGCTCGGCGAGGGCCCGGACCTCGACGGTGCGCGGCACCCGGTAGAAGCCCCCCACCTTCAGGTTGACCGGATGGACGGCGCGGCCTCCGACGACTTCGAGGATGGTGTTGCCGAGCTTCTTCAGGCCCAGCGCCGTCTTCACCAGCTCCGGGTTGTCGCGGGCGATCAGCAGGGCGTCGTCGAGACCGAGGAAGTCCGGCGCATGCAGCATGGCCGCGTGCAGCACGTGGCTCTCGATCCACTCGCCGCAGTAGATCAGCCGGCGCAGGTCGCGCAGCGGTCCATCGACGCGGACGCCGAGCGCGTCCTCCATGGCCAGGCTGGCCCCCATCAGATAGGCGATGGGGCAGATGCCGCAGATGCGGGCCGTGATGTCGGGGGCGTCGGAGAACATGCGCCCCTGCAACAGCGCCTCGAAGAACCGCGGCGGCTCGTAGATGCGGAACTTGACGTCGCGCACCTTGCCGTCGCGCACCCGCACGGCGAGCGCCCCTTCGCCCTCGACCCGGGCCAGGGCGCCCACCTTGATGGTGCGCGCGCCGCTTTTCGCTGTGCGCTTACTCACGGGCCTCGCTCTCCCGGCGGAAGGCGGTAGCCCCCGCGTTGAAGGACCGGAAGAGGTGCTTCACATCCCGGCGTCCGGTCCCATGGTCGGCCAGCCAGTCGCCGAGGCTCGTGGTGTTGGGGGCCTCCTTGGGCCCGAAGCAGCCGTAGCAGCCGCGCTGGCAGGTCGGGCACAGGTTGCCGCAGCCGGCCTGGGTGACCGGCCCCAGGCACGGTACGCCCCGGGCCACCATCACGCAGACCGTGCCCTGGAGCTTGCATTCCATGCACTGGCTGTGGTCGGGCAGATTGGGCTTGCGCAAATTGAGCAGCGAGCCCACCACGTCGAGGAGCTGGTGCTTGTCGATGGGACAGCCGCGCAACTGGTAGTCCACCCTGACGTGGTCGTGGATGGCCGTCGATTTGCGCAGGGTCTCGATGTAGTCGGGGTGCGGGTAGACGGCGCTGATGAAGCCGTCCACGTCCTTGAAATTGCGCAGCGCCTGGATGCCGCCGGCGGTGGCGCAGGCGCCGATGGTGATCAGCAGCTTCGACTGCCGGCGCACCCGGTGGATGCGTTCGGCGTCGTGGGGCGTGGTGATGGACCCTTCGACCAGGGAGATGTCGTAGGGGCCTCTCCCCTGGGCGCGGGTGGCTTCCAGGAAGTATGCGATCTCGACCGCGTCGGCGACGGCCAGCAGCTCGTCCTCGCAGTCGAGCAGCGAGAGCTGGCAGCCGTCGCAGGACGAGAACTTCCACACCGCCAGTTTGGGCTTGCGCGGCTTGGCCTTGGCCATGGTCAGAACTCCCACACCCGAAAGATCGGCGCGATGCGGTCGAAGCGGAACACCGGCCCGTCCCGGCACACGAAGGCGCCACCGAACTGGCAGCGGCCGCAGAAGCCGACGGCGCATTTCATGTTGCGCTCCATGGACAGATAGATGCGGGTGTTGTCCAGGCCCCGGTCGCGAAGCGCCTCCACCGTGTACTGCATCATGGTCTCCGGCCCGCACACCATGGCGATGGTGTCCACGGGGTCGAACCCGGAGTGGCGGATCAGGTTGGTGACCACGCCCACGTTGCCGCTCCACTCGCCGGTGGCACGGTCCACGGTGGCGTCCACGTAGGTGTCGAGCCGGCCGCCCCAGCGTTCCAGCTCGCGCCGGAACAGGATGTCGCGCGGGCTGCGCGCGCCGTAGAGGATGACCAAGCGGCCGTAGCTCGGGCGGTTGGCGAGGATGTGATAGATGGCCGGCCGCAATGGGGCAAGGCCGATGCCGCCGCAGACGATGACCACGTCGCGGCCCCGCGCCTCGTCCACCGGCCAGGCGCTGCCGAAGGGCCCGCGCACGCCCACCATGTCGCCGGCCTTGAGGGTCCCCATGCCGCGGCTGACGGCGCCCACGGAACGGATGGTGTGGGTGAGGCGGTCGGTCGCCGCCGGGTCGCCGCTGATACTGATGGGGATCTCGCCGACGCCGAAGTGGTAGAGCATGTTGAACTGGCCGGGGGCAAAATGGAGGGGCCCGTCCCCATCCGCCGGCGCCAGGTCCAGGGTGTAGGTGTCCGGCAGCTCCTTGCGCATCCCGAGTACACGGAAGGGCACCGGGGTCATGGGCTCGAGCGTGGCGGCGGCGGCCGTGGGCATGGTCAGGTCCTGACGTAGTCGTCGGGGTGGCCGTACATGTCGACGATCTGCAGGCGCGAGGCGGCCAGGCGGTCGGCGATCACCGGCATGAACCGGCGATAGAGCTGGTAGCCGAGCTCGTGGTCCTCGTCCATCTTGCCGCGCAGGCAGGCGGCGTCGATGCTGACGGCCCGCATCAGCTGCAGGGCGCGGGCGTCGAAGTTGAGCCGGAAGGGCGGCAGGATCCACCCCCAGCCCAGCACGTCGCCCTCGCGCAGGGTCTCGACGATGAACGGCTCGCGCCCCGGCACATGGACCTCGAGGGCCACCGAGCCGTGGCGGATGAGGTAGAACCTGTCGGCCGGACCGCCCTGCCGGTAGACGTAGCGGCCGGCCTCGAACACCGCGTTGGCGGCGCAGCCGGCGATCAGATCCCGGTGCTCGTCGGCCATGCCCTCGAACAACGGGTGCTCGAGGAGAAGCCGTTCCAGACCCTCGACCTGAACCATGGTCAGTCCCCCTTATCCGCGCCACCGAGGGTCCGCACCTCCTCGGTGATGTCGATGCCCACCGGGCACCAGGTGATGCAGCGGCCGCAGCCGACGCAGCCCGAGGTGCCGAACTGCTCGTGCCAGGTGGCCAGCTTGTGGGTGATCCACTGGCGGTACCGCGCGCTGGTTTCGCGGCGCACCGAGCCGCCGTGGATGTAGCTGTGGTCGGCGGCGAAGCAGGAATCCCAACGCCGCCGCCGCTCCGCCACCTGGCCGCCCAGATCGGTGGCGTCCTCCACCGTCGTGCAGAAGCACGTCGGACACACCATGGTGCAGTTGCCGCAGGCGAGGCAGCGTGCCGCCACGCCGTCCCAGTGCGGGCTCTCCAGGTTGGCCATGAGCACGGCGGGCGCATCGGCCGCCATGTGCCGCCCCATGGATGCCGCCGCCTGCCCGACCGCGGCCTCGGCGGCGGCCTCGTCCTCGGCGGTGGCGTCGCGGCCGCCCAGCCGGTCGAGCACGCCGCCGCCGGCCGCCGATCCGGCCTCGACCAGGAACTCGTGACCGTTGTCGCCGACCAGCTCGGTCAAAGCCAGATCGAAGCCCTCGCCGGCCGCCGGCCCGGTGCCCATGGAGACGCAGAAGCAGGTGCCGCCGGCGCGGGTGCAGTTGACGGCGACGACGAAGGCGTCGCGGCGGCGGCGGGCGTACCCGCCATCGACGACATCGCCCCTGTCGAAGACCCGGTCGTGGACGGCCATGGCCCGGATGTCGCACGGCCGGACCCCGATGAAGGCGTCGCGGCCGTCATCGGCCGGTTCCTCGATGACGCGGAAGCCCTTGCCGTGGCGCTCGGCCCGCCACAGGGCCTGCACCGGCGGATAGAGGTAACGCTTCCAGGACTGGGGGCCCACAACGTGCGCGAACACGGCGCCGTCGGCCTCCCGGCGCAGCCGGTAGTGGCCGCCGTCGTGGTCGTCGACGACACCGGCCGGCAGGTCGTCGGCCGAGTCCAGGGGCTCGTAGACGACCGCCCCGTCCGCCACCTGCGGGCCGATCACCCGATAGCCGTCCTCGGCCAGGATAGCCACCAGGTCGGCGAGCCCGTCGCGCCCAATGACCGTCTTCCCTCGACCCGACATGGTCCCACTCCGCGCCCCGGCCGCCGGGGCTGCGACCATATTGTTGGCCATGAACGGCGCGCCGTAAACACCTAATTTACACAAAGACGCGGGAAAATACGACGCGCTCGCACCTTGCCGACGGACGCGGGATCGCGCTAGGACTCCCGGTCATGTGTGACGGCCCGTCCATGCACGCCATGGTCCTGGATGCCCCGGGCCACGCCCTTGAGCGCCGCGCCGTGCCGCGTCCCGAGGCCGGGCCGGGCCAGGTCCTGGTGCGGGTGTCGGCCTGCGCCGTGTGCCGCACCGACCTGCACGTGGTCGACGGCGACCTGACCGAGCCCAAGCGGCCCATCGTGCCGGGCCACGAGATCGTCGGCCGCGTGGTCGCCGCGGGCGAGGGCGCGGAGAAGTTCTCCGAAGGAGAACGTGTGGGTATCCCCTGGCTCGGGTGGACCTGCGGCCGATGCCGCTACTGCCGCGCCGGCCAGGAGAACCTGTGCCCCGAGGCCCGTTTCACCGGCTACCAGATCGACGGCGGCTACGCCGACTACACGGTGGCCGACGCCCGCTACTGCTTTCCCATCCACGGGTCCTACAGCGACGCCGAGGCGGCGCCGTTGTTGTGCGCCGGGCTGATCGGCTACCGCTCCCTGGTCATGGCCGGCGACGGTAAGCGGCTCGGCATCTACGGCTTCGGGGCGGCGGCCCACATCGTCGCCCAGGTGGCCCGCCACCAGGGGCGGCGCCTGTTCGCCTTCACCCGGACCGGCGACGCGGCGGCCCAGGACTTCGCCCGCCGCCTGGGCGCCGAGTGGGCCGGCGGCTCGGACGAGCGACCGCCGGAGGAGCTGGACGCGGCCATCATCTTCGCCCCGGTGGGGCCATTGGTGCCGGCGGCGTTGCGCGCCATCCGCCCCGGCGGCATCGTGGTCTGCGGCGGCATCCACATGAGCGACATCCCCGCCTTCCCCTACGAGCTGCTGTGGCGGGAGAAGACGGTGGTGTCGGTGGCCAACCTGACCCGCCGGGACGGCGAGGAGTTCCTGGCCCTGGCCCCCAAGGTGCCGGTGAAGACCGAGATCGAGCCCATGGCGCTCGGCGACGCCAACGAGGCCCTGCGCCGCCTGCGCGACGGCGAACTCACCGGCGCCGCCGTGCTAGTCCCGGAGTGACGGATCCGCGTCTCGGTCCAGGACATGGACTGGTAACCGCGAAGCCATAACCGGATCGCCAAGCGTTCGGCGAAGGAGAGGAAGGGAGTACGGTCCGAGTCCGGAGTGCACACGAGAGCAGACGCTCTGAAGTCTCGAGCATCCGTCGCAGCTTGACCCGTTTCAGACAAGACTTTGTTGGCACTTCCTGGACGTATCAATCCACGTTTTTGGATGCCAGGTTAGACGGCTAGCAGTAGGTTTAAGTGGGTCTACTTGAGAACATTTGGGTTAGCTGTGAGCTAAAGCCATGGCGAGCACGATCAATTATCTGACGGACATCGCTATCCTGCTTGCCGCCGCCGTCATCGCGGTTCCACTTTTCCAGTCGATGCGCATGGGTGCCGTGCCCGGGTGCGTTGCCCGAGCGCTCGGAGTCAATCTATGACGACGTTGATCCGACTAGACAAGCAAGACCAGTTACCAAGTATGACGAGCTATCGGTACGACCACGCCCAGACGACCACCCAGCCCCAAAGACGGTGGCGAACACAACACGTGGGTGGAAGGTGGGTGACCCAATCAACAATCTCACGTCGAAGGGCAACGTTCCTTCTTGGGACGCGGTACGGCAACGTTATTGGAAGAACCAGGCTCACAGTCATCCATCTTCGTACTCAGCGGAGAACTTGGCTCGCATGCGCAGTGGGCGTGCGCCGCAGCGCGTCAATCCGACCACAGGGAAGGTGGAGAGCATGGAATTACACCACACTCCTCCCCAGCGTGAAGGTGGTTTGTTTGATGTTAAGCCAGTATGGCCCGATGACCATGCTGGCGTTGACCCCTTCAGGCGCACAGGTGGTTGATACATCAGTTGTGGGGGGAAACTGACATGCCATCGTTCCAAAGCCTGTTTGAGCAATCGGGAGGGCAGCCAGTCGTCTACAACGGCCAAACGATCCAGATGGTAGACGATCTTCCGATAGTTGACGGTCAATCACTGAGCGTGAAGTTCGAAAGTACCGACTCTGATTGGCGACAGGGCATACGGATAGATATTGACGGATTCTTTGAAGTTAACGGCCAGAAGATCGATAAAGCGATTTTGCTGTGGCACGACACGGCACCGAATAAGGTTTTATTGAAGGCGCACACCCAAGAAGGTAGGTGCATGGTCCGAAATCTGTGGGATGTGGGCGATGGAACAGTTCACTCTTGGCACAACGGTGCTGCGATGATCGTTGAAGGAATCCCCAACGGGCGGCGCTATCGATGCAATGATGGCCGGGCAGATGACGATTTCAACGACATCATCTTCACAATCGAACGGGTATCCTAAATAAGATGCTCTAGCCGCAATCGCCAATATGCCTACGTACCTGCTGAATTGGCAGTGTTACGACTTCTTGGAGTATTGGTTCACGTAGGCTTCGACGACTTCGATGATCTTGTTCTGTTGGGCGCGGGGCAACTTGCCGACCTTCTCGAAGGCTTGGCGTGCGCGTCCTACGGGTCCGCTTTTACGTTGCCTGGGCGATTCCTGCCCGATCAGGTAATCCGCTGACACTTCGAATAGCTGGGCGAGGGTTGCCAACTGATCGGCCTTGAGGGCGACCGGGTCGCGTTCCCAAAAGGCGTAGGCTCGCGCACTGATACCCAAATGCTCAGCCACTTGAGCCTGAGTCATTCCTGCCTGCTCGCGCAGTTCGTGCAGCCGCGCGCCGAAAGGCGGTCGCGGCCGCCGAGATGGCCTGCCGGTTCGCATGGCATGAAGTGTAAGGGTGGGTTGCAAAATCACGCAGTTGCCCTTGCATTGTTTGTAGTATTGCTACAATATACTGTCGAGTTAGAAAATGCGAGACCGCGCTTGACAGCATTTTGCCCTGAAAAACGAGGGTTTTGACCTTCTGGAGGTCGAGGCGATGGGTCGGATCGGCGATGAGGAATTGCGACGGATCAAGGATCAGGTGCGGGTCGAGGACCTGTGCCGGGACTACGGGATCGAGCTGAAGCGGGTCGGGCCGGACACGCTGATGGGGCTGTGTCCGTTCCATGACGATCATGATCCGAGCTTCGGGGTGACGCCGAGCAAGAACCTGTGGAACTGCCTGGCCGGGTGCGGGGGCGGGGATGTGATCGAGCTGGTGATGCGGAAGGAGAACGTCTCGTTCCGCCACGCGGTGGAGAAGCTGCGGGAGCGGCTGGGCATTGTGGCTGATGCGCCGACGCATCACACGCGGGCCGGCACAACGCATCCGATCCTGGTCCCCCCGTCCCCGCCCCCGGAAGATCGGCCCCCGGAAGAGTTGCCCTCACAAGAGTCGGAAGATGCCGAGTCAGAAGACGCTGCGGGGGTGGTTCCGGGGGACCTGGCGGATCATGAGTTGCTGCGGTACGTGAAGGACTTCTATCACCAGACGTTCTGCAACGAGCCCAAGGCGATGAAGTACCTTCAGAAGCGGCGGTGCTTCACGCCGGAGGCGGCGAAGGTTTTTCAGATCGGCTACGCGAATCGAACGCTGGGGTATCGGGTGCCGACGACCACGGCCCCCGGCAAGCGGCTCAAGGCGCAGCTTCAGCGGTTGGGTGTCTTCCGGGGGAGCGGGCACGAGCACCTGACCGGTTCGGTGGTGGTGCCGATCCTCGATGAGCACGGCAACGTCAGCCAGATGTACGGTCGGAAGATCACGGCGGGGCTGCGTAAGGGCACGCCGCTGCACCTGTATCTTCCGGGGC
>JANQFP010000209.1 GCA_028277795.1 Rhodospirillales bacterium
TCTCGGACGCGCCCGTGGCCTTGGCCGGCGACGGGGTCCAGCGCCACGCCTGGCGGGTCGGCGGCCTCGGCTACGCCCTGCTCGCCAGCGGCATGGACCCGGCCCACTACGCCGTGGTCCTGAACTCGGTCCACGAGGCCAGCCGGCAACTGGCGCCGCTCGGCCCCGAGACCCGCACCGCGCTGGCCGAAAGCCGCGCCCGCAGCGCGCCCTGCGCCGCCTAGAGCGGAAACTCGGCCCTTTCCCCCGTCGCAGGGAATAAACCGGGCCCGGATCCCGTCTCTTACTTCACGCGCACAACAAGCGCGACACCGCTTCATCCGGACGAAGGGAGGACCGCCATGTCGGACAGCGCCAAGGAACGCGGAATCTGCGAGCTTTACGAGGAAGACCCGGAACGCGCGGACTATCTGGTCTTCGGCCGGGTGGCCGGGAGCGGCCGCCGCGGCTTTCTGAAAGGCGCCGGTCTCGCGACCATGGCGGCGGTGGTCGGCGGCACTATCCCCTTCCACCGCAACATGCCCGCCGGGCTCATCCCCTCGGCGCTGGCCGACGAGACCTCGGACTTCAAGCTCGTCGGCAAGGAGGGGCTCACGGTCCTCAACGACCGGCCGATCAATGCCGAGACGCCGCCGCACCTGCTGGACGACGACGTCACGCCCAACGAGCGCCACTTCGTGCGCAACAACGGCCTGGTGCCGGAGATGGCGGAGACCATGGACGCCAGCGGCTGGACGCTCACCCTCGACGGCGAGGTCGACAATCCCATGACCCTCAGCCTCGACGACCTCAAGAGCAAGTTCGAGGTGGTGAAGCTCAAGCTGCAGGTGGAATGCGGCGGCAACGGGCGGGCTGCCTTCAACCCGCCGGCCAAGGGCAACCAGTGGACCCTGGGCGCCATCGGCAACGCCGAGTGGACCGGCGTGCGCTACGCCGACCTGCTCAAGGCCGCCGGGGTCAAGTCGAGCGCCGTCTATACCGCCCACTACGGCATGGACGGCCACCTCTCCGGCGATCCGGAGAAGCTGCCGATCTCCCGCGGCGTGCCGCTGGACAAGGCCATGGAGCCCCACTCCATCATCGCCTTCGAGATGAACGGCGAGCCGATCCCGACCCTGAACGGCTTCCCGGTGCGCACCATCTGCCCGGGCTGGCCTGGCTCCTGCTCCCAGAAGTGGCTGCGCCGCATCCAGATCCGCGACGTGGTGCACGACGGACCGAAGATGACCGGCACCTCCTACCGGGTGCCCAATTACCCGGTCGAGCCGGGCGAGAAGGTGGACAAGAAGGACTTCGACATCATCCAGTCCATGCCGGTGAAATCGCTGATCACCCGGCCCCAGACCGGCCATGAGGTAACCGACGGCCGCAGCCTGCAGGTCGCCGGCCAAGCCTGGGCGGGCGACCGCGCGGTGAGCGCCGTCGACGTCAGCATCGATTTCGGCGCCACCTGGATGTCGGCCAACCTGAGCGACCCGCCGAACCCCTATTCCTGGCAGCGCTGGACCGCCGACCTGACCTTCCC
>JANQFP010000115.1 GCA_028277795.1 Rhodospirillales bacterium
GTCCACCTCGCCCTGTTTCAGCAGCGCGCGGCCGGCCGCCGCCGCCTCGCCGGTCTTGAACTCGCCGTAGGCGATGCGGCCCCAGTCGTCGAACATGCGATCGAGCACCACCGTGGGGTTGGGCACGTAAGCCCCGTCCACCTTGAGGGCCGGCACAACGTCCATGACGATGCCCAGCCGGTACGCCTTGTGGGCGCTGAAGGGCTCGCACAGCACGCCCGATACCATGGCCTGCTCGCAGCCGATCATCACCGGCAGGAAGTCCGTCGCCCCGCCGATGGCGGCCGAGCCGTGCTTGGGTCCGGCCTGGCCGAAGCGCGCCAGGTCCTGGGCGACGGAGAAGTCGCAGGCCATGCCGATCTCCTGGCCGCCGCCGATACGCATGCCGTTGACCCGGCACACGGTGGGCTTGTCGCAGGCCAGGATGACGCTGACCATGTCGTTGAACAGGCGCATGTACTGCCGGTACTCCTGCGGGTTGCCGGCGTAGTACTCGGCGTACTCCTTGGTGTTGCCGCCGGTGCAGAAGGCCTGGTGGCCGGTGGCGGTGAACACGACCGCCACCACGTCGCGGGCGTTGGAGGCGGCGCGGAAGGCGAGGATGGTCCCCTTCACCATCTCGGTGGTGTAGGAGTTGAACTGGGCCGGGTTGTCGAGGGTGATCCAGGCATTGTAGAGGCCGTCGGCGACCTGGCCGTCGGGGGTGCGGGCCGGGCGCTTCTCGAACAGCACGCCGGGGACCACCGTCTCGGGGACCACATCGTGGTCTTTCAGCGCGTCGGGTCGGGTGGCATCGGTGACGGCGGCGGGGGACTCGTTCATGGTCCATGAACTCCTTAACGACAGCGTTGTTTAAAGTCCGGGGATCAAAATGGATCGTCTCTTGAGTCTGTGGGCGTGGACGGCATGGAAGATGCCGTTGATGTCCTCCAGCGGGTGCTGCTCGACGAAGGGCGCCAACTGCACCTTGCCGTCGAGCACCAGGTCCAGGGCCGCCGGATAAAGCTCGGTGTCGCAGCCCCAGTTGCCCATGGCGCGGGCGTGGAACGCCATCAGGTTGGACAGCCGGACGTTGACCCGGTCCATGGTGAAGCCGACCACGGCCAGGGTGGCGCCATGGACCAGCAGGCCGAAGGCCGTCTCCTGGCCCACCGCCGTGCCCGAGCATTCGAAGATGAACCACTCGGTGGCCGGCAGGCCGTTCTCCTTGGCGAAGCCGGCCACCTGCTTGCGCAGGGCGCGGCCGTCCAGGTCCCGGCCGTCGATGGTCAGCGCCACGCCGTGGTCGCGGATGGCGTCGAGCTTGCCGGGGTCCACGTCCACGGCCACGACCGTGGCACCGAATGCGTGGGCCACCTGGGCGCAGTAGCCGCCGATGCCGCCGACGCCGACGACCACCGCCAGGCTGCCCGCCGTGACGCCGGCCTGGGTCACCGCCTGATAGGGCGTGGTCACCGCATCGGCCACCACTGAGACGTCGGGCAGGCTCAGGCCGGCGGCGTAGAGCCGGTCCAGATCGACGGGGCACAGGCCGTGGGCCGGCACCGTGACATGGGTGGCGAAGCCGCCGTGGATGTCGTTGCCGGGCATCACCTGATTACGGCAGATGGTGCCCTTGCCGCGCCGGCACAGGTCGCATGTGCCGCAGGGGATGACCGCCGGGATGATGACGGTGCGGTCCTGCCAGTCCTCGGCCCCGCTGCCGGTGGCCACCACCCGGCCGCTGATCTCGTGGCCCAGGGCCAGCGGCAGCTCGTGGTTGGTGCGGATGCCGTCGTAGTAATAGCCGAGGTCGGTGTGGCACACGCCGCAGCCGGCGATTTCCACCACCACCTGGCCGGGCTCGGGAGGGAACGGATCGAAGGGTGTCTTCACCATGGGCTCGCCTGCGGCGGTCATGACCCAACGATGCGCATCGACCGACATGCCGTCTCCCTCCCCCTGTCCAGATCCTGTCGCGGAATAGCGCCCGGCGGGCGCCCGATGACCGTTGACGCGCACCCCTGGCGGCGCCTATTATGGTAAAGACGTACCACAATACCGGTTTATGAGTCAAGTTGGCTTGACGGTGGTGGGTGCCCGGTCTAAGCGGTACGCACGGGGCTTCGCGGGGGCGACATGACGCTCAGCCATGAGATCCTCAGGCCCGACGGATGGGCGCCGCCCGTGGGCTATGCCGACGGCGTCGCGGCCCGCCCCGGACGGCTCGTGTTCATCGCCGGCCAGGTGGGGTGGGACGCCGGCCACGAATTCGCTTCGGCCGATTTGGTTCCCCAGTTCGAACAGGCCCTCAGCAACGTGCTCGCCGTGCTGGCCGAGGCCGGCGGCGAGCCCGCGCACATCTGCCGCCTGACCGCCTATTGCACCGACCGGGACGCCTATCTGGCCGCCCGCCCGGCCCTGGGCGAGATCTGGCGACGGCTGATGGGCCGCCACTACCCGGCCATGAGCCTGGTGTTCGTCTCCGACCTGCTCGATGCCCCGGCCTGCATCGAGCTGGAGGCCACCGCGGTGGTGCCCGATTAGTATGGAAGGGAGTCCGTCAACCATGGCAGGCAACACGCCGTTCCAGTGGGACGACCCCCTGTTCCTGGAGGACCAGCTGGGCGAGGACGAGCGGCTGGTCCGCGACACCACCCGGGACTATGCCCAGGAGCGGCTGATGCCGCGCATCCTCGAGGCCAACCGCCACGAACGGTTCGACCGCGAGATCCTGACCGAGATGGGGGCGCTGGGCCTGCTCGGCTCCACCCTGCCAGAGGAGTACGGCTGCGCCGGCGTCAACCACGTGTGTTACGGCCTGGCGGCGCGCGAGATCGAGCGCGTGGACTCGGGCTACCGGTCGGCCATGAGCGTGCAATCGTCCCTGGTCATGTGGCCCATCTATGCCTACGGCACCGAGGAGCAGCGCCGCCGCTTCCTGCCGCGCCTGGCCACCGGCGAGATCGTCGGCTGCTTCGGCCTCACCGAGCCCGACCACGGCTCCGACCCCGGCGGCATGAAGACCCGCGCCGTGGCGGACGGCGGCGGCTACCGGCTCACCGGCACCAAGACCTGGATCACCAACTCGCCCATCGCCGACGTGATGATCGTGTGGGCCAAGCTGGACGGCACCATCCGCGGCTTCATCCTGGAGCGCGGCATGGACGGCCTGACCACGCCCAAGATCGACGGCAAGTTCAGCCTCCGCGCCTCGCCCACCGGGCAGATCGCCATGGACGAGGTGCCGGTGCCGAAAGAGAACCTGCTGCCCGACGCCGCCGGCCTGCCGGGCCCCTTCGGCTGCCTCAACAAGGCCCGGTACGGCATCTCCTGGGGGTCGCTCGGGGCCGCCGAGTTCTGCTGGCACGCGGCGCGCCAGTACACCTTGGAGCGCACCCAGTTCGGCCGCCCGCTGGCCGCCAACCAGCTGATCCAGAAGAAGCTGGCCGACATGCAGACCGAGATCACCATCGGGCTGCAGTCCTGCCTGCGGGTGGGGCGCCTGCTCGACGAGGGCCGCTGCCCGCCCGAGCTCATCTCCATGGTCAAGCGCAACTCCTGCGGCAAGGCCCTGGACATCGCGCGCACGTCCCGGGACATGCACGGCGGCAACGGCATCGCCGACGAGTACCACGTCATCCGCCACGTGATGAACCTGGAGAGCGTCAACACCTACGAGGGCACCCACGACATCCACGCCCTCATCCTCGGCCGCGCCCAGACGGGAATTCAGGCGTTCACGGGCGGCTGAGCGGAGGTAGAAGATCCGACTGCCAGGCAATCATTTTATTCCTGCGGTTTGCGGAACAGTCGAGGATTACCCTATGATTTCGGCTGCCGATCCTGATCTAGCCAGTTCTTATAACATGAGTTAAGAAAATAAATGCCAAGCTCAGAAATGTAATAATACCAAAAGAAAATATCCCAAGAATGTTTTGTAAACTCTTCCTTAACTCTCCGGCAAAGTCCGATGGACGTCAGTATTTCTAAAGAACAAACCTCTTCATGATCATGGCTATCTTCTGTATTTCTCCATATACCTCGGCTGGATCCTACAATATAATCTAAAATTAGACTTCCTGGACGATCTATTAAGGGCTGCACGCGATCGTATACTTCCATAAGATGACGCGGGAAATCCTTTCCAGAAAACAAAGCCTCCAATGATTCAGAAACCCTGCTGAAATCAAGGTCAAATGGCGCATCTAGCAACAACCGTTCAAATAAATTTTTGTCCTCAAATTCACCAATATGATTGTACGCTATTTTCTCTAACATACGGGCTTGTTTCCCGCTTAATTCTCTAAGGATATTTACGTACCTTGGCTCAACATTTGATTTTGATGCAGCAGACGCCAGCAAATTCGCCCACATGTCAGTCATGTAAGAGTCGTCTATGTCCTCACAAGAAGCTGATTCTATTAGAGGCACGA
The DNA here is from genome assembly GCA_028277795.1 of Rhodospirillales bacterium. Taxonomy (GTDB): domain Bacteria; phylum Pseudomonadota; class Alphaproteobacteria; order Rhodospirillales; family JANQFP01; genus JANQFP01. The sequence continues at coordinate 4,416 of JANQFP010000115.1, forward strand.
GAATCTTGTTAGGGACAGGATGTATTTCAATTTCTTCTATTTCTAGACGACGCCTTGCTTTCTTTGCAATTTCTATGGCGACTTCTTCACGTTGCAGTCGTATTTGGTCTGCTTTTAGGCCTCTCGACTCACAGAAGGGACGAATGAGATCAGTAAGAGAATCGACAAGTCTTCCGGCCGACTTCTCTGGAATTGTTGTTTTTATCTCAAGTTTGGCCTCTGCTCGCGCTCCAATATCTACTTCCACCGGCGACTTGTTTTTGGAAGGGGCCATAGGAATCCCGCGATGCCAAATTGACAATCCAACAAATCGTTCGAGCCGCTGCCCGCCCAATTATGATAATGCTCAATGATGTTTGCAACCTCACCTGCCTGCCTCTGTATTCCCGATCGTTGTCAGGCATGATCACCTGTGCCTCAGCCGGAGCCGGCAGTTTCGGCCCCGGGGCCGTGAAGGAATTGCCGGGCCGGCACAAAACACCTCGGCAACCGATCAACAACCTTCTGAAAAACAATCGTTCTCGAAACGGCACGGGTCTTGCTTTCTGTTGACCAACGTATGTGGTCCTGGAGGAGTCCGTGAGCGCCATCGATCCTGTCACCGGAGCCCCCATCGTTCCGCCCCGATCGCCGAGCGTCGACCTGGCGGCGCGGCAGGATCAGTTCCTGGCCGCCCTCAGGGAAGCGGCGGGCCAGTCGGCCAGCCCGCTGGGCGGGCTGCCGGACGCCGCCATGGAGGCGCTCAACCGCAGCAACGCCACCGGCGAGCTGGTCAATTCCATGGCCGCCCTCATGCTCACCGAGCTGGACGAGGCCGAGAAGGCCGACGGCACCGACGGCCGGATCGGCGCCCGGCCGCCCACCGACGAGAACCGCTCGGCCGGCCTCGGCCAGGTCCTCGCCGCCGGCATCCGGGCCGTCGAGCCCGAGGACGATGCCGCCTTCGACCCCATCACGCCGACCACCGACGAGCCCCCCGCCGTCGCCGGCGACACCCGTCCCCGCAACCTGACGCCGTAATCGCGACGCCCCTGCCAGGCCGTCAGGCGTCGGCGTCCAGCACCGTCTCCACCAGCCGCGCCCAGTAGGTGGCGCCGACGGGAAGGATGTCGTCGTTGAAGTCGTAGGTCGGGTTGTGCAAAGAGCAGCCCTCGCCGCACGGGCCGTTGCCGATGCGCACGTAGGCCCCCGGCCTCTCGCGCAGCATGAAGGCGAAGTCCTCGGCCCCCATGCTGGGCGGCGGGTCCCGGTCGACGGCATCCGATCCCGACACGTCGGCGGCCACCCTTGCGGCCACTTCGGCTTCGGATTCATGGTTGACGGTGGGCGGGTAGCGCCGCTCGTAGCGTACCTCGGCGCCGGCCCCGTGGGCGGCGGCGATGCCGTCGGCGATGCGCCTGACGCCGGCCTCGACGGCCTCCTGGACGTCTTCGCGGAAGGCCCGGGCGGTGCCGCGCAGGGTGGCGGTGTCGGGGATCACGTTCCAGGTGTCGCCGGCGTGCACCTGGGTGACGGTGACCACCGCCGAGTCCAGGGGATCGACGGCGCGGCTGGCGATGGTCTGCAGGGCGCCGATGATCTCGGCCGCCACCACCACCGGGTCGATGCCCAGGTGCGGCATGGCGCCGTGGGTGCCGCGCCCGGTGACCACGATCTCGAAGATGTCGAAGGCCGCCATCACCGGCCCCGGGCGCACGGCGAAGCACCCCGGCTCCATGCCCGGCCAGTTGTGCATGCCATAGACCGAGTCGACGGGGAACCGCTCGAACAGCCCGTCCTCGATCATGCGCCGGCCGCCCGCCTCGTTCTCCTCCGCCGGCTGGAAGATGAACCGCACCGTGCCGCGGAAGCGCCGGGTCTCGGCCAGGTAGCGGGCGGCGCCCAGCAGCATGGCCATGTGGCCGTCGTGGCCGCAGGCGTGCATGCGCCCGGCGTGCACCGACTGGTGCGCGACCCCGGTGGCCTCGGGGATGTGCAGCGCGTCCATGTCTGCGCGCAGGCCGATGGCCGGCCCGTCGCCCACCGACAGGGTGCCGACCACGCCGGTGCCGGCCAGGCCCCGGTGCACCTCGATGCCGGCCTCGCGCAGGCGCTCGGCCACGAAGTCCTGGGTCTGATGCTCCTCGAAGGCGGTCTCGGGGTAGGTGTGCAGGTGACGCCGCCAAGCGGTCATGTCGCCGTGCAGGCGGGCGATGCGGTCGATGACGGGCACATGGTCCTCCTCCCCCCACGGCCGATTATGGCCATTCCGCCGCCCCCGGCAAGCCGTGCCCCCCATCGCGCGGTCGCAACGGCGGCGGGACGGACCTATATTCCTGGGGCGACGGAGGGAGACGGGAGCAGGCGAACCATGAGCACGGCACTGCGACGCGAGGCGGCGCCGCCGGCCGCAGCCGTCGCCGGGGCGGCCGCCGCCAATCCGTGGATCGACTGGCTGCTGGCCGAGGGCTGGCACATGACCGACCCGGAGGCGCTGGTGCGCGGCCTGATCGACCACATGGTGGCCCGCGACCTGCCCCTGCACCGGTTCCGGGTGACCATCCGCACCCTGCATCCCCAGGTGATCGGCATCACGTATACCTGGGAGAAGAAGACCGGCGCGCTCGAGGTCACCACCCCGTCCCACGACATCCTCAGCACGCCCCAGTACCTGGACAGCCCCTACGCCCCCATCTTCGAAGGGGCCGGCGCCATCCGCCGGCGCCTCGACATCCCGGACCTGGTCCTCGACTTCCCCATCCTCGAGGACCTGCACGCCGAGGGCGCCACCGACTACGTGGCCGTGCCCATGCTGTTCTCCGACGGCCAGATCAACGCCATCACCCTGGCCGCCGACCGCCCCGGCGGCTTCACCGGCGCCGAGCTGCAGGACGTCTACGACATGCTGCCCGTGCTGGCCCGCATCTTCGAGGTCCACGCCATGCGCCGCACGGCGCGCACCATCCTGGAGACCTACCTGGGCCACAACGCGGGCGAGCGGGTCCTGGAGGGCCGCATCCGCCGCGGCGACGGCGACGACATCCACGCGGTCATCTGGTTCTGCGACCTCCGCGGCTCGACGCCGCTGGCTGATTCCATGTCCCGCGAGGCGTTCCTGGAGGTGCTCAACGAGTTCTTCGAGTGCATGGCCGGCGCGGTGCTGGACGCCGGCGGCGAGGTCCTGCGCTTCATCGGCGACGCGGTGCTGGCCATCTTCCCCATCGACAGCCGCACCGACTTCCCCGAGTTCTGCCCCGAGCACATGGGCGCCTGCCGGCGGGCAGTGGCCGCGGCCCGCGACGCCATGGGCCGCATCGACACCCTGAACACCCGCCGCGCCGAGGCCGGCCAGCCGCCGCTGGGATACGGCATCGCGCTGCACCTGGGCGACGTGACCTACGGCAACATCGGCGTGCCCCAGCGGCTCGAGTTCACGGTGGTCGGCGCGGCGGCCAACCTGGCGGCGCGCTTGCAGGACCTGTGCAAGGTGCTGGACCGGTCGCTGCTGCTGTCGGCCGAGTTCGCCCGCGTCCTCAAGGAGCCCTGGGTCCCCCTGGGCCGCCACGCGCTGCGCGGCGTCGGCGACCCGGTGGAGGTGTTCACCGTCGCCGACTGAGCGGCGACGCGCATCTGCTAGAGCACGGTTCGATCAAATCGACCCGATTTGATCGAACGGTCGTGCTCTAACTCGTTGATTTCTAGAGCAAGTAAATCCGAACAAACGATTCCGTTTGATCGGATATTGCTCTAGTTCGCGCCGGTGCCCCCCGGCGACAGGCCCATCCCGAACCCGGTGGCTCCGGACGATGTCGTGACCGACTTCAACACCCCTGTCCGGTCGAAGACCAGGGTCGCCGTGCTGGACTTCTGATCGAAGCCGCCGAAGAGAATGCCGCCGACGTAAGGTATGAAGCTTTCCGGCCGGGCCTTCATCTCGTTGTACATGTACGTCATTGCCCGCGTGCCATTGCGCATCGAATGCTCCCCGGTCGGCTGCCCCAGCGCGGAGACGACTTCCTGCATAGTGGTCTTGCCTTCTTCGAACCGGGCAAGCTGTTCCTCGGTCACCTGAACGCCCATCCTCATGCAGGCGGAAAGTAGAACGGCTGCGACCCCGATGATGACAAATGGCCTCATGCCTGCGCCTCTCGACAACGCTCGGTTCCATTATGCACCGGAAAATACTATTATCGAGATATGCCCCGTTCAGGGCAACAACCGAATTCATCATCCGCCGTCCACGTGCGACAGTCGCGACGGATTGCGACTCACCGCTCGCCGGCATTCAGCCGCTCCGCCGGCGATTGCGCCCTGATTTCACGCGCGATTCCAGGCCGAACCCCCATAGGAACGATTGCCTGCCATAGATCTGTCAGCGGATGTCAGCATTTGTCGGCGTTTTGATAAAAAACCGATCATTATCAATGTCTAGCAGATGATTTCTTTGCCACTCGGCTGGCGCATCCATCGCATCGCTCAAGAAAACCGATGCAGGATTATTATCACATTTTGTAGGAAGGATCAACCCAACCGGCGGACCGGCGTGACCCCGGCACGGGGTCTCTCGTTGACACGGATGGACACGGATTAACACGGATGGACATTGGCTCGGCGCGGCAACTCCAACGCGCCATTCCTGTTCATCCGTGTCCATCCGTGTCGATCGGACTCCGAGGATCGGCGGGCGTCAGGACCGCTCGGCCGTTCCGGCTCCGGCCTCTTGGTTCAGGGCCCGGAACGCTTCCGCGATGGGGGCGAGCAGGCCGGCGTCCGGCTCGACGCCGGCTTCCCCGCACCGCTCCCCGTAATCCCTCGCCATCATCCCCATCCAGTGGGCAAAGGCGCGGGGGTTGGCGAGGAACAGCCCCGACATGATCTCGACCGCTTCGCGGATCGCCGCCAGCGCGTCGTCCGGCCGCTCCAGCCCCCGCAACACTTGGTGGAGGGCGCCCAGGGAAACCGCGAGGTCGGGCAGGAAGGCGTCGGGCCGTGCCGCCGCCAGGGCGCGGCGGATGGCCACCGCCTCCTCCGCCCTCGCCAGGGCCTCCTCGCGGCGCCCGAGGTTGCTGAGGAAGGTCGCCAGGTTGTTGAGGGACATGGCCAAGTCGGGCCGGAAGGCGTCGGGCCGCGCCGACGCCAGGTCGCGGTAAAGGGCCACCGCCTCCTCCGCCCGCTCCAGCGCCTCCTCGCGCCGCCCAAGGCCGCTAAGGAACATCGCCAAGTTGTTGAGGGACATGGCCAAGTCGGGCCGGAAGGCGTCGGGCCGCGCCGACGCCAAGTCGCGGTCGATGGCCACCGCCTCCTCCGCCCTCGCCAGGGCCTCCTCGCGGCGCCCGAGGTTGCTGAGGAAGGTCGCCAAGTTGTTGAGGGACCCGGCCAGATCGGGCCGGAAGGCGTCGGGCCGTGCCGCCGCCAAGTCGCGGCGAATGGCCACCGCCTCTTCCACCCTCTCCAGGGCCTCCTCGCGGCGCCCGAGGTCGCCGAGGAAGGTCGCCAGGTTGTTGAGCGACATGGCTAGGTCGGGCAGGAAGGCGTCGGGCCGTGCCGCCGCCAAGTCGCGGTAGACGGCCACCGCCTCCTCCGCCCTCGCCAGGGCCTCCTCGCGGCGCCCAAGGTTGCTGAGGAAGTTCGCCAGGGTGATGAGGGACGTGGCCAGGTCGGGCCGGAAGGCGTCGGGCCGCGCCGACGCCAGGTCGCGGTAGACGGCCACCGCCTCCTCCGCCCTCGCCAGGGCCTCCTCGCGGCGCCCGAGGTCGCCGAGTAAGGTCGCCAGGTTGTTAAGGGACATGGCCAGGTCGGGCCGGAAGGCGTCGGGCCGCGCCGACGCCAGGTCGCGGTAGATGGCCACCGCCTCCTCCGCCCTCGCCAGGGCCTCCTCGCGGCGCCCGAGGCCGCTGAGGAAGTTCGCCAGGGTGATGAGGGACATGGCCAGGTCGGGCCGGAAGGCGTCGGGCCGTGCCGACGCCAGGTCGCGGCGAATGGCCACCGCTTCCTCCGCCCTCGCCAGGGCCTCCTCGCGGCGCCCGAGGCCGCCGAGGAAGTTCGCCAGGTTGTTGAGGGACATGGCCAGGTCGGGCCGGAAGGCGTCGGGCCGTGCCGACGCTAGGTCGCGGCGGATGGCAACCGCCTCCTCCGCCCTCTCCAGGGCCGCCTCGCGGCGCCCTAGGCCGCTGAGGAAGCTTGCCAGGTTGTTGAGGGACATGGCGTGATGGGGTCGCATCTCCTCGGGATGGTCTTTCGCCAGAGAACGGAAGGCTCTCTCCGACTCTTCGGCCGCTTCCAGCGCGTCCTCCCTGTGACCCAACGCACTCAGGGCGGCGGCAAGGTTCGAAGCGTATCCGGCTATATCCCTCTTGGTCTGCAAGGGCACGGGCTCGGGCGTTGCATGCAGTCCGTCCAGATGCAGCCGGATCACTTCCAATTTCGTTTCCCGCAAAGCCACGGTACGCTCGGGCAACAGACGAATCAGCTTCGCCGCCAACTCGGGGTCGGCGTCCCGGGCCAGGACATCGGCCAGGACCCGGCCGATGGGATCGCCCGACTCGATGGCCACGATGAGGGCGATCTCCGCGAGTCGATCGAGGCGGTTCGACAGGGCGCGGTCCAGCCAACCTGCCTGGGCGGGATCGCGCTGGGCCAGGCGGGTCAGCACAGTGAGCCCGTTGTGGGCCTGCCACGCGTCGGCACCGTCGAGGAAGCTATCAAGCACGGCTGAATCGGCCGCGGTCTCACGCGCCACCAGGTGCTCGCCGAGGAGGTCGGGCCGAATGGTCTCCAACCAAGTCTTGTCGGTGGCCGGATAAAGGTCGTGCAGCAGGCCGGCGATGGCGTTGACGGTCGCCTTTGGTTGATCCTCCAGGAGAGGGCCGCGGGCGATCAGTTTACGAGCCCCTTCGCGGGTCTCCGCGCCGCCGGCCAGGGTGGCCAGAGCGGCGGCCTGGGACACGGCCGGATTCAACTCCCTCGGCAGACCAACCGAGGCGGCGCCCTTGTTCCAGTAACGGCGTTCATGATCGAGGACGTAATCGAGCAACGCCGAGGCATCGTCGAGACGCTCCCCGTCGAGGGCGGCCAGGGCCGCCATCTGGATGACCAGAACGGACGCGAAGTCAGGCTTCTCCAGGTCGGGCGGCCGCAGACCTTCCTGGGACTTGTCGAGCTTGCCGGCGAACGCCGTCACGGATGCGTTGAACACGTTGGTCCGCGAACGGACGTCCTCCGCCAGGGACGGCACCGGGATCGGGTCGGGACTCCCGAGCAGCAGGGCCTGCACGTCCGCGTCGGCACTGGCCAGCTCCGTCCACCAGTCGGCTGCGTCGCGGGCGATCAGCGCGATCCGGACGCGGCGCCGGTTCCCCACGCGGGCGGCCTGACGCAGCAACTCCAGCAATGAGTCGCGGCGGGTTTCCGCATAGTCCACGACAATGAAGAGCCACCGCCAATCCTCCAGCAGGTGGTCGAGGGCGCTCGGCGACAGCCGGCCCTCCTGGCTGGTCAGGAACCCGGCATGCCAATCGGTACCCCGCAGCGTCTCGCAGAGCCGGATGAACAGCCGAGTCTTGCCCATGCCGCCGGCGCCGGTGTAGAGGCGGACGGCCGCGGGATCGTCGGCGGCGAGCCAGTGCCGGAGGTCTTCGAGCAGGCCCTCGCGCCCGTGCTGGAAGGGGACCACGCCGTATTCGGCCCGCAACAGCAGACCGCGCGAGTCGACCCCCTGCGGTAGTTCCCGCGCGGGATCGTCCAGCAGGTTCAATCCTCCGGGCCCACCCAGGATGCGGTCGGCGAATTCCCCCACCAAGGCGCCCAGGGCGCCGCCTTCGGCACCGCCCACCGCACCGCTCGCGGTCGCGCCAATTACCTTTGCTGACGAAGACAGGACCTTCCTGCCGCGACGTGAGACCATCTCCTCGCACCTCGTCGCACGAAGGTAAGTCGCTGCGCCCACTGGCACAACCTTGAGTATCGCAACCGAAGCGTGGCTGACGCCGCGGGTCCGTCGTTGCCCCGGCGTCTGATCCGGGACCCGGTGGTGGCGACACGGATGAACTTGGATGCAGAGGGCTCACGCCTCGAACGTCGGGACCGTCGCAATCGTGGCGCCGACGTAGTACGTTTGAGAGTGGCTCTCACGCGCGTGACGGCAGGACGGCCGAGCCGATGGATCGATTCGCCACCCTCCGGACATGGGCGCTGCTCGCCCTCCTGTCGGTCCCCCTGGGATGGCCGGCCGAGGCGGCGACGCAGCCGCGCATCGCGCTGGTCATCGGCAACGGCGCCTATGCCGATGTGCGGCTGCGCAACCCGGTCAACGATTCCCGGCTCATGGCGGCGACGCTGCGCACTCTCGGCTTCGAGGTCCGCGACCACGCCGATCTCGACCAGAAGGGCATGAAGCGGGCCATCCGCGACTTCGCCGATACGCTCCAGGCGGCCGGCGAGCGCGCCGTCGGCCTGTTCTACTACGCCGGCCACGCGGTCCAGGTCGCCGGGCGCAACTACCTGATTCCCATCGGCGCGGCCATCGACAGGGAATCCGACGTCGACATCGAGGCCGTCTCCGCCGACACCGTGCTCGTCGCCATGGAGTTCGCACGCAACGGGCTCAACATCGTCATCCTGGACGCCTGCCGCGACAACCCCTACAAGCGCCGCTTCCGCAGCGCCACCCGCGGCCTTGCGCGGATGAACGCGCCCCAGGGCACGCTGATCGCATACGCGACCGCGCCGGGGAACGTGGCCGCCGACGGCGACGGGACCAACAGTCCCTACACCGCCGCGCTCGTCGAGGCCATGCGGCTGCCGGCGGTGCCGGTGGAGCTGATGTTCAAGCGCGTCCGCCAACGGGTGATGGCCGGAACCAAGGACCGCCAGGTGCCGTGGGAGGCCTCCTCGCTGACCGGCGACTTCCAGTTCGTGCCGGGAGCGACCCCGGTGGCGGTCATGCCGCCCGCGCCACCGGCCGTTTCCGAACGGCAAGGGCGCTACGACGGGACCTGGCGCGTGCGCCGAAACTGCCCCGCGTTCGAGACTCTGCCCGAAATCTCGCGGGAGCTGGATGCGGTGATCGACGACGACGAGGTGACCATCGTCAAGGGTCGGCCCGACCGGCCCGGGTACGAGGAGTTGCGCGGACGGATCGACGGCAACGACCGGCTCGTCCTGAGCGGGTCCCTGATCGCCAAACGCGGACCGTTCGCGGGCAACGAGGTCATCGGCCGCTACGAGGGCCGCTTCGCGGGCGATCGCTACCAGGGTGACGGCAAACAGGGCCGCCGCCCCTGCCGGCTGACCCTCACCCGCGCCGCGCCGTAAAGGCGAAGAACAGCGTCGGCGAGTCGACACGCGCGCAAGACCATGGCGTGGATGCGCTGCCCGCGGGGCGCCGGGCGCGCCCGAAATTCCCTTGGCAGTCAAAGGACGGGGGCCGATGATCGCCTGGACCCGGACCGGGGCACTCCGGAGGCGATGGCCAACGGCCGGGCACTTGGCGATGGGAGTCATGGTTAGGTTCCTGCGGCGAAAGATCACCGTCTGGGCGCTCGTCCTTGCCGTGCTGTCCCCGGTGGCGGCGTGCGGGAGCTTCTATGGCCTGTCGGCCCCCCATCCGCGGGTGGATTTCGGCAAGGAGACGGTGGTCGTCCTCCATGGCCTGGGGCGCAGCGCGGCCTCCATGTGGGTCATGGCGTCCCAACTGGAGGAGGCCGGGTTCCAGGTGCTCCGGGTCGACTACCCGTCCCTGCGCAAGACGCCCGACGAGATCCTCGCCATTGTCGCCGGACAGCTCGAGGACCTGCAGATCCACCGCTTCCAGACGGTCCATTTCGTCGGCCATTCCCTGGGCGGACTGCTGATCCGCGCCTATCTGACGGACCACCACCTGCCCAACCTGGGCCGGGTCGTCGTCGTCGGCGCGCCGAGCGCCGGGACCGCCATGGTCGACAATTCGCGCCACAAGTGGTGGTTCGAGATCCTGGGCCCCACGGCCGAGGCCCTGGGCACCGGTCCCCGGAGCTTTCCCAGGTCCATCGGCCCGCCGGACTACCCCCTGGGCGTGATCGCCGGACGGACCGACTTCGACAACGACGACCTGTTGCCGGGCGAGGACGACGGCCTAGTCGCCGTGGAGTCCACCAGGGTCGAGGGCATGGCCGACTTCGTCGTCGTCGAGTCCAGCCACTGGGCCATGCGCTACGACGCCGACGTGGTGCGCCACATCGCGAGTTTCCTGCGCACCGGCCGGTTCGACAGATAGGGCGGGCCCCGAACACCGGGCCGCGCCCGGCCGCGGCGGGATCAGGAGGAGACGACCAGCCGGAGGGCGCGGCGGCGGCTGACCCGCGACGGGCGGGTCAGCACGTACCCGGCCGCCACCGCCAGGACCGGCGCGGCGCCCAGGGCCATCCACAGCGAGACGCCGGGGGACAGGGCCAGGTAGACGAGGCAGGCGACGATGGCGGCCACGCCCAGGACCTTGGCGCGGGCCGACACCACCCCGTAGCGCTGCCACCGGCGGACCGCCGGGCCCAGCACGTCGTGGTAGTAAACCCAGGTGTGCAGGCGCGACGAGCTGCGCGCCAGGGCGAGCCCGGCGAGGCCGATCAGACCCGTGGTCGGCACGACCGGATTGACGGCACTGGCCAGGCCCAGCCCCAACAGCACGCAGCCGGCGACGAAGGAGATGCGCCGCTGGGTCCGGCCGCGGCCGAGGTCCAGAACCGGCCCCGCGGTCTCGGGTCCCGCCCCCATGTGTCCTGCCCCCTCCCGTGAGCGCATAGGACAAATCGGCCACGGACCGCGGTCCCGGCCGGACGGCACGGCACCGCGACTCCGCGCGCACGAATCATACCGGGGTCATGGAACCCGGGAAATTATACGGGTGGAGGAGGAACCATACGAAAGGATAGGTCGGGCCGGGGCCGGCGGTCAGCGTGCGGCCTTCCGCGACGGCGCCCGCTTCGCCGGCTTTTCCGGAGTCGGCCAGGTGCCGATGGCCACCGACATGGCGTCCGCAACGATTCGATCGATGACCGGGGTGATCCGATCGACCACGAACCGGATGCGCTCCTCCGGCATCTCCGGCAGCGGCACCGTATCGATGGCCACGGTGTAGCGTTTCTTGAACCCGGCGGGCTTGGCTTTCGTTTGCTTCTTCATGGACGTCTTCCTCCTTGTCCAGGTCGTCGGGAGACGGCCGTTGGGCGACGCCGACGCGGCGGCCCGCCTGTTCGGCGTCCCTACCGACGAAGGAACTTCTATCCCTTTTACGAAACTTATGCGCGCAGCGCCAGTGTTCCGGGTCCGCGTACCCGGCGCGCCTTCGAACCGAGAAGCGAAGCACCGTCGTGGCGCGCCGGAAAGCCCGCGCGGCGTTTGCGCGCCACCGCCATCGTGACGGCGGTTCCCGGAAGGTGATACAGTAATCCGGGGCGCACGAACCGGGGGGCCGACCGTGTCAGAAGCGAACGACAACGCCACGCCGACGGCGCGGGGCAACGTCCTGCCCTACGAAGACCGGGTCAATCGGGTGGCCGGCGACGCGCCGTTCCGCTGGCTCGCCGCCGGATGGCGGGACTTCTCGCAGGCCGGCATGGTGAGCGTGGGCTACGGCGCCTTCTTCGTCGCCGCCGGGCTGGTGCTGACCCTCGGCCTCCACCTGGCCGGGCTGGACTACCTGATCGTCCCCTTCGTGTGGGGTTTCCTGCTCGTCGGGCCGGCCCTCACGGTCGGGCTCTACGCCGTCAGCCGCGACCTGGCGGACGGCCGCACGCCGAGCCTGCGGCGGGCGATGATGGCGTGGCGGTTCAACCCGGTGCGGCTGCTCGCCTTCGGGCTCTGCCAGGTGCTGTTCCTCATCGTCTGGGTGCGCCTGGCGGTGATGATCTTCGCCCTGTCCTTCCCCTACCAGACCATGGACCTGCAGGCGATGGTGAATGCCGCCCTGTTCACTACCCAGGGCAACGTCTTCCTGCTGGTCGGCACCGCGGTCGGGGCCGTCATGGCGACCCTCGCCTTCGTGGTCAGCGTGTTCTCGCTGCCCATGCTGCTCGACCGCCAGGTGGGCATGATCGAGGCCGTGGTCACCAGCGTCGTCGCCGTGGTCGTCAACCGCCGGGTCATGGCCCTGTGGGCGGCCCTGATCGCCTTGTTCACCTTCGCCGGGCTGGTCACGGCCTACGTGGGCCTGGCCGTCACCCTGCCCCTCATCGGCCACGCGAGCTGGCACGCCTACCGCGCCGTCATCCAGCCGCCGGCCGAGGAGGAATAGCCGGCGTCGGGTGAACGGCAGTCTTGGAAATCATCGGCAGGATGAATGGTTTTATTATTAAACGCGGAGGACGCGGAGGAACGCAGAGGAATTGGGAGATGGATGATTAAGGATGAAAAATTTATATTAAAACAATAATATTGACATCCATTTTTTAGTTTACTTCGTATTTATTATTAACATAGATATCTTTCTTTGCGCCGCTTTGCGGCGCGTTCTTCTTCCTCTGCGTTCCTCCGCGTCCTCCGCGTTCAATTATTCACCCGTCCGTCCGTGTCGATCCATCGGCCCGGCGACCGCGGACGCGCGGTCCCGTCACGGCAGCGGGAAGGCGGTCACTCCGATGACCGGCTCGTGGGCCCACAGGAGCACGGCGTAGAGGGCGAGGCCGAGGGCGATGCGCCACCAGCCGATCTCGGCCCACGTCACCCGCGTGCGGCCGGCGATCAGCGCCGCCAGGGGGACGAAGGAGGTACCGGCGGCATAGGCCGTCCAAGCCTCGCCGGCCTCGGCCCGCTTGCGGGCGTCCAGGTGGGCGGCGCCGGCCAGGGCGAGGACGGTGATGGCGGCGGACAGGATCAGGGTGGCGCCGTCGCCGTTGGCCAGCAGGTGGCTCACCCCCCACAGGGCCGCCCCCCACATGGCCGGGTGGCGGGTCACCTTGAAGATGCCCACCGGGCCGGCCGCCGCCACCGTCGCCGTGTCCCGGCCCAGCATGGTGGGGTTGGGCGTCGCGTAGGCCGCCACCACGAAAACGCAGGCCACGGCCATCACCGTCAGCGCCACGTGGCGCATGGCGATGGGCGGTACCCACAGCGGGTCCGCCGGCGCCGCGCCGTAGGCGACCACCATCCACACCAGCAGGGCGATGGCGACGACGGAATAGAGGCCGCGGAAGGGCCACTCGCCGAGGCGGGCGACCAGCCGCCGGCGCACCGGGGCCGCCGACAGCCCCAGATGGCCGACGACGAACAGCACGGCGGCCATGGCCAGCTCCCACAGCGTCCCGGTCACGACTCCCTCCCCTGCCCGCACCGGCACCGCTGCTTGCGACGGGCCATGGTGATGTCCCTCGGGCGCCGATCCTACACGATGATGGCGCGATGGAAACCGGCGCGAGGGTGCATGGTCATGGACGGATCGTCGCGGCCGGCTACTCGGCGAACACCAGGTAGCGGAGAGGCCCGCCGGGGGTCAGGGCGTCGAACGGGTAGCACGTGGCGAGAACCAGCCGGGGGACCGACCCGAACACGTCGATCCGCGTGCGCCGCGCGTCGACGACCTGGGTCGCCGTCACCCGGAAGCGGCGGACAGCCCCCGTGCCGTCCTCCACATGGACCGCGTCGCCGGCCCGCAGGCGTTCGAGAAAGCGGAAATGGGTATCGCGATGTCCGGCAATGAGACTGGTCCCCGGCTGGCCGGGCAGCGGCGAGCCGTCCACATGGCCGGGCCCGAAGGCCAGGGTGCGGCCGCTGCCGCCGGCGAGCACGAACGCCTCCTCGCCCAGGCGGGGCATGGCCAGGCGCGCCACCGGCCAGGTGTCGGCCCACGGCCAGGGCCTGGCCGGACCCTCGCCGGCCAGGGTGCGCGTCCACGCCCGCGCGATCAGGTCATAGGCCAGCCAGGCCTTGGCATGGATGGTGGCGGCCTCGCCGACCTGCCACAGGCCTGCGCCCAGCATGAGGACGGCGGTGCCGGCGAGGACACGCCGCCGGGTCACGACAGGCGCCGTCGCAGCACCAAGGCGATCAGGCCCAGCACGACCAACGCGGCGCCGGCAAGCAGGTGCCACGGGGCCGCCGTCGCCCCCTGGGGCAGGCCGAGGCCGCCGGACGCACCGATCCGCACCGGTGCCGCGGCGAACTGCAACCCGGCCGGCGACGCGGCGGCCGCACGGCGCTGGTAGGCCGGCGACGGTTGCGGATGGCCGCCGAACACCTTCTGCGGGTCCCACCCGTGGGGAAGGTTCAGGGGAACCTCCTCGGTGCCGACCGGAACGTCGGCCGGGCGGGCGGCCGTCCGGTCGATGGCGACCAAGCTGGTGTACCGGGTGACCAGGCGATGCCGCAATCCAAGGGCGACGACGGCCGCCCGCAGCGCGTCCGGGTCGCCCCCTTTCCTGAGCTGGCCGACCAGGTCCGTGATCCGGTCCCGCGCCCACAGCTTGGCGACCCCGGGCGTCTCGGCGCCATCGGACAGCGGCAGGTCGACTCGCCAGGACAGGCCGCCCCGACGCCCCGCCAGGGCCGCCACGCCGTCCGCCGCCGCGACCCGGGCGGTGAACACTACCGGCTCGCCCGCATAGAGGTCGGGCAGGGTGCCGGTGGAGACCTCGGCCTTGGCCGCGGCGGGCCATTGGGCATCGAGGCCGGTGAGCACCGGGCGCTCCAGCTTGGCGAACAGCGCCGCCATGCGGTCGCGCACCTCGTCCAGCTTGCCGATGTAGGTGAACGAGCCGCGGCCGGCCTCGGCCGCCTCGCGCATGAAGTGGCTGTTGGGGGCCGAGCCGATGCCGATGGTGAACAGGCGGCTGTCGCCGAGCCGGTCGTCGATGAGGCGGAACAGCTCGGTCTCGTTGCCCACGGCCCCGTCGGTCAGGAAGATCACCTGGCGTAGCGTGCCCTCCGGCGGCGCGCCGGACAGGGCGGCCCGCAGCGCCGGCGCCATCTCGGTGCCCCCCTCCGCCGACAGGGACCACACGGTGCGGCGCGCGCGGGCCAGGGTATCCGCGTCGACGGGTCGGGGCTGCCGGAACAGCCTCGAGGTGTCGTCGGCGAACCGGATGACGTTGAACCGATCGCCCTCGGTGAGGCGGTCCAGGGCCAGGACCAGGGCCTCCTTCGCCTGCTCGAGCGAGGGCCCCGACATGGACCCGGACGTGTCGAGGACGAAGATCACCTCGCGCCGGACCTCCGGCGTCCGCTGGTCCGCCGGACCGGCGGTCGGCGGCATCACCATGACCAGCAGGTAGTCCGCGTCGTCGAGGGACTCGCGGAACAGGGCGACTCCCGGGACCTCGCCGACGTCGGGCGTCCACACCAGCTCGAAGTCGCGGTCGGCCGGCACCGGACCGTCGCGCAGGCGCACCACGTGGCGGTGGCCGTCCTCGCGCTCGACGGTGACCGGGTGATAGGGGCTGGTGATCTCGGCCAGCGGGAACCCGGCATCCAGGGTGACGGTCAGGCGGACCGGATTGATCTTGCCGAGATCGGGATGCAGGACCGGCGGCGTGATGCGGTCGGCGTCGGGCACGGGGTCGCGGCCGGCCGCCGGCTCGACGCCGCCGTGGCGCACCGTGCGGACGCCGTCCGGGATGTAGCGGGGCCCCACCACCATGGGGAAGCGCAGGTGGAAGCGGCCCGCGTCGTAGCGCAGGGCCTGCTGATACTGGATCTCGACAGTGACCTCCTCGCCCGGCGCGATGTTGGCGATGGCGGTGGTGAAGATGTTGGGCCGCTGGCTTTCCAGCAACCCGGCCTTGTGCCCCTCCCGCTTGGCCGCGTCGTAGGCCCGTCGCGCCTCCTCGCGTTCCCGGATGCGGCCCTCGACGACCCGGTCGCCGATGCGCAGCCGCAGGTGATCGACGGCCGCGGTCTCGGGCAGCGGGAACACGTAGATCCCCTCCACCCAGCCGTCGCTCGGATTGCGGAAGTGCTGACGCACGTGCGCCCGGGCGACCAGACCGCCGACGGTGATGGCGACGTCCGTCGCCACCATCGGCGCCCTGAGCAGCCGGTCCCGGTCGCCCCGGTCGAGCAGCAGTCCGCCCGTCCCGGCCTGACCGAGGGTCCCGCGCGGCACGTAGGCGGCGGCGTCGAGACCGGCGGCGTCCTCGGGAGAGGGCGCCTCCGCAGCGAAGCCACCCCAGCCTCCCGCAAGCACGAGAAGCGCCGCCCCAAGGGCCACCATGAACGCAAACCGGACTCCGTGTCTCCGCGCTGTCGCCATCGTCGCATCCCCCATCGTCGCGCGGGCGGACCGCCGCCCGCGATTCGGTCACCGCAACAGGCTGGCACCGGAAGCCGGCATCGTGATGGCGGGGAGATGGCGAGTTCGCGGACGGATTGGGGCGATTTCGCGGCAGCCGGCGGTGTCCGGGACAGGATCGCGGCGATCGGGTCAACCATCGCCGCGATCGCGGAGTAGCTGAAGACCTGATGTCACGGGCCTCCGGAAGGAGATATGCAGTCTCACCGTTACCTCATGCCGCATCCTTTATGTGCGATGATCAACGGATGAAATAGGTTAGCCACAACCCACTGAGTCAAAACCCCGCTCAACAGCACTCATCTATCGTTTGTGCATGAACCGCCCGATGCTACGGTCCCGGGCGGAGGTGTTCACCGTGGACGATCCTTGGGCCTTCCTTAAAGACCCGGATAATCGTGAAACACTTGCCTTGCTTGGAAGCGGGGTTGCGGCCTTCGCCGTTGGGGCATGGGCGGTTTTCAAGTCCATTCGAAGGAGTGGGAACGAGCAACTGCCTTCCAGCTCTAATGCTCCGGATTGCAATGCAATTGCTGGCATTCCACCGCATCAGCTCGCCGGCATCATCGAGAAGGCGACGCAGGGTTGGGCGCAGCTGACTGAGGATCAGCGGCGCACGATCAACCTATTGGAGGAAAAGCTTGCCCTGAGCGAACGGGCTTTGCAGGCGCTTGTTGGCGTGCTCCACGACAAAGCCGTGCCTATCCAGGAGCAAGAAAAGCGGCTCGTCGAGATCTGCCAGGATTATAGGCAAGTTCTAAGCCATGTAGACGCCACGCCCTACGATCCACCCAACATCGCAAGGCTCAAAAACGAAGTGAAAGGCGCGCTCGAGGGGGGCGAGTTCGATCACGCCGATGCTTTGCTCGGGCTGATTCTCGCGGCGCAGGACACCGCGACCGAGGGGCGACAGTTTGAGGCTACCGAGCAACAACACCTCGCGGCTGCCGAGACGTGCGCCCGGCGGGGTGACATTGCCATGACCCGACTGCGATATCGGGAGGCGGCCCAACACTTCGCCGCGGCGGCGGAGCGAGTGCTACCACAGAACGAAGAGCAGGCATTCGCCTATCTGGACCAACAGGCGAATGCATTGTATCGCCAGGGAGAGGAGTTTGGCGACAACGCCGCGCTCATTGACGCAATTGGCCAACTCAAGGTCTTGTGCGACCGCAGACCCCGTGAGCGCATGCCGCTGAAATGGGCAATGACGCACAATGACCTGGGCTTGGCCTTGGCGAAGATCGGCGAGCGGGAGAGCGGCACAGCGCGTCTGGACGAGGCCGTAGCGGCCTATCGAGAAGCCCTCAAGGAATTCACACGCGAGGGCGTGCCGCTGCAATGGGCAATGACCCAGACCAACCTGGGTATCGCTTTGGCGAGGCTCGGGGAGCGGGAGAGCCGCACGACGCACCTGGATGAGGCCGTGGCGGCCTTTCGCGAAGCCCTCAAGGAATTCACCCCCCAGCGGGTACCACTAGATTGGGCAAGGCTCCAAAACAACCTGGGCTTGGCCTTGGCGAACATTGGCGAGCGGGAGAGCGGCACGGCCCGCCTCGACGAGGCCGTGGCGGCCTTTCGGGAAGCCCTCAAGGAATTCACCCGCGAGCGTGGCCCATTGGAATGGGCAATGACGCAAAACAACCTGGGCCTTGCCTTGGCGAGGCTTGGCCAGCGGGAGAGCGGCACGGCCCGCCTCGACGAGGCCGTGGCGGCTTTTCGCGAAGCCCTCAAGGAATTCACCCGCGAGCGGGTCCCTTTAGAATGGGCAATGACTCAAAATAACCTTGGCCTGGCTTTAGTGAACCTCGGTGAGCGGGATAGCGGCACGGCCCGCCTGGATACAGCCGTGGCGGCCCATCGCGAGGCCCTCAAGGAATTCACCCGCAAGCGCGTCCCACTAAACTGGGCAACGACGCAAAACAATCTGGGCAACGCGCTTCTGCGCCTCGGGGAGCGGGAGGACGGCACGGAGCGTTTCGAAGAAGCAGTCGCCGCGTATGGCGGGGCGCTCAAGGAATTCACACGCGAGCGCGTACCGCTGGACTGGGCAATGACTCAGAACAACCTGGGCATCGCTTTCGTGAAACTCGGTGAGCGGGAAAGCGGCAAGGCGCGCTTGGACCACGCCGTGGCGGCCTTTCGCGAAGCCCTCAAGGAATACACACGCGAGCGCGTCCCATTAAAATGGGCAATGACCCAGAACAACCTTGGCCTAGCTTTGGTGGAACTCGGGGTGCAGGGAAGCAGCACGGTGCGCATGGAGGAGGCCGTGGCAGCCTTTCGCGAAGCCCTCAAGGAATACACACGCGAGCGCGTGCCTATGGATTGGGCAATGACTCAGAACAACCTGGGCAACGGTCTTCTATGGCTTGGAGAGCGGGAGCGCCGAATTAAGCTCTTGGAAGAGGCTGTCGTCACGTATAGCGAAGCGCTGAGCGTTTTCGGCACTGCCGGGGCCACCCATTACGCCTCGCTCACCCGGGCCGGTCTCAAACGGGCGGAGGCCCTAATATCGGATTGGCAGCGCCAGTAGCCTCAATCCGAACGCCCACTCGCAGCTCCGACCCCTAAGGCTCGGGCTCCA
Organism: Rhodospirillales bacterium; assembly: GCA_028277795.1. GTDB lineage: Bacteria > Pseudomonadota > Alphaproteobacteria > Rhodospirillales > JANQFP01 > JANQFP01. The sequence continues at coordinate 23,234 of JANQFP010000115.1, forward strand.
TGAGGATGTAGCCGCACGGGCATTCGGTGGCGCACAGGCCGCAGCCCTTGCAGAACTCGTAGTCGAACACGTAGTGGGAGCCGTCGCTGGCGATGTCCTGGGTCTTCACCACCGCGTTGTCCGGGCACAGGGTCCAGCAGTTGTCGCAGGCCAGGCAGTTGCCGCAGGCGAAGCAGCGGTGGGCCTCGTCGTGGATCTGGGCGGCGACCAGGGAGCCCTCGATCTCGACGGCGTCGGTGCGCTCGTCCACCGGCACCTTGGGCACCCGCGCCTTGGGCGCGTTCTCGAAGTAGTTGAGGTTGAGGCTGTCGAAGCCGATGGTGTCGCCCCGCTCGGCGCTGGGCTCGCCGATGTCCTTGAACATGGCCTCGATGGCCATGGCGGCCAGCCGCCCGTCGCCGATGGCGGCGCTGACGGTGCCCCGGTCGCCGCGGGCGTCGCCGCCCACCAGCACCCCGGGATGCGCATCCAGGCGGCCGAAGATGTCGGGGCGGAAGTAGTTGCCGCTGCCGATGATCTTCTCCATGCCCTCGGGTTCCACCGCCTCGCCGATGCAGGGGATGACCATGTCCACGTTGAGCACCCGCTCGGTGCCCTCGAAGTTGATGCGCTGCTTGCGGCCGTCCTTGCCGGGCAGCTTCTTCAGGGACACCAGCTCGACCCCGACCACCTTGGAGCCGCGCATCAGGAGGCGCCGCACGTTGCAGTGGGGGTAGATGACGATGCCTTCCTCCTGGCCCTCCTCGAGCTCGCGGGGCACCACGTTGAGCACGTCGTCGGGCGCCGTGTCGGGGCCCGGCAGGCCCGAGGCGGTGACCAGGTAGACGTCCTCGGTGCCGCGCCGCTTGAGGATGCGGCAGATGTCCATGGCCGTGTTGCCGCCGCCGTGCACGCACACCCGTTTCGGGGTCGGGATGTCGCCGTGGTCGATCCACTCCTTGATCAGGTGCAGGCCCTCGTGCAGGTGGGCCGGCACCGCCCCGTCGACGCTCCACTCCTTGGACCGCTGGCAGCCGGGGCCGAGGAACACGGCGTCGTAGTCGTCGCGCAGCTCGTCGATGAAGATGTCGCGGCCGAGCCGGTGGCGCGGCCGGAAGTCGATGCCGAGGTCGAAGATGCGGCCCAGCTCGGCGTCCAGCACGTCCCGCGGCAGCCGGGTCATGGGGATGGCCGAGCGCAGCAGGCCGCCGGCCTCGGGCAGGGCCTCGAACACGGTCGGGTGCATGCCCCGGCGCAGCAGGTGGTAGGCCGTCGCGATGCCGGCCGGCCCGGCGCCGACGATGGCCACCCGCGGCGCGTCGGCCGGCGGCCGCTCGGGCACCGGATAGGCCCAGTCGTGCTTGATGGCCATGTCGCCCAGGTAGCGCTCCATGTTGTGGATGGCGATGGGCTCGTCGTAGTGGCCGCGGTTGCAGTTGCTCTCGCAGGGATGGGGGCAGACACGGCCGCTGATGGCCGGCATGGGATTGGCCGACACCAGCACCTCCCAGGCGCCCTGCAGGTTGCGCTCCTGGATCTTGCCCAGCCACGCCTGGGCGTCCTCGCCGGCCGGACAGGCCGAGTGGCAGGGGGCCGCCCAGTGCTTGTGGTAGGGCCGCTCGACACGCCAGCTCCCGGTCTTGAACTCCAGCGACGTGCCCGGATAGGCGAAGGCGGCGCGGGTCAGTTGGTTCATCGGTGGGTCCTCCTCACGCTGCCGGTCAGGCGACGACGCCGCCGCGGCGCACAGTGTCGGCCCCCGCGCTGTCCATGGGGTCGTCCTCGCCCACGTGCAGCCCGTAGAGCTGGATGTTGTAGTCGGCCAGCGCCTGCAGGTGCTCGCGCTCCTCCATGGCCCGGTGGTCGCCCTCCTTGAACAGGTGGCGGAAACGGCCCTGGTGCTTGAGGTAGTCGACCACCGGCCGCGGATTGCGGATGGGCATCACCGAGGTCACCGAGCCGCGCTCCATCTCGACCAGCGGGAACAGCCCGGTCTCCACCGCCAGGCGGGCCACCTCGATGGTCACCGACCCGTCGTGGCCCCAGCCCAGTGGGCACGGCGTATGGACCAGCAGGAAGGTGGGGCCTTCGATCTCCATGGCCCGGCGCACCTTGCGCCGCAAATCCCGCGGATAGGCCACCGACGCGCTCGCCGAATAGGGGATGTGGTGGGACGCGATGATGGACAAGAGGTCCTTCTTCAGGTGCCGCTTGCCCATGCTCTCCTTGCCCGGCGGCGAGGTGGTGGTGCGCGCCGCGTGGGGCGTCGAGCCCGAGCGCTGGATGCCGGTGTTCATGTAGGCCTCGTTGTCGTAGCACACGTAGAGCACGTTGTGGCCGCGCTCCAGCATGCCCGACAGGGCCTGGAAGCCGATGTCGAAGGTGCCGCCGTCGCCGCCCTGGGCGATGACCTTGGTGGCCTTGCCCTGGGCCTTCATGGCCGCCTCGACGCCGGCGGCGATGGCCGCCGAGTTCTCGAACAGCGAGTGGATCCACGGCACCCGCCACGCCGACTGCGGGTAGGCGGTGGTGAACACCTCCAGGCAGCCGGTGGCGTTGGTCAGGATCACGTCGGGGCCGGCGGCCTCGGTGACCAGGCGCGCGCCCAGGGCCTCGCCGCAGCCCTGGCAGGCCCGGTGCCCGGCCTCCAGGCCGCGGAAGCGGGGCTGGCGCGTGCGCAGGTCGGCGGCCGAGCCCTTGACCGGCGCGTCCTCCGGCTCCACCGGCGGCCGGCCCAGCTTCTTGCGCAGGTGCTCCAGGCGCCGGGCGGTGTCGGAGTTGTTGTTGTTGGCGGTGGCGTTCTTGGGCATGTCAACGGTCCTCCGGCGCAAGCTTGCCGACGTCGGCATCGAAGATGGTGAAACGCTCCGGCGCCTTGGATCCGGCCGCCGCCTTGACCAGGCGCGGCGCCAGGTCCAGCGGCAGGTCGCGGCCGCCCAGGCCGGCGGCGTAGTTGTGCACCCGCGGCGGCTTGCGCAGCTCGGCCATCACGGCCTTGATCTCGGTGCCGACGATGCCCCCCATGCCGGGCGACAGCGCCCGCTCCAGCACGATCAGGTCGGTCAGGCCCTCGCAGGCGGCCTTCAGCGCCTCGGCCGGGAAGGGCCGGAAGCAGCGCAGCTTGATGAGCTTGACCTTGGGCTTCCCCGACAGCTCGGCGATGGCCTCGGTCATGGTGCCGACCACCGAGCCGATGCTGAGGATGCCGATCTTGGCGTCGGGGTCGCCGCGGGTCTCCAGGATGCCGCCGGCCGTGCGCCCGGTGAGCGTCTTCCAGGCCTTGTCGGCGGCGATGATCTCCTTCTCGGCGCGCAGCATGGCGTTGTGGTGGGCGTGGCGCACCTCGGTGAACACGTCGGGCGTGCCGACGGTGCCGATGGAGACGGGGTTGGTGGAATCAAGCGTGCGGCTGAACGTGTAGGCCGGCAGGTAGCTGTCCACCTGCTTCTGGGTCGGGATGTCGACGACCTCCATGGTGTGGGTGAGGGTGAACCCGTCCAGGCACACCATCACCGGCAGCTCCAGCTTCTCCGAGATGCGGAAGGCCTGGATGGTGGTGTCCACCGCCTCCTGGTTGTCGGCGCAGTAGAGCTGGATCCAGCCGCTGTCGCGCACCGACATGGAGTCCTGGTGGTCGTTCCAGATGTTCAGCGGCGCCCCCACCGCCCGGTTGGCGCAGGTGAGCACCATGGGCACCCGCAGGCCCGAGATGTTGAACAGCACCTCGGCCATCAGCATGATCCCCTGGGACGACGACGCCGTGTAGGCCCGCGATCCCGCGGACGCCGCCCCCAGCGCCACCGAGGCGGCGGAGAATTCGCTTTCGACGCTCACCATCTCGGTCTTCAGGTCGCCGTCGGCGACCAGCTTGGAGATGTTCTCGACGATGTGGGTCTGCGGCGTGATGGGATAGGCGGCGACCACGCCGGGCCGGCACAGCCCGACGGCGACGGCGATGGCGTGGGATCCTTCAAGCGCTTGCCGCATAGGCCTTCTCCTTCCACAGGCCGGCCGGCACCTGGGATGCCGCCAGCTTGGCCAGCTTGAGGTTGCGCTCCAGCACGTCGCCCTTGAAGCGCCCGCCGAGGGCCTTGGCCAGGGCCTTCTGGGGCAGCAGGTCGGTCAGCGACAGGAAGGCGGCCAGCAGGGCCACGTTGGGCATGGGCCGCCCCACCAGGTCCACCGCCATCTGGGTGGCCGGCAGCGTGATCATCTCCTGGCCGTACTGCTCTTTTGCCTCCTCCGGCGAAAGCTGGGAGTTGATGAGGATGCCGCCGCCCGGCTTGAGCCCGGCCGTGAGGCCCTTCTCCACCATCAGGGTGCGGTCCTGGATGATCAGGAAGGCGGGGTCGCGCACCTCGTTGCGGCGCAGGATCTCGTCGTCCGAGACGCGGACGAAGGCGACCACCGGGGCGCCGCGGCGCTCGGCGCCGAAGGCCGGGAAGGCCTGGCAGTACTGGCCGGCCTCGAAGGCCGCCGCGGCCAGCAGGTAGGCGGCCACCACGTTGCCCTGGCCGCCGCGCCCGTGGATGCGGATTTCGATCATGGATACCTGTTCCTCTCCACCCCGAGGCCGGGGCCGCGTGACGACACGCGCACGTGCCCGTTCAGAGACCATCCCCGGCCCGCTGGTGCGCGCCGGTCCCCCCCAAACGGCAGATGCCTTGAATCGTCAGTGCCAAACGAGATGTTTTTTCTTCTGCAATGCGTCTTGGCGTTGCCGGGGTGACGTCCGGCGAGCCACCGCCTACCCAGTCGGAATTGTTGTCAGGGGGCGCATCTTGTCAGAACCGCCGGCCGCGATCAACGGCGGAAAGTCCCCAGAATCCGTGTTGGATACGCGTGCCCCCGGGTCCCGACTCCCGGCCGGCCGCGCCGATCCGACTCCCGCGAAACCGATGTTGAATGCTGCGCCGCAAGACGTATGTTATATGACGGAATCGTGAAGTGGCCGCCGGACGGCCCCGGGACGAGCAATAAGAAGGATGGACGCACCATGATCGACACCATCGTCGCGCCCGCGGCCGATGCCCTGACCGAGGAGGCCATCGACCCGCTTCTCGACCTGGAGGCGGAGATCGACCGCCTCAGGCGGGAGCGCAACGCCGTCATCCTGGCGCACTACTACCAGGAGGGCGAGATCCAGGACCTGGCCGACTTCGTGGGCGACTCGCTCGACCTGTCGCGCAAGGCGGCCGCCACCGACGCCGACATGATCGTCTTCTGCGGCGTCCGCTTCATGGGCGAGGTGGCCAAGATCCTGAGCCCCCGGAAGACGGTGGTGATCCCCGACGCCGAGGCCGGGTGCTCCTTAGAAGAGTCCTGCAAGCCCGACGTCTTCCGCCACTTCCGGGCCCAGCACCCGGACCACACGGCGGTCACCTACATCAACTGCTCGGCCGAGGTGAAGGCGCTGTCCGACGTCATCGTGACCTCGTCCAACGCCGAGGCCATCATCCGCCAGCTACCGGCCGACAAGCCGATCCTGTTCGCCCCCGACCGCCACCTGGGCGCCTACCTCGCCCGCAAGACCGGCCGCGAGATGACCCTGTGGCCGGGCACCTGCATCATCCACGAGCAGTTCTCGGAGCGCGAGCTGGTCAAGCTCAAGACCCGGCACCCGGACGCCCTGGTGGCCGCCCACCCGGAATGCCCGGCCCCCATCCTCGACCACGCCGACCACGTGGGCTCGACCCGCGCCATCCTCGACTTCGTTCTCGGCTCGACGGCGCGGACCTTCATCATCGCCACCGAGCCCCACCTGATCCATCAGATGGAGAAGGCGGCACCGGGCAAGACCTTCCTGGCGGCCCCCGGCGCCGACGGCACCTGCGACTGCGCCAACTGCCCCTTCATGGCCAAGAACACCCTGGAGAAGCTGTACCTCAGCATGCTCAACCGGGCGCCGCGGGTGGAGATCCCCGAGGCCCTGCGGGTGCAGGCCCTGGCGCCCCTGGAGCGGATGCTGGAGCTGTCGCCGCCGCCGGCTGTGCCGGCGCGGGATGCGGCTTGACCTGAGGTGCTAGATTCGTCGTCGGCCCGTTTCGGTACGCGGCGTCTCCGCGCCGCCGCGAACTCATCAACATTGGCGACGCTGGCATACGTCCGGTCGTTATCCGAGGGATGTCTGGTCGGAAAATGCGTTATGCCTCCAGCGGACGCATAACCTTTCAATTCGAATGGAAAAGCTTTTTTTGGACAATATCCGCCGCCTTTATTTGCTACCCGCCACCCCATCAGTACCAGGTTCTTGAGGTTGTTTCGTCAAAGCACTCCCCATTTCAGGAACACGCGATGTATGTTGTTTCAAGAGCTCACATTTTGGATAGCTTCCACGAGAAAACGTGACTCCGAATTCGTCAAAACTAGGCGGCTCACCAATATCAAAGAACACTGGTTTCAATTTTAGTTTTGTATCATTCGAGTCAAGCTTGACAAGCCCATCGACAACCATATCCGCCTCCTCACAAGTCATGAATTGACGCCTCAAAAAATACGATATATTTAAAGGCGCTTCTTCTGAAATAAGAACCCCATCATCACGCCCCTCTAATGAAAAAACACCGGCTTTCAATATTTTTGATCCAGAGACATCACGCTTCCCATCTATTTTTATTCCAAAATAATTCAACGCCGCCCCCTCTATTTTCGCAAAATGCCCTATGATTCTCCCGGTGTTTCCTTTAATTCTTGCGTATACTTGACCCTCTGCCTCTAGGAGGAAATAATTCATGTGTTCTTTGCGCGCGGGTATTATCGCCAAGTTCATGTGGACAGTCTTATCTTCCTTTCCGCCAACACCTTCCAGCCACGTTCGTTTAGGTACATAACCTCCAGTCAATATTGCAATTCTTCGTTCCGCACGTTCGATCGCCTCATCGACACGATCCAGATTGTAAATCTGAAATGCTAAAAAAAACAAAGTAATTAAAACTGCGGTCGCCCCAACTGTTTTTCCGCTGAACCGTTCGGCATTATGTATACCATCTACCGCACTTCGGGTAGAATTTATTTCTCCTCGAATATAGTCTATTTCGCTCCTAAGATTTCTATTTTTATTTTCATTTGCCTCACTCATGTTGCCTCCACGCGCCTCAAGGTGAACGATAGTCATTACATAGAATAAGTCTGCTCTTCTTAATCGTTTGAGTTAAGATCTGATGATTTCGTTCTTCAAATAAATAGATTCAAAAACGGGGTCAGTAGTGACTCTGAGCCCATTTTCGCCATTTTCCTGACCACTCTGGCCCCATTTTCCTGTCTCATTCCAGGGGTACGCTGCAAAGGACTAATTGAGGTTGCCAAGCTTAAGAGTCTGGCCGGAAAAGCGTTGTATGATTTCAAGCCCTTGCAATTCTCCGGGTGAGGAGTTGGATGCTGGTGATCATGAGCCAGGCTTCGGCGCTGGC
>JANQFP010000134.1 GCA_028277795.1 Rhodospirillales bacterium
GCGTCGGGTCGCGCTGGCGATGCTCCAGCATCGCGGCGCACGCCCCTCCTGCCGGCGCGCAAACTCAAGGCATTGAAAAGCATCATGAACCTCTCGGACGGGCTCTCAGGCTCCGGAAGGCCCGGAGCATGCCCCAAAACCCCACCGCAGACAACGGTTTCGATGGCTACGGGCGGGACCGCCGATCAGGTGATCACGTCCACCTTCTCGTCGCGCAGATCGACGAACCTCTTGATGCGGCGGAAGCGGCCGGTGCGCTCGTCCACCTGGCCCTCGGCGCCGATGGCGCCGGACGGGCTGTCGCCGAGCACCCCGTTGATCAGGCCCAGGACGCCGATCCTGAAGACCTCGCCGTAGCGGCCGGCCCGGATGGTGGGATGGGCGGCCAGCGCCGCATTGCAGGGCACCCGCGCATTGACCAGTTCGCGCACCGCGTCCGGGTCGCGCGCCAAGGCGTCGTTGAGGACGGAGATGGCCCGCCGCACCGGGTCTTCGGGAACGCGTGTCATGACTGTCACGGTGGGGCGATCCCTCCCCGGCCGTCAACAGAAATAACCAGACATGCCCGCTCTTAACGACTTGGTAAAGCTTACGCGTTATTTGGTTTTATCTTTGCCGGGCGATGAAGGACAGGGACCGTGCATGTGAAAGCGAACCAGACATTCGAGATCACCCGCGAGGCAACCATCAAGTCCCTGGACCGCAGGAAGGCGATGCCCGGCGGCCGCCTCAGGACCCTCACCCTGCCCCGGCCGGCGGGCGACGGCGAGGACAAGGTGCTGGTCGCCTACATGGGCCAGGACCGGCCGGGCGAGGCCCCCAACGGCGGCGAGTTCTGGGTGCGCATCTCGGCGCTGGCCCGCCACAGCCGGCTGGTCGCCTGAGCGGACGCCGCCATGCCCTACCTGAAGATCCAGACCAACCGGTCCCTGGCGGCGGACGATGCCGCGGCGCTGATCGCCGACGCCTCGCGCACGGTCTCGGACGTGCTGGGCAAGGCCGAGCGCTACGTGATGGTGGCCCTGGAGCCCGACCGCACCATGCTGTTCGCCGGCGACGACGCCCCGCTGGCCTTCCTGGAACTCAAGAGCATCGGCCTCACCGAGGACCAGGCACCCGCCCTGTCGGAAGCCCTGTGCGCCGTCGTCGACCGCGCCCTGGGCGTGCCCAAGGACCGCGTGTTCATCGAGTTCGCGCCCGTCCCGCGCAAGCTGTGGGGCTGGAACGGCGGGACGTTCTAACGCCGGACCGTCACTGCCGCCGCCAGGTGGTGCCGCCGGGGCCGTCCTCCAGGACGACGCCGTCTGCCGCCAACTCGTCGCGGATGCGGTCGGCGGTGGCGAAGTCCCGTGCCTTGCGCGCCTCGGTACGGGCGGCGATGCGGGCCTCGATCTCGGTATCGTCGATCGCGGCGCCCGCCGCCTCCGGCCGCCAACGGAACCATGCCTCCGGGTCCCCCTGAAGGAGCCCGAGGAGTTCCGCCGACCTCAACAGGGTCGCTTTGGCTTGGCCGGCGCCATCGTGGCCGCCGTCGCGCATTGAATTGAGGGTGTTCAGCGCGCCGTGGAGCCCGCTGATCGCCATCGGCGTGTTGAGGTCGTCTTCCAGAGCGTCCCGCACCGGACCGTCATCGGCCCCATCCCATTCGGGCTCCACATCGGCGAAATCGCGCAGCGCGCCGTAGAAGCGGTCGAGGACATGGCGGGCCTGGGCGATGCCATCGCGGGTGAAGTCCAGCGGCTGCCGGTAGTGGGTCTGCAGCAGCACGAGCCGGATGGCCTCGCCGGGGAACTCCTTCAGCAGGTCGTGGACGGTGTAGAAGTTGCCCAAGCTTTTCGACATCTTCTCGCCTTCGGCCATCAGGTAGCCGTTGTGCATCCAGTAGCGCACGAAAGGCCGGCCGCCATGGGCGCAGGTGCTCTGGGCGATCTCGTTCTCGTGGTGGGGGAAGATCAGGTCCTGGCCGCCGCCGTGGATGTCGAAGGTCTCGCCCAGGTACTTGCCGCTCATGGCCGAGCACTCCAGGTGCCAGCCGGGCCGTCCGCGCCCCCACGGCGAGTCCCAGCCGGGCAGGTCGGGCTCCGACGGCTTCCACAGCACGAAGTCGGCCGGGTCCTTCTTGTAGGGCGCCACCTCGACCCGGGCCCCGGCGATGATGTCCTCGCGCTTGTGGCGCGACAGTTGGCCGTAGCCGTCCCACGACGGCACCGAGAACAGGACGTGGCCCTCGGCCTCGTAGGCGAACCCGGCCGCCAGCAGGGCCTCGATCATGGCCAGCATCTGCGGGATATGGTCGGTGGCGCGCGGCTCCACGTCCGGCGGCTGGGTGCCCAGTGCCGCCATGTCCTGGTGGTAGGCCTCGGTGGTGCGCGCCGTGATGCTGCCGATGCTCTCGCCCGACTCGCGGGCCGCGGTGTTGATCTTGTCGTCCACGTCGGTGATGTTGCGGACGTAGGTGACCTGGGGATAGAGCCGCCGCAGCAGCCGCACCAGGACGTCGAACACCACTGCCGGGCGGGCATTGCCGATGTGGGCGTAGTCGTAGACCGTGGGGCCGCACACGTAGAGGCGCACGTGCGCCGGGTCCAGCGGCTCGAAGCGCTCCTTGCTCCGGGTCAGCGTGTTGTAGATGTGAAGGTCAGGCGGCGGGCCCATCAGATGGCGTCCGTGAAACCGTTGGTGATCGGATAGCGGCGGTCGCGCCCGAAGGCCCGGTAGGTGATCTTGACGCCGGGCGGAGCCTGGCGGCGCTTGTACTCGGCGCGGTCCAGCATGCGCCAGACGCGCCGCACCACGTCGCGGTCGAAGCCGCGCCCGACCGCTTCGTCCACCGAGCACTCGTCCTCGACCAGGCACTTGAGGATGCCGTCGAGCACCTCGTAGGGCGGCAGGGTGTCCTGGTCCGTCTGGTTCGGCTTGAGCTCCGCCGACGGCGGCTTGGTGATCACCCGTTCCGGGACGACGCGGCCGTCGGGCCCGAGGGCATCGGCCGGACGCATCTGGTTGCGCCAGCGGGCGAGGGCGAACACCGTCGTCTTGTAGACGTCCTTGAGCACCGAGTAGCCGCCGCACATGTCCCCGTACAGGGTGGCATAGCCCACCGACATCTCGGACTTGTTGCCGGTGGTCAGCACCATCGCACCCAATCGGTTGCTGAGCGCCATCAGCACCATGCCACGGGCCCGCGCCTGGATGTTCTCCGCCGCCACGCCGCCGTCGGCGCCGGCTAAGGCGTCGGCCAGCATGGCGTCAAAGGCGCCCATGGCGGGCTCGATGGACACCGAGTCCAGGTGGGCGCCGATCAGCCGCGCCACATCGCTCGCGTCCTCGAGGCTTTCGTCCGACGTGTACGGCGACGGCATCATCACGCAATGGACCCGGTCGGCGCCCAGGGCGTCCACCGCGACCACGGCGGTGAGCGCGCTGTCGATGCCGCCCGACAGCCCGATGACCACGCCGGGGAAACGGTTCTTGTCCACGTAGTCACGCAGGCCCGTGATCATGGCCCCGTAGATGGCCTCCACCCCTTCGGCCCGGGGTTCCATGGGGCCGGCGTCGCACTGCCAACCGCCGTCCGCGCGCCGCCACCGCGACACCACCGTGCGCGGGCGCCACGAGAAGGCCTGCACCCGCAGCTCCCGGTCGGCGCCGATGACGAACGAGGCGCCGTCGAACACCAGCTCGTCCTGGCCGCCCAGCAGGTTGACGTACACCAGCGGCAGCCCGCTCTCGGCGACCCGCGCCGTGGCCAGATCGAAGCGCACGTCCACCTTGTCCATCTCGAAGGGCGATCCGTTGATGACCACCAGGATCTCGGCGCCCGAGCGGGCCAGCGCGGCGGTGACCGACGGCGTCCACATGTCCTCGCACACCATGATGCCGAGACGGGCGCCGCGGAAGTCCACCGCCGCCGGCAGCGGCCCGGCGGCGAACAGGCGCTTTTCGTCGAATACGCCGTAGTTGGGCAGATCGTGCTTCAGCCGGACGGCAGCGATCCGGCCGTCCTCCAGCAGCAGCGCCGCGTTGTGGAGCCGGCCGTCGACGCGCCACGGCGCGCCGACCAGCAGGGCCGGCCCGCCATCGGCGGTGGCCGCGGCCAAGCCCTCGACCCCCGCCTCCACGTGGTCGAGGAAGGCGGTCTTGAGCACCAGGTCCTCCGGCGGATAGCCGCACACCACCAGCTCGCCGCACACCACCAGGTCGGCGCCATCGCCGGCGGCTTCGTCCCGCGCCGCGACGATACGGGCCACGTTGCCGTCGATGTCGCCGACGGTCGGATTGATCTGCGCCAAGGCGATGGCCAGGGAATCGGTCATGGCGGCTGTGAGGGCGGGGTCGTGAAATCCGCGGCAGCCTAGGCTTGGGCTCGGGGAGTGTCAACGCAGCCAAGGCGCCGAGCGGGTGGCGTCGGGCGCCGGGGAACGGTATCCTGCCGGCGCCATGGCACAACGCGACCAGCGCCCCGGGGCCCGGTCCCCTGCCGGACAGACCGACGACGCCCCATCGGCGCGCGCCGAGATCTTCACGCCCACCTCGGACGGCCGGGGCGCCGGCTACGCATTCAAGGGACACGGCGGCGTCGAGGGGGCCGACGTGCCGACACCGCGTGCCGATGCGGAACCGAAAACGGTGGCCCAGGCCCAGGCCAAGGCGTTGGCCGAGACCGTCGTCGGATCCATCCTCGACCGCCTGACCGCTGAGGCCGAGCGCAAGGGCGGCACCCTCACCGTCTCCGACCTCAAGGGCCTTGATCAGGAGTTCGAGAAGAAGACCGTGGCCCTGCGCTCGGTGTTCGAGAAGTCGTTCGACGAGTACATGCGCACCCGCGAGCGGGCGATCTGGCAATCGGCCCGCCAGGACGACTTCGACCGCCTGCTGGTCAAGCGGTTCTCCCACCTGTTCGCCGACGATTCCGAAGGCAACCCGACGCCGGGAAAGCTGTCGCGCCGCATGCTGCCCGGTTTCTTCATGGCCGTGACCATGATGCTCGGCGAGGACGTGGTGCGCGAGTTCCACGAGTCGGGACGGCAGATCGTCGACGGCCTGCGGATGGCCCGCGGCGATCTCTTCGACTGGAACGAGGCCTACCGGGACGGGGATGCCGTGGCCCTGATCCTCGAGGCCCTTGCCGGCATGGCGCCCTATTTCGAGGACATGGAGCGGCGCGCCCGCTGGTTCATCGAGCTGGTCAACAGCCACCTGCCGCCGCCCGAGATCGAGGCCGGCGGCGAAGGGGGCGAGTCCGCGGTGGCGGAATGGCGGCTTACCGATGCCGCCTTCGCCGAGTTCGTGCGGGCGCTGTTCTTTGACCTGGGCGAGGCGCTGGCCGGCGGCCCGACGCGGGAGGTCCTGGTCGACCGCCTGGGCCCCGATACCTGCGACACCCTGGCGGCGCTGTTGGACCGCATCGAGTCGTACACGCCGAGGGCCGACGGTTAGCGCTTCCTGAGCAGGAACTCGCGGCCGACCTTCACCGACGGGACGCCGTCGTAGGTGACGATGTCGGCGGTGGCATAGGTCTCGCGCCAGTTCTCCGGCAGATAGGACCCGGTGCCGATGACGTCGATGGGCGCGCCCACGTCGGCCATCACCTTGCACTTGTCCACGTTGAAGCCGGAGCTGGCGACGATCTTGACGGCGATGAAGCCGGCCTGATCGAGCTGCTCGCGCAGGTGGAAGATGGCGGCGGCCGAGACGCCGGTGCCGGTGAGGTAGCGCAGCTCGGTCTCGTTGCGGTAGCGGCGCACCGCCAGCGGCACGTGGCGCTCCAGCACGGCGTAGGACGACTGCGGGTCGAGGCCCTCGACGAAGCGGCCGCCGTGGGTGTCCAGGCGCACGCTGAGGCGGCCGGCGGCGGCCATGTCCGGCAGGCGCTGGCACACCGCCAGGGTGTCGGTGATCTCGCGCCCGAAGTAATCGACCAACACGGTGAGGTCGTCGTCGGGGAAGGTCTCGACGAAGATCTCGGCCGCGCGCACGGTGGACCCGGCATAGCCGACCAGGGCGTGGGGCATGGTGCCGAGACCCCGTTCCTGGCCGAAGTAATGGGCGGTGGCGTCACTGGCGTTGCCGATGAAGCCTTTGGCGCCGACCTGGGTGCGCGCCGCCGCCGAGCCCACCGACGCGGCGTAGGCCATCAGCTCCTCCATCTCGATGCCGGCGCAGTGGCGGGCATCCATGGCCAGGAACCCCACCTGCGGCAGGTCGACGCACATGGTGTAGGCGTTGTAGGCGGCGACGCACGCCGCCCCCAGCTTCTGCAGGTACAGGGTCTCCAGGTCGACCAGGTGGTAGAGCGACCCGGTCAGGTAGAGCAAAGGCTCGCCGGCCCCCACCCACTCGCCTTCCTCGTAGTTGAGGTCGATGTCGACGGTGATGCCGCGCTCGCGGGCCACGTCCTCCAGCCACTCGACCATGAGGCGCGGCGTGAACACCACCGGGCGCCGCATGAACACGGCATAGGTCACGGTCTTGTCGCCGAAGCGGCCGACGGCTTCCTTGGTGCGGGAGAAATAGCGGTCGGTCCAGCGCTCCACCTCGTCGGCGCCGGGGCCTTGGGTCCGGGATCGCGGCCGGTGGTCCATGACCGGCATCGAACTCCTAGGACTGGGCCGCGGCGCGGTCCTCGCGGGGCGCACGGTTCTCCTTGAGCACCTCGGCCACCAGGAAGGCCAGCTCCAGCGCCTGCTTGGCGTTGAGGCGCGGGTCGCAGTGGGTGTGGTAGCGGTCGCTGAGGTTGGCCTCGGTGATGGCCTGGGCGCCGCCGACGCATTCGGTGACGTCCTGCCCGGTCATCTCGAAATGGACGCCGCCGGCATGGGTGCCCTCGGCCCGGTGGACGTCGAAGAAGGCGCGCACCTCGCCGAGGATGCGGTCGAAATGGCGCGTCTTGTAGCCGTTGGCGCTCTTGACCATGTTGGCGTGCATGGGGTCGCAGGCCCACACCACGGCGCGTCCCTCGCGCTGGACGGCGCGGATCAGGGGCGGCAGGAGCTGTCCCACCTTGTCGGTGCCCATGCGCGCGATGAGGGTCAGGCGGCCGGGCTCGTTCCACGGATTGAGGGTGTCGATCAGGCGGATCAGCTCGTCCGGTTCGATCGTCGGGCCGACCTTGACGGCGACGGGGTTCTCGACGCCGCGCAGGAACTCCACGTGGGCGCCGTCGAGCTGGCGAGTGCGGTCGCCGATCCACAGCAGGTGGGCCGACGTGTCGTACCAGTCGCCGGTGGTGCTGTCGATGCGGGTCATGGCCTGCTCGTAGTTGAGCAGCAGGGCCTCGTGGGAGGTGAAGAAGTCCACCTCGCGGATCTGCGGCGTGGTCTCCGACGTGAGACCGCACGCGGCCATGAAGGCCAGGGTCTCGTCGAGGCGATTGGCCAGATCCCGGTAGCGCTCGCCCTGCGGGCTGTCGGCGACGAAGCCCAGGGTCCACTGGTGCACCTTCTGCAGGTCGGCATAGCCACCCTGGGCGAAGGCGCGCAGCAGGTTGAGGGTGGCGGCGGACTGGTTGTAGCCCTGGACGATGCGCTCGGGGTCGGGCACGCGGGCCTCGGGCGTGAAGTCCATGCCGTTGATCATGTCGCCGCGGTAGGACGGAAGCGTGACCTCGCCGACCGTCTCGTCGTCCGCGGACCGCGGCTTGGCGAACTGCCCGGCCAGGCGCCCCAACTTGACCACCGGCAGGGCGGCGCCGAAGGTCAGCACCACCGCCATCTGCAGGAGCACGCGGAAGGTGTCGCGGATGTTGTCGGGATGGAACTCGGCGAAGCTCTCGGCGCAGTCGCCGCCCTGCAGCATGAAGGCCTGACCTTCGGCCACCTGGGCCAGGGCCGCCTTGAGGCGCCGCGCCTCGCCGGCGAAAACCAGGGGCGGGTAGTGGCGCAGGCGCTGCTCCACCTCCTCCATCCGGTCGGGGTCGGGGTAGGTGGGTACCTGCTTGATGGGCTTGTCGCGCCAGCTCCGGGGCGTCCAGACATCAGGCATGGGTGGTCTCGCTTGCTCTGCGGGCCGTCGGCCCAGGCGGAAGGGCCTAGCGTATAGGCCCATTCCACGGCCATTTCCAGTGAAACCGGCGCGACGGCCCGAGTCAATTCGGGGGACTCAACTGCGGCCGTCGCCCCCCTCGTGCTCGGGGCGTTTCTCGCGCATGGTGACGAACTCCTCGGCCGCCGTCGGGTGGATGCCGACGGTGGCGTCGAACTGGGCCTTGGTGGCGCCGCACTTGAGCGCGATGGCCAGTCCCTGGACGATCTCCGGCCCGTCGACGCCGACCATGTGGCAGCCCAGGACCCGGTCGGTCGCCGCGTCCACGATCAGCTTCATCATGGTGCGCTCGTCCCGTCCCGACAGGGTATGCTTCATGGGCCGGAACTGGGAGATGTAGACGTCCATCGGCCCCCGCTGGCGCGCCTGCTCCTCGGTCAGGCCGACGGTCGCCACCGGCGGCTGGGAGAACACCGCCGACGGGACGTTGGCATAGTCCATGGTGATCGGGTTGTCGTTGAACCGGGTCTCGGCGAAGGCGCGGCCCTCGGCGATGGCGACAGGCGTCAGGTTGACCCGGTCGGTGCAATCGCCGACGGCGTAAATGCTGTCCACCGAGGACCGGTTCCAGTCGTCCACCATCACCGCTCCCCGGTTGGTCATCTTGACGCCCACCTCGGACAGGCCGAGGCCGGCGGTGTTGGGGGCGCGCCCCGTGGCATAGAGCACGGTGTCGGCGTCGATCTCCTCGTCGCCGGTGACGCGCAAGCTGAAATGACCGTCGCGCTTTTCGATGGAATGAACCTGGGTCTCGCGCCGGATGTCGACGCCCTTCTTCTCCATTTCGGCGGCCAGGGCGTCGCGCACGTCCTCGTCGAAGCCGCGCAGGATGTTGCTGGCCCGGATGATCTCGGTGACCTGCGCGCCGAGGGCACGGAAGATGCCGGCGAACTCGACGGCGATGTAGCCGCCGCCGACCACCACCACGCGGCCCGGCAGGTCGGGCAGGTCGAGGGCATCGGCGGAGTCGATCGCGTGCTCAATGCCGGGGATGTCGGGCATGGTGGGCCAGCCGCCGGTGGCGACCAGGATGTGCTCGGCGGTATACGACGTGCCGTCCACCTCCACCGTATGGGGGTCCGTCACCCGTCCCCGCCCCTCGATCAGCGTGACGTGGTTGTCGCGCAGGATCCGTTGGTAGACGCTTTCCAGGCGGTCCAGCTCGCGGTTCTTGTTGGCGACCAGGGCCGGCCAGTCGAAGGCCGGGCGCCCCGCCGTCCAGCCGAAGCCCGCCGCGTCCTCGAACTCCTCGGCGAAGTGGGCGCCGTAGACCAGCAGCTTCTTGGGCACGCAGCCGCGAATGACGCAGGTGCCGCCAACGCGGCTTTCCTCGACGATGGCGGCCCGCGCCCCGTAGCCCCCGGCCAGCCGCGTCGCCCGCACCCCGCCGGATCCGGCGCCGATTGTGATCAGGTCGTAGTCGTACCGAGACATCGCAAGGTGTCTCCTCGGCAGTGGGCCGACCTCTATCGGTCCGCCGTCGCCTCGAAATCACCGCACCAGTCGTCGGAGTAGGTCTCCGGCCACTCGGTTTCGATGTCGCCCAGATCCTCGGCCACCACCTGCGGCGGATGGCGGCGGCACTGGCCGATCTCGCCCTTCTTCTTGTCCGGTCGATGCCAATACCGGCATCGTCCGCAATACCATCCGTTTTCCGTCATTTCCTTCCTCCTTCAGCGGTCGATGCCGCCCAGACACACGTATTTGACCTCCAGGAACTCCTCGATGCCGTAGCGGGAGCCCTCGCGGCCGATGCCGGATTCCTTGAGCCCGCCGAACGGCGCCACTTCCGTGGAGATGATGCCCTCGTTGACGCCGACGATGCCGTATTCGAGGGCCTCCGAAACCCGCCACACGCGGCCCACGTCGCGGCTGTAGAAGTAGGCGGCCAGACCGTAGGCCGTGTCGTTGGCCAGGCGTACCGCGTCGTCCTCGCCCTCGAAGCGGTACAAAGGGGCCACCGGGCCGAAGATCTCCTCCTGGGCGCAGGCCATGTCGGGCGTGACGTCGGCCAGGATGGTGGGCTCGTAGAAGGTGCCGCCGAGCGCATGGCGGCGCCCACCGGTGATGATCCGCGCCCCCTTGTCCAGGGCGTCGGCGACCAGGCGTTCCACCTTGGCCACCGCCTTGTCGTTGATCAACGGTCCCTGCTGGGTGTCGCCGCCCAGTCCCGGCCCCACCTTGAGGGCGGAGACGGCCTGGGCCAGCCGGGCCGCGAAGTCCTCATAGACACCGTCCTGGACCAGCATGCGGTTGGCGCAGACGCAGGTCTGGCCGGTGTTGCGGTACTTGGAGGCGATGGCGCCGGCAACCGCGGCGTCCAGATCGGCGTCGTCGAACACGATGAACGGCGCGTTGCCCCCCAGCTCCAGGGAGATCTTCTTCACCGTGTCGGCGCACTGGCGCATGAGCAGCTTGCCGGTGGCCGTTGAGCCGGTGAACGAGAACTTGCGCACCCGCGGGTTGGCGGTGAGCTCGGCGCCGATCTCCTGGGGCACGCCGGTGACCACGTTCAGCACCCCCGGCGGGATGCCGGCCCGCTCGGCCAGCTCGGCCAGGGCGAAGGCCGACAGCGGCGTGTCCTCGGCCGGCTTGATCACCACCGTGCAGCCGGCGGCCAGGGCCGGGGCGCACTTCCGCGTGATCATGGCGTTGGGGAAGTTCCACGGCGTCACCGCCGCCACCACACCCACCGGCTGCTTGAGCACCACCAGCCGCTTGTCGGCGGCGTGCTGGGGGATGGTGTCGCCGTAGACCCGCTTGCCTTCTTCCGCGAACCACTCGACGAAGGCGGCGCCGTAGGCCACCTCGCCACGGGATTCGGCCAGCGGCTTGCCCTGCTCGGCGGTCATCAAGACGGCCAGGTCTTCCTGGGCGGCCATGATCAGGTCGAACCAGCGGCGCAGGACGGCGGCCCTGTCCTTGGCGGTGCGGGCGCTCCAGGCGGGAAAGGCGGCATGGGCGGCGTCCACGGCGCGCCGCGCCTCGGCCTCCCCCATCCGCGGGACCTCGGCCAGGTGGCTGCCGTCGGCCGGGTTGGTGACGGCGAACACGGCGCCATCGTCGGCGGCAGCCCATGCACCGTCGATGTAGGCTTTGTCGCGGAACAGTCCGGAATCGGAGAGCTGCATGGGAGACCTCGCGGTGGGGCGCCGTCGGCGGCCGGAGTATAGGCGGGGTACGCGCGCCTGTTAACCGCGGCCGTCGTCTTGAAAGGCCGAACGCCATTGACCACATGGTCGGCGGGACGAAAAACGGCAATCCCTCAGCGTCATTGTCGCCGCAGGTCCGCATCATCATGGGCAACTGGCGGAACAGGGTCATCATCGGCGCCGTCATCGCCGCCGTCGCGGTTGTCGCTTTCGCGTACGGACGGGCCATCTTCGGTGGGCCCCACCGGGCGGATGCCGACGACCCGGAGCTCGTCGCCCTGGGAAAAGCCGTCTACGCCTCCCACTGCGCCGAATGCCATGGCGCCAACCTGGAGGGCCAGCCCGACTGGCGCCGGCCCCTGGAGGACGGGACGCTGCCGGCACCGCCCCATGACGCCAGCGGCCACACCTGGCACCACGCCGACCAGCTCCTGTTCGACTACACCAAGTTCGGCGGCCAGGCACTGGCGCCGCCCACGTTCCAGAGCGCCATGCCCGGTTTCGAGGACCTGCTGTCGGACCGCGAGATCTGGGCCGTGCTGTCCTTCATCAAGAGCCGCTGGCCGGCCCATGTCCGCGCCCGCCAGGAACAGATGAATCCCCGTCGGGGATGAGCGGCGCCTACTCGACGGTGACGCTCTTAGCCAGATTGCGGGGCTGGTCCACGTCGGTGCCCTTGACCACGGCGGTGTGGTAGGCCAGGAGCTGCACCGGAATGGTGTAGAGGATCGGCGCCACGAAGGGGTCGATGACCGGCAGCTCGATGGTCGCCGCCGCCATGTTTCCGAGCTTGGCGATGCCGGGGGCGTCGGACAGGAAGATGACCCGGCCGCCGCGGGCGATGACCTCCTGCATGTTGGAGGCCGTCTTGTCGAACAGGGAGTCCGACGGCGCGATGACGATGATGGGCACGTTTTCGTCGATCAGGGCGATGGGGCCGTGCTTCATCTCGCCGGCGGCGTAGCCCTCGGCGTGGATGTACGAGATCTCCTTGAGCTTGAGTGCGCCTTCCAAGGCGATGGGGAAGCCGGTGCCGCGCCCCAGGTAGAGCACGTCGCGGGACTCGGCCACCTCGTGGGCCAGCTCGGCCAGCCGGTCGTCGTGGATCAGCACGTCGTTGGCCCGCGACGGTACCTCGGTCAGGGCCTGGCACAGGGCCGCCTCGCGCTCGCGGTCGATGGCGCCGCGCTGGGCCGCCGTGGCGATGACCAGGCAGGCCAGCACCGTGAGCTGGGTGGTGAAGGCCTTGGTGGAGGCGACCCCGATCTCGGGTCCGGCCTGGGTCAGCATGACCGCGTCGGCCTCGCGGGCCATGGCGCTTTCGGCGACGTTGACGATGCTGAGGACATGCTGGCCCTGGTCGCGGGCGTAGCGCAGCGCGGCCAGGGTATCGGCGGTCTCGCCGGACTGGGAGATGAACAGCGCGAGGCCGCCCTGGGGCATGTCCATGCCGCGGTAGCGGAACTCCGACGCGATGTCGACCTCGGCCGGCACGCGGGCGACCTGCTCGAACCAGTACTTGGCCACCAGCCCGGCATGATAGGAGGTGCCGCAGGCAACGATGGTGGCCTTGGTGATCCGGGTCAGGTCGAAGGGCATGTCGGGCAGCTTGACCACCTGGTTCCACGGGTTGAGCACGGCGTGCAAGGTGTCGCCCATGACCGTCGGCTGCTCGTAGATCTCCTTGAGCATGAAGTGGGGGTAGTTGCCCTTGCCGATCATGGCGCCGGAGGTGGCGGTGAGCTTGACTTCCCGCTCGACCACCCGGCCCGCGTCGTCGTGGACCACGGCGCCGGTGGCGGTGACCTCGGCCCAGTCGCCCTCCTCCAGGTAGCAGATACGGCGGGTCAGCGGCGCCAGGGCGAGGGCGTCGGAGCCCAGGTACATCTCGCCGTCGCCGTAGCCGATGGCCAGCGGGCTGCCGCGCCGCGCGCCGATCATCAGCTCGTCGTGGCCGGCGAACAGGATGGCCAGGGCGAACGCGCCCTCAAGGCGTTCGAGGGCGGCGGCCACCGCCTGCTGCGGCGTGCCGCCGTCGCGCAGGTTGCGGCTGATCAGGCGGACGATGACTTCGGTGTCGGTCTCGGTTTCGAAGGGCTCGCCTTCGGCCGCCAGCTCGGTCCGCAGGTCGTGGAAGTTCTCGATGATGCCGTTGTGGACCAGCACCACCTTGCCGTCGGTGTGGGGATGGGCGTTGACCTCTGTGGGCGCGCCGTGGGTGGCCCAGCGGGTGTGGCCGATGCCGATGCGGCCGGCCACCGGGTCGGCGTCCAGCAGGGCCTCCAGGTTGACCAGCTTGCCTTCGGCGCGCCGGCGCTCGATGGCGCCGTTGACCAGGGTCGCGACCCCGGCCGAGTCGTAGCCGCGGTACTCCAGCCGCTTGAGGCCGTCCACCAGAAGGGGCGCCACTTCCTGGGTGCCGATGATGCCGAGGATGCCGCACATGGGAGACCTATTTCCGGCCGAACGCGCGAGACTGTCTCGTGGGTAGCATAGGTTTCCCGCGCCTCACTAGCTTTTCTTCTTGGCCTGAGCGGCCGCTTTTTCGGCGGCGCGGCGCTCGCGGAACGCCTTGGCCCAGCCCTCCCTGACCGTATGGGGTCCGCGGGTCAGAGCCATGGAGTCGGAGGGGATGTCGCGGGCGATGACAGCGCCGGCCCCGGTGATGGCGCCGTCGCCGATCTTCACCGGCGCCACCAGGGACGAGTTGGACCCGATGAAGGCGCCGGCCCCGATGTCCGTGTGATCCTTGAAGAAGCCGTCGTAGTTGCAGGTGATGGTGCCGGCGCCGACGTTGGCCTTGGTGCCGACCCGGGCGTCGCCGATGTAGGTGAGGTGGTTGACCTTGGCGCCCACCTCCACCGAGGCGTTCTTGATCTCGACGAAGTTGCCGATGTGGGCGTCGGCGTCGATACGGGCGCCGGGGCGCAGGCGGGCGAAGGGCCCGACCAGGGCGCCGTCGCCGACGGTGGCGCCTTCGAGGTGGGAAAACGCCCGGATCTCCACCCGGTCGCCCACCGTGACGCCGGGCCCGAACACCACGTTGGGGCCGATGGTCACGTCGCGGCCCAGCCGCGTGTCGTGGCTGAGGAACACGGTCTCCGGCGCGGTCATGGTCACGCCTTCGGCCATGGCGCGGACGCGCAGGGCGTTCTGGACGATGGCCTCCACACGGGCCAGGTCGGCGCGCGAGTTGATGCCGGCGAACTCGTCTTCGTGCCCCTCCACGTGGGCGCAGGGAAGGCCGTCGGCCCGGGCCAGGCCGATGATGTCGGTGAGGTAGTACTCGTTCTTGGCGTTGTCGTTGCCCAGGCGGTCGAGCAGGCCGTTGAGGGCCGTACCATCGATGGCCATGACACCGGAATTGCACAGAGTCACGGCGCGCTGCTCGGGCGTGGCGTCGCGCGCCTCGACGATGGCCTCCAGACCGCCGTTGTCGTCGGTGATCAGGCGGCCGTAAGGGCCGGGGTCCTCGGGCCGGAAGCCGACCACCACCACCGCCGGGTCCGGCGGTGCGCGGCGCTTCTCGATCAGGCGGCCCAGGGTCTCGGCCGAGATGAGCGGGGTATCGCCATAGACCACCAGGATGTCGCCGTCGAAGCCGCCGATGGCGTCGCGGGCGGTGATGACGGCGTGGCCGGTGCCCAGGCGGCGCTCCTGGATGACCGTCTCGTGGGGCGCCACCTTGGCCGCCACCGCCTCCATCTCGTCGCCGATGACCACCACCACCCGGTCGGTGTGGACCGCCTGCAGGGTCTCCATCAGATGGTCGATCATGGGCCGGTTGGCGATGGCGTGCAGGACCTTGGGCACGTCGGACTTCATCCGCGTGCCGAGGCCCGCGGCGAGGACGACGGCGGTGATCTGACGGTCGCTCATGGCGGGACGGCTGGCTGCCTAAAGCCTGGGGAAAACATGGACAAACCTGCCACAAGCGGCGGGACGGGCCAAGTCCAAGTTGCCGCAACGCCGTTCGTCCATTAGAAAGACGTGATACGCATGCTGGAGGTTACCCATGCCCATTCCATTCAAGGCGGTCATTTTCGATCTGGACGGCACGTTGGTCGATACGGCCCCCGACCTGCACGCCGCGGTCAACCGGCTGCTCGCCGAGGAGGGGCGTACCGCCCTCGGCCTCGCCGAGACCACGGTCATGATCGGCGACGGCGTCGCCAAGCTGGTGGAGCGGGCCATGGCGGCCAGCGGGCCGGCGGCCGCGGCCGATGACATCCCCGGGCTGGCGGCCCGCTTTCTCGGCCACTACGAGGGCCATGCCGCCGAGCTCAGCAAGCCGTTTCCGGGGGTCGAAGGGGCCCTGGAGCGCGTCGCCGCCGACGGCGCGACCCTCGGCGTGTGCACGAACAAGCCCTACGCCGCCAGCATGGAGATCCTGGGCGACCTGGGGCTGGCCGACCATTTCACCGCCGTCATGGGCGGTGATTCCCTGGACGGCATCCGCAAGCCGGACCCGCGACTGATGGCGGCGGTGGTCGAGCGCCTGGGCGCGGTGCCCGCCGAGGCGGTCATGGTTGGGGACAACGCCAACGACGTGGCCAGCGCCCGCGCCCTCGGCATCCCGGTGGTGGTGCGCGCCGGCGGCTACACGGCGACGCCGCCCGAGAAGCTGGGCGCCGACGGCATCTTCGAGCATTTCGACCAGCTGCCGGACCTTCTCGCCCGCCTGGCCTGATCCCGCCCGGGCGTTCCTTGACAGCGCTCGGGCCCCATCCTTATATGGTCGCCCTCATCACACCGGGCGCGTAGCTCAGCGGGAGAGCACTGTCTTCACACGGCAGGGGTCGCTGGTTCAATCCCAGCCGCGCCCACCACGATCAACGACACGCGGCATGTTGCGTTTGCCGCCTGGAGTCTCGAGACCCCCGACGTCGGTTTCGGAGCCGGATTTCGACGTCCATCTGGGATCTCGGTCCAATCCCGAAAACGAAGGGGGCGCAATTGGGTGCATTCAAGGAACCTCACGGTGGCGTCCTGAAGGAGCTCTACCTCGGGGAATCGGCAGCGGATGAGGAGAAACTCAAGGCCCGGGACTACAAGTCATGGGACCTCACACAGCGCCAGCTCTGCGACGTGGAGCTCATCCTGAACGGCGCCTTTTCGCCCATCGACGGATTCCTTCCACGCGCCGACTACGACAGCGTGCTGGAGTCCATGCGCCTGCAGTCGGGCATCCTGTGGCCGATCCCCATCACCCTGGACGTGGACGCGACGTTCGCCGACGAGATCGGCGAGGGCGACATGATCGCGCTCCGCGACCGCGAGGGCGTGCTCGTGGCCACGATGGAGGTCACCGACATATGGACCCCCGACAAGACGCATGAGGCGGTGTCCGTCTTCGGCACCGACGACGTCAACCACCCCGGCGTCGACTACCTGATGAACTATGGGAACGAGGTCTACCTGGGCGGGCGCTTGCGCGGGATCGAGCCTCCGGTCCACTACGACTTCAAGCTGCTTCGCGATTCGCCGTCCGAGCTGCGCGGCCGCTTCCGCAAGATGGGATGGCGCAAGGTTGTGGCGTTCCAGACCCGCAACCCGATGCACCGCGCCCACCAGGAGTTGACGATCCGCGCCGCCCGCGAACACGAGGCCGACCTGCTCATCCATCCCGTCGTCGGCATCACCCGACCGGGGGACATCGATCCCTTCACCCGGGTCCGCTGTTACGAGTTGATCGCCCAGAAATACCCGGAGCAGACCACCGCGCTCAGCCTGCTCAACCTGGCCATGCGCATGGCGGGCCCGCGCGAGGCCGTGTGGCACGGCATCATCCGCAAGAACTACGGCTGCACCCACTTCATCGTCGGGCGCGACCACGCGGGGCCGGCAGCACCCGACGGCGGCGCCCCCTACTACGGACCCTACGACGCGCAAGAGCTGTTCGCGAAGCACCAGGACGAGCTGGACATCACCATGGTGCCGTTCCAGCAGTTGGTCTATGTCGAGGACAAGGCCCAATACCTGCCGGTCAACGAGACCACGCCGGATATGAAGATCCAAACCATCACCGGCACCGAGTTCCGCCGCCGCCTAAGCGAAGGTCTGGAGATCCCGGACTGGTATAGTTATCCCGAGATCATCGAGGAGCTGTCAAAGGTCTACCCGCCGCGCCACAAGATGGGCTTCACCGTGTTCTTCACCGGGCTGCCCAGCTCCGGCAAATCGACCATCGCCAACGCCCTCCTGGTCAAGCTCAAGGAGAACGGCACGCGCCCGGTGACCCTGCTCGACGGTGATATCGTGCGCAAGAACCTGTCGAGCGAGCTGGGGTTCTCCAAGGAGCACCGCGACCTCAACATCCTGCGCATCGGCTTCGTCGCCTCCGAGATCACCAAGAACGGCGGCATCGCCATCTGCGCGCCGATCGCTCCCTACCGGGTGATCCGCCGCAAGGTGCGGGAGATGGTCGAGGCGGTCGGTGGATTCATCGAGGTCCACGTGTCAACGCCGGTCGAGGTTTGCGAGAAACGGGACCGCAAAGGGCTGTATGCCAAGGCCCGCGCCGGCACCCTCAAGGGCTTCACCGGGATCGACGACCCCTATGACGAGCCGGAGAACGCCGAGGTGGTGATCGATACCGTGGCGTTGACCCCGGACCTGGCCGCCCACCGCGTCGTGGTCAAGTTGGAGACCATGGGTTTCATTCGGTAGGCGGTGGGCGCGCCGGCCGTAATCCGCCACCCCATGGCGTGATCAGGTCGGATCGTCCTCGCGGGGTCTTTGGGACGGGCCGGGTTCGTCGTCGAACAGGATGCGGTGGGCCGCACCGTCCAGGTCGTCGAACTGGCCGGAACGCAGCGCCCACAGGAAGGCGATCAGACCCAGCAGCCCGAGCAGCAGGGCCGCCGGGATGAGATACAGGAGCGTGGTCACCAGGCCCTCCCGCGGCCCAGCCTGAGCGCGTTCGCGATCACCGCCACCGACGACGCCGACATGGCGATGGCCGCGACCAGCGGCGTCACCAGGCCGGCCACCGCCAGCGGGATCGTCACCCCATTATACAGGAAGGCGAGAAGGAAGTTCTGCCTGACCAGGCGGTCGGCGCGGCGCGCCACGCCCAGGGCTTCCAGCACCGGCTCCAGCCGGTCACCCTGGAAGACGGCGTCGGCCGCGGTCTGGCTGACGTCGGCGGCGGTGGACGGCGACAGGGAGACGGTGGCGGCGGCCAGGGCCGGCGCGTCATTGAGGCCGTCGCCGACCATGAGAACGTGTCGGCCGGCCGCGGCCAGGTCCTGCAGGCGCACCACCTTGTCGCCCGGCGCGCACCCGGCGTGCCAGTCGTCGATACCCACCCGGCGGGCCGTCGCCCCGACCACCGGCCCCCGGTCGCCGGACAGGAGCGCCACGGCGAGCTCCCGCTCCTTGAGCGCCGCCACCACCTCGGCGGCGTCGTCGCGCGGGCGGTCGGCGAAGGCGAAGCGCACCGGGGCGGCGTCGGGCCGGGCCAGCCACAGCTCCGGGCCATCCGAGTGATGGTCATCGTCGGCGATGCCGCACCAGGCGCGGCTGCCGAGCCGGACCTCGCCGCCCGAACCGGCCACCGCCAGGCCCCGTCCCGGCTCCTCCCGCACCCCCCCTGCCACGGGCGCGCCGGGGACGGCGCGGACCAGGGCGCGGGCCAGGGGATGGGTGCTGGCCGCCGCCATGGACGCGGCCAGGCGCAATGCGTCGCCGTCGATGGCGGTGTCGTCCATCAACTCCGGGCGGCCGGTGGTGAGGGTTCCGGTCTTGTCGAAGACGACGGTGTCGGTGCCGGCCAGGCGTTCGAGCGCGGAGCCGGACTTGACCAGGATGCCCCGGCGCAGCAGCCGGCCCGATGCGATGACCTGGACGGCGGGCACGGCGAGGGCGAGGGCACACGGGCAGGTGACGATCAGCACGGCGATGGCGATCAGCAGCGATTCCTGCCACGGCGCGCCCACCCACAGCCACCAGCCGAGGAACGTCAGCAACGCGAGCCCGTGAACCACCGGGGCATACAGGCGTGCCACCCGGTCGGCCAGCGCCACGTGGCGGGCGCGGCCCTGCTCGGCGGCCTCCACCAGCCGCACGATCTCGGCCAGCAGTGTGTCCTCGCCGACCGCGCCCACCTCGACGGTCAGCGGCGCCGACAGGTTGAGGGTGCCGGCGAACACGTCGGTGCCGGGGGCGACCGGGGCCGGCACCGTCTCGCCGTTGATCAGGCTGGTGTCCACGTCACTGGTGCCGGCGGTCACCCGGCCGTCCACGGCGATGCGCTCTCCGGCGGCGGCAAGCACGGCCATGCCCGGGCGTAGTCGGGTCGGCGGGACGATTCGGCGTCGGCCATCCGCCTCGATCACGGTGGCCGCGGTGGCCGCCAGGGCCAGCAGGTGCTCGCCCGCCACCCGTGCCTTGCCGCGGGCCCGGTGGTCCAGGTAGCGGCCGACGAGCAGAAAGAACAGCAACGTGACCGCCGAATCGAAATAGGCGTGGGGGCCGCCGGTGGCGGTCTCGTGAAGGCTCATGCCGGCGGCCAGCACCACGGCCAGCGAGATGGGCACGTCCATGTTGAGGTGGCCGGCCCGCAGCACGGTGATGGCGGACCGGTAGAACGGCACCCCGGCGTAGGCAATGGCGGGCAGCGCGATGAGCGCGGAGATCCAGTGCAGCAGGTCCCGGGTGGCCGGCCCCATGCCCTGGAAATGCCCCGCCCACACCGAGACCGACAGCAGCATGACGTTGCCGGCGGCGAAGCCGGCCACCGCCATGGCCCGCAGCAGCTCCTTCTCCCGCCGCTCGCCCTCCCGGTCGAGCACGGCCGGATCGAACGGGACCAGGCGATACCCCAGGGCGGCGACCGAGGCGACCAGGGAATCGGCGTCGGTCTCGCAGGCACGCCACCGCAGCACCAGCCGCCGCGTCGTCATGTTGACCCGCGCCGACACCACGCCCGGCTGGCGCGCCAGCACGGACTCGATGAGCCAGACGCAGGCCGCGCAGTGCAGGCCTTCCACCATCAGGTGCAGGGCCTTGATGCCGTCCGCCTCGTCACGGACGTGGGCGCCGTAGTCCACCGGCGCCCCGTCCTCGTCGGGGCGCAGTGGCCGCACCGCCGGGTCTAGACAACGGCGCTGGTAGTAGGCGTCCAGCCCCAGGCCCTCGACCGTGTCATAGGCAGCGGCGCACCCGGCACAACAGAAGGCGGGCGCCACCGGGCTGTCCGCCGGGACGTCCAGGCCGCAATGCCGGCAGGCGGTCATGAGACGGTTTCGGGACGCGGCGCCCGGTCAGGGCACCTGGATGCGTTCCACGCCCTGGTAGACTTGGTCGCCACGGAACGCCTGCACCCGCACCTCCCACTGCCCGGCCAGGGGCGGGGCGACGAAAGCCGCGTAGGTGCCGGCGCCGCGGTGATCCAGGGCCACCCCGTCATCGAAGCCTTCGTGGGTGGGACGGACCAACAGGACCCGGACCTCCAGGTCCTCGATGGGTCGCCCGTCGGCGTCGGAGAAGCGCACCACGAGGTCGCCCGACCGCGCCGCCGACTCCACCGCCACGAAGGCCAGGTCCATGTGCCAGCCGAGGGCATCCTGCGCCCGGGCGCCAGCCAGGTTGTCGTTGTAGGCGAGGCCCTTGCGGTAGTGGTCGTCGGTCTCCAGGCCGGGGAAGGTACCGACGGCGTACACCACCAGTACCCCGTTGACCGCCACCACCAGGGCCATGCCGGCGACGAAGATCCACGGATACCACCAGCCGCGGGGACGGGGACCGGCCATGGCCACGGTCACCGTCCCGGCCCGACGAATACGGTGTCGTGCCCGTGACTCTCGCCGGTGGCGGTGTCGGTGAGCACGAAGGTCATGTCGGTGGACTTGCCGGACAGGGCCGACCGGTCGGCGCGGACGAACACCCGGAAGCTGCCCACATCGTCCGGACGCACCGGCAGCTCGGCCGCCCGGGACCCGTCGGCCGCGTAGCCGATGACGCTGAGGGTCGCGCCGTCGATGCCGGTCACGGACAAGGTATAGGTCTTGGGGTCGCGCTCCATGTTGAGGACCTTGTAGGTGTAGCCGTTGCGGATGCCGCCGTCGGACAGGCGCACGAACAGGGGCGCGCGGTCGCGCAGGACGTTGATCTCCAGGCGCGACCGGGTGGCCAGGCTGACCACCATGACCGCCACCACCAGGGCCATGACCCCGACGTAGATGAAGGTGCGGGCGCGGAAGGGCCGAAACCGGGTCGTCTCGCCCTTCTCCCGCGCGATCTGATTGGAAATGGAGTCGTAGGTGATGAGGCCGCGCGGTAGCTTCATCTTGTCCATGACGTCGTTGCAGGCGTCGACGCACAGGGCGCAGCCGATGCACGCCATCTGCTGCCCCTTGCGGATATCGACGCCGGTGGGACAGACCTGGACGCAGAGCGAGCAGTCGATGCAGTGGCCGCGCGCTTGGAAGCCCTCCACGCCCCGCGTCTTGGGTGCCTTGCCGCGGGGCTCGCCGCGCCATTCCTCGTAGGTGACGATCAGCGAGTCCTCGTCGAACATGGCGGCCTGGAACCGCGGCCACGGGCACATGTAGATGCACAACTGCTCGCGCGCCCAGCCGGCCAGGATGTACGTGGTCCCCGCAAACAGGAAGACGAAGCCGTAGACGGTGAGCGTCGCGTTGCCGGTGAAGAAGTCGACGGTCACCGTGGGCGCATCGTTGAAGTACATGATCCAGGCGCCGCCGGTGGCCAGCGAGATCAGCAGCCAAGCCACGTGGGTGGCCGACTTCTTCCACACCTTCTCGAGGGTCAGCGGCCCGTTGTCGAGCCGCATGCGGGCGTTGCGCTCGCCCTGGATGACCCGCTCCACCCACATGAACAGATCGGTCCACACGGTCTGGATGCAGGTGAAGCCGCACCAGACGCGGCCGAACAGCGCGGTCATGAAGAACAGGCCGATGGCGCCGAGGATCAGGAGGCCGGTGAGGTAATAGACCTCCTGCGGCCAGATCTCGAGGCCGAAGAAGTAGGCCCGCCGCCCCGGCATGTCCACCAGCAGGGCCTGGCCCGGCGCGTCGGGGCCGCGGTCCCAGCGCAGCCACGGGCCCACGTAGTAGAGGCCGAGGAGCACCCACACCGTGGCCCACTTGATGGTGCGGTAGGTGCCCTTGACGTTGCGCGGATGGATGGGCTCGCGGGCGGCGTATAGGGACTGGCGCTTCTTTTCGGGTGGCGGGGATGGGGCCGGAGCCGGTCCACCGCGTGCGGCCCTCGCGTTCTCGTCCTGGGTCTGCCGGGTCGTGTCGAGTGCCGCGCCGTCCGCGATCGCCATGGGTCTTTCGCCTATTCTTCTTTGGCGGGCCGCGGGGCGTCGGTGCCGCCGCCCCTGAACGCACAAGGGGAGTCCTCCCCGAAGCCGGGGAGCCTCCCCCTTTTGCGAAGCGAACCCGCCCTTTTTGTATCAGGGTCTTCTTAGTTACGCAATTTCGCCGGCCCGGTGCCGGGGTCCTACTGACCGCCGCCGAGCGAGTGGACGTAGACGGTCACCTGCTTGATGGAGACGTCGTCGAGGCGGCCCACCCATGCCGGCATCTCGCCATGCCGCGGGTTGCCGAGCTGGGCCATGACCGCGTCCCGGCCCTCGCCGTACAGCCAGATGCCGTCGGCCAGGTTGGGGCCGCCAAGCTCCTTGAGGCCCTTGCCGTCCTCGCCGTGGCAGGCAGCACACTGCTCCATGAAGACGGTCTGGCCGGCCACGGTGGCGACGCCCGCCCCGGTCAGGGACATCACGTAATCGGTCACCTCGCCCGCCTCCTCGGCGGTGATGATCTCGTCGGCCAGGAAGTTGGGCATCTCGGACAGCCGTGTTTCGTCGTGCGTGGCCCGCACCCCGTATCGGATGGTGAAGAGGATGTCCTCCAGGGTGCCGCCCCAGATCCAGTCGTCGTCGGCCAGGACCGGATAGGCGGGCGCGCCCTGGCCGCCCGAGCCGTGACACGGCGCGCAGTTGTCGGCGAAGATCACGCGGCCACCGGCCATGGCGTAGTTGAGCAGGTCGGGGTCGCCGGCCACCTCCTCGACGGTCGAGTCCTCGAAGCGTTGCAGCCAACCGGCGCGGCTCTGCTTGACCGCCTCCAGCTCCTTGGCCAGCTCGGCCCGCGAGGAATAGCCGAGCACGCCCTTCGTGTAATCGCCGAGGCCGATCGGCCACGACGGATAGAGGACGTAATAGACCACCGCCCAGATCACGGTGACCCACAGCAGGTAGACCCACCACCTGGGCAGCGGCGTGTTCAGCTCCTTGATGCCGTCCCACTCGTGACCGGTGGTCTCGGTTCCCGTCAAGGCGTCATGTTCCTTCTGCGCCACTGACTTATCCTCCGTTTTCTTCGTCCCTGAAGGGAATGCGGGCGTCGTCCTCGAAGCGCTGCCGGTTCTTCGGCCGGAAGGCCCAGAACACGACCCCGAGGAACAGGACCATCAGCCAGACGACCCAGGCCGACCGGGCAGCCTCGGCTAACGCTGTCAGGTCCATGGGCCGACCCCCCTCAGCGTTGCGCCATCTCGGGCTTGAAGGTGGTGAAGTCCACCAGGGTGCCCAGCATCTGCAAATAGGCGATCATGGCGTCGAGCTCGGTGACGCGGGCCGGATCGCCATCGAAGTCGCCGACCACGGCCTTCGGGTAGCGGGCCAGGAGGGCGTCGGTGTCGCCCTCCTCGCCGTTGGCCTGGGCGGCCAGGTCGGCGGCGGCATTGGCGATCTGATCGTCGGTGTAGGGCACACCCACCACCCGCAAGGTGCCGAGGTGGTCCGCCGCGTCGTCGAAGCCCAGGTCCTTCTCGGCCAGGAACGGGTACCCCGGCATGATGGACTCCGGCACCACGCTGCGCGGATCGATCATGTGGGCCACGTGCCAGTCGTTGGAGTACTTGCCGCCGACCCGCGCCAAGTCGGGCCCGGTGCGCTTGGAGCCCCACTGGAAGGGATGGTCGTACATGCTCTCGGCGGCCAGGCTGTAGTGGCCGTAGCGCTCCGCCTCGTCACGGAACGGGCGCACCTGCTGGCTGTGACAGGTGTAGCAACCCTCGCGGACGTAGATGTTGCGGCCGGCCAGCTCGAGCGGCGAATAGGGCCGCATGCCGTCCACCTCCTCGATGGTCTGCTCCATGGTGTACAGGGGCACGAGCTGCACCAATCCGCCGATGGAGATGGTGATCAGGATCCCGATGATCAGGATGATGACGTTGGTTTCGAACTTCTCGTGGCTCATGTCCGCCTCCGTCAGCTCCCGGTGCCGGCGGCCGCCGCGTGCGGCGCCTCGGCATACGCCGGCTCGGTGCGCAGCTCGCCCTTGGCCGTCTTCCACAGGTTGTAGACCATGATCAGGGAGCCGATGAGGAACATCACCCCGCCAATGGCCCGGATCACGTAGTAGGGATGCATGGCCTCCACGGTCTCGATGAACGAGTACTGGAGGAAGCCGAGGGAATCGTAGGCTCTCCACATGAGTCCCTGCATGATGCCGGAGATCCACATGGCGGTGATGTAGAGCACGATGCCCAGGGTGCCGATCCAGAAGTGCCAGGTCACCAGCTGCATGGAATACAGGCGTTCACGGTTCCACAGCTTGGGCACCATGAAGTAGAAGCAGCCGAAGGTGACGAAGGCCACCCATCCGAGCGCGCCGGAATGCACGTGGCCGATGGTCCAGTCGGTGTAGTGGCTCAACGAGTTGACCGCCTTCACGGACATCATGGGCCCCTCGAAGGTGCTCATGCCGTAGAACGCAACCGAGGTGACCATGAAGCGCAGCACCGGGTCGGTGCGCAGCTTGTCCCACGCCCCCGAGAGGGTCATGATTCCGTTGATCATGCCACCCCACGACGGCATCCACAGCATCACCGAGAAGGTCATGCCCAGGGTCTGGGCCCAGTCGGGCAGGGCGGTGTAGTGGAGGTGGTGGGGCCCCGCCCAGATGTACATGAAGATGAGAGTCCAGAAGTGGACGATGCTGAGGCGGTAGGAATAGACGGGCCGCTCGGCCTGCTTGGGGATGTAGTAGTACATCATCCCCAGGAAGCCGGCGGTGAGGAAGAAGCCCACGGCGTTGTGGGCGTACCACCATTGGGTCATGGCGTCCTGGACGCCGGACCACACGATGTAGCTCTTGGCCCCGGTCAACGACACCGGGATCGTCAGGTTGTTGACGATGTGCAGCATGGCGACGGTGACGATGAACGACAGCAGGAACCAGTTGGCCACGTAGATGTGCGGTTCCTTGCGCTTCATCAGGGTGCCGGTGAAGACCACCAGGTAGACCACCCAGACGATGGTCAGCCACAGGTCCACGTACCACTCGGGCTCGGCGTATTCCTTGCTCTGGGTGACGCCCAGCACGTAGCCCAGGGCGGCCAGGACGATGAAGATCTGATAGCCCCAGAACACGAATCCGCCCAGGAATTCGCCGCCGAACAGGGGTGTCCGGCAGGTCCGTTGGACGATGTACAGCGAGGCACCGATGAGGGCGCTGCCCCCGAAGGCGAAGATCACGGCCGAGGTATGGACCGGGCGCAGGCGCCCGAAGGTGGTCCATTCCAGATCCAGGTTCAGCACCGGGAAGGCCAGCTGCAGGGCGATGACGACGCCGGCCAGGAACCCGACCACGCCCCAGAAGATGGCCGCGATCATGAAGTTCCGGACGACTCCGTCGTTGTAAGCAACCGGCCCCCGGGCCCCGGCCGGGGCCGCTGTCGCTGCGCTCATTCCGAACTCCCGTCTAGGCGATACTCACAACAAACGCGGAAGACGGTCTCCGGTCCTCCGCGTGCGTCAGCTACACGACGGCCGGGCACGAAAGGGTCGAAGACCACCCCCCGTTGATCCGTGCGGTGCCCGCGTCGTACTTTAGAATGTCTGCATATTATGCAAACGGTTGAATAAAGTCAAATAATGCCGAGACGCGTTCGCGAAAAACAAAATGCCCCACGGCGAGAATAACAGATTCCTAATTTTCAAGGAGTTATATTGTTATTGTTTCTCATAACTAATCGCAAGTACGCACCGCACCCAAAACTGGCGGTTGTTTTGCCGAGCTTGGTGGATCGATTCACCGGGGCCCAGCGCCCCTTGCCGCAGGCCGCTCCACGGGCCAGAATCGGGCTCCTTCGCGCCCGCCTCGGGTTCGCCTGCCCACCGGGAGGTCCGTTCGCATGACTTGTTGGCTACCGCGTGTCCTGTGGGGGCTGGCCGTCGCCGCGCCGCTGCTCACCGCTTGTGTGCCCCCGCCCCCACCGGCCCCGGAAACGCCGCTGGCCGAGGATGCGGCGCCCGCGTCGCCGCCCGCCGCGCAACGCCACATGATCGCCGCCGCCCATCCCCTGGCGGCGGAGGCCGGACGCGACATCCTGCGCGCCGGCGGCAGCGCCGTAGACGCCGCCATTGCCGCCCAGATGGTGCTGACCCTGGTGGAGCCCCAGTCGTCGGGGATCGGCGGCGGCGGATTCCTGATGCATTTCGATGCCGACACGGCCGAGGTCGCCGCCTACGACGGCCGCGAGACGGCCCCGGCCGCGGCGCAGCCCTACATGTTCCTCGACGGGCGCGGCAAGCCCCGCGACTTCTTCGACGCCGTCGTCGGTGGCCTCTCCGTCGGCGTGCCGGGTCTTCTGCGCATGTTGGAGATGGCCCACAAGGAACACGGCCGGCTGCCCTGGGCGCGCCTGTTCGCGCCGGCCATCGCCTTGGCCGAGGGCGGATTTCCCGTGTCCGAGCGGCTGCACGCGATGATCGCCCGCGACCGGCACCTCAAGACGTTCGCTCCGGCAGCCGGATACTTCTACGACGCCGACGGCGCGCCCCTGGCGGCCGGCGCCGAACTGACCAACCCGCCCCTCGCCGACACCTTGCGGCGCATCGCCGAAGGCGGCGCCGACGCCTTCTACGAAGGCGAGATCGCGCGCGACCTGGTGGCCAACGTGCGCAGTGCCTACCGCAACCCGGGCCGGCTCGAAGAGGCCGACCTGGCCGCCTACCGGGCCAAAAAGCGGGACCCGGTGTGCGCCTTCTACCGGACGTCGATGGTCTGCGGAATGCCGCCGCCGTCGTCGGGCGGCATCGCCGTGCTGCAGATCCTGGGCATCCTTCAGACCTTCGATGTGGCCGACTTGGAGCCGGGCAGCGCCGAGGCGGCCCATCTCATCGCCGAGGCCGGCCGGCTCGCCTTCGCGGACCGCAACGTGTACGTGGCCGACCCCGACTTTGTGCCGGTGCCGACCCCGGGCATGCTGGACCCCGGATACCTGCAGTCGCGCGCCGCCGAGATCTCCGCCGAGCGCGCCGGCGGCAAGGCGGCGCCGGGCATGCCGGGCATCACGCCGCAAACGCGGGTGGCACCCGACGAGACGCCGCGTGGCGTCTCCACCACCCACCTCAGCGTCATCGACGGCGACGGCAATGCGGTGTCCCTCACCAGCAGCATCGAGACCGCCTTCGGCTCGCGCCTGATGGTGCGCGGCTTCCTGCTCAACAACCAGCTCACCGACTTCTCCTTCGTCCCCAACCGGGACGGGGCGCCGGTGGTCAACCGGCCAGAGGCCGGCAAGCGGCCGCGCAGCTCCATGGCGCCGACCATCGTCTTCGACGGCTCGGGCAAGGTGGTGCTGGCCGTGGGCTCGCCGGGCGGCTCGCGGATCATCGGCTATGTGGCCCGGACCCTGATCGCCGCCCTGGACTGGGGGCTGGACATCCAGGCCGCCATCGAGCTGCCCCACGTGATCAACCGCAACGGCGCGACCGAACTGGAGGAGGGCACGCCGCTGGCCGACCGGACCGAGGCCCTCGAGGCCCTCGGCCACGAGATCTCGGTCAGGGCCCTGACCAGCGGCCTCCACGGGATCGCGGTCACCGCCGAGGGTCTGCGTGGCGGCGCAGACCCCCGTCGCGAAGGCGTCGCCCTCGGCGATTGACGGCGCGCGGAGGCCGGTCATGCCGCCCCGCCAATGAAATGCCCCTGCGGGTCATGTCATGCGCAGGCGGCGACGCTCAAACGCCGCGCAGGCTTTGCGGCGCGCCACAATGGCGCGCGGAGCCCGGTCATGCCGCCCCGCCAATGAAATGCCCCTGCGGGTCATTTCATGCGCAGGCGGCGACGCTCAAACGCCGCGCAGGCTTTGCGGCGCGCCACAATGGCGCGCCGATGTCAGATCATGTACTGGCCGCCGTTGACCGACAGGGTCGAGCCGGTGCAGAAGCTCGCCCCCTCGCTGGCCAGGTAGAGCACGGCGTTGGCCACGTCGTCGGGCTGCCCGATACGCTGCATCGGGATTTTCTGGACCTCGGCGTCGAGGATCTCCTTGGGCATGGCCGCCGTCATCTCGGTGAGGATGAAGCCCGGCGACACCACGTTCACGGTGATGCCGCTGCGGCCCACTTCCTGGGCGATGGACTTGGAGAAGCCGATCATGCCGGCCTTGGCCGCGGCGTAGTTGGACTGGCCGAACTGGCCGCGCTGGCCGTTCATGGACGAGATGTTGACGATGCGGCCCCAGCCGCCGTCGCGCATGCCGGGAATGACCACGCGACAGGTGTTGAAGACTGCCGACAGATTGATGCTGATCACCGGGTCCCAGTTCTTTTCCCGGGTCATCTTGTGCATGAACGAATCGCGGGTGATACCGGCGTTGTTGACCAGGATCTCGATGGGCCCGTGGTCGTCCTCGACCTTCTTGAAACCCGCCTCCACCGAGGCGTAGTCCGAAACGTCGATGTTGTAGCCGGGGATGCCGGTGTCCTGCTGGAACGACGACAACTGGTCGTCGACCACGTCGCACACCGTCACCGTGTGTCCGGCCTCCTTGAGCGCCTTGGCGATCGCCGCGCCGATGCCGCGGGTTCCGCCGGTAACCATAGCCACGCGCGCCATGTCTTCCTCCGTGTCCTGAGTCCTGTCCGGGAGTTATGTTTTAACCGATTTGTCGCGGTGCGTTGTGCACCCGCGAAAACGGGCTGTCGTTTTAGCATCGGGGGGACGCTTGTCAAGGACGGCCCCGGCCGGAGGCGGCGCGAAAGGCCGGTTGGAGCCGGGTTACGGCACCATGACGGCGGGCACCCGCCGGGCCTCGCGGCGGGCGATGTAGACGGTGGCGGCGACGATGATCCCGGCCCCGACCCAGGTCCAGGCGTCGGGCCGCTCGCCGAACAGGGCGAAGCCGAACAGCGCCACGAACACCAGACGCGCGAAGTCGAAGGGCAGCACGGCGGACGCATCGGCGGCGGCGAAGG
This sequence comes from Rhodospirillales bacterium, assembly GCA_028277795.1. Taxonomy (GTDB): domain Bacteria; phylum Pseudomonadota; class Alphaproteobacteria; order Rhodospirillales; family JANQFP01; genus JANQFP01. Next base: position 29,440 of record JANQFP010000134.1, read on the forward strand.
CCCGCGCCATCATCAACTGTCCGACCATGGCGACCAGCCCGAGCAGGGCCAGCCATCCCCAGGTGGCCGGCTCCGGCCACGTCCACACGAACAGGGCCGGCACCAGGGACAGGGGCGTCATCAGCAGGCCCATGTAAAGGACGATGGCATTGGGGTGCTCGGTGCGCGACAGGGCCTTCACCGCCAGCATGGAGGCGGCGATGAAGGCCGAGGCGGCGAGGGCCGCCGCCGCGGCGGGGGTGACCGCCTCGGCCCCCGGGCGCAGGATGACGAGGGTGCCGGCGAACCCCACCAGGGTCGCCGACCACCGGCGCAGCCGCACCCGCTCGCCCAGGACCAGGGCCGCCCCGGCGGTGGCGAACAGGGGCGCGGTGAAGGTCAATGCCGTGGCCTCGGCCAGGGGCATCCAGGCCAGGGCCGTGAACAGGAAGATCATGGCCAGGGTGCCGGTGCCGGCGCGCAACGCATGCAGGCCGAGACGCCGTGTCCGCAGGCTGCCCAGCCCGGCCCGCGCCAGCCAAGGGAGGATGAACAGCAGACCGAAGGCGTTGCGGAAAAAGGCGATCTCGACCGGATGCAGCTCCCCCGACACATGGCGGATGATGGCGGTGAGTCCGGCGAAGGATGCGCAAAACCCGACCATCCACAGGCCGGCGCGCGTGGCGGCGGGCATGGTCAATGCGCGGCTGGCAGGCGGCTGCGGCACGGACATGGCCGACTGTTTATCGGCCAGCGGCCGGCAACACCAGCGCCGACCCGGCATGGCCGGGTTGCGCCGGTCGGGTGGTCTGCCCAGACTCGGCCCGGCCGGGGCGGGCCGGAGACGAAGGACGATGGCGGCCCTCCGCGCCTCGTCGAGACGGGTGACGGCGATGCCGGTTTAAGCAGTCTTACTTGCGCCGACGCACCCAGGCCAGACCGGCAAGGCCGCTGAGGAGCAACGGCAGGGTTGCAGGAGATGGAACGGAAGAGGCGTCGCGCACGAGGAAACTGCCGAAAAACGGCTCACTCTCAGTTGGCTCGCGAAGCCTGTTGTTCTCGTTATAATAGTCGTCGAACGCGGTGCCATAATGGGCGATCACTGCCAACTCGTGAAAAACGCTGAGCGTGTCGGACGTCAATCCCAAGGTCTCCCAGTTCGAGCTGTCGGAGTAGGTATAGCCCAAGAGAGGGACCAACTCGTGCATGGCATAGGGGCCGGAGCTCGAGTCGCGGAAGTCCAACGCCAATCCGTCTCCAACCCACGTGCCGACCATCAGCGATACTTCGGTTCCCGAAGCGTACCGCCATCCCCCCGTCGTATCCTGACCCACCGCCGCGTTGTCGGTGGCCAATTGATTGGAAACGTCATTGAACGAGCGGCCCACGGTTTCCGTAACGTCGATCCAATGCAGCACGGATCCGTCGGAATACGTGACTTCGGTATACCATCCGAAATCGACGAACCCGTTGCCGAAATCGACAGGCGCCGCGGCCGCCACGCCATTCACCAGCATCGCACCTGCGAGCGTCAAACCGGCCAGAACCTTATTCATGATCATACCCCCTCTAACCTTTGATGCACTTGCGGCCGCACGGCTGCGCCAAGCTCGCCGATCCGGCTTTGACTACGTCCAAAACGTGAATGAATTGACGGTAATGGCCGAGAAACCGACCGATTCGAACGACGCCATACGACCAGATATCGATCCTTCCCTCACAAAAGTATCGGATTAATAGCAAATTTTGCGCCATCCGAACTTTTTCGAGCGCAATCAACGGCTTGAGTAGTTATAATACCTTACTGCATTGCTCGGATTGTAAAGATTGCTGACATTTTTCACCGAGGGTTTCGATCACTCGGAGCATTCGCTGACGCGGTCATCCTCGGTTCGTGGGAAGGATCTACATCCGTACCGGTGTTGTGAAATTCGACCGATCCAATGCCTTTCGGTCTCTCACGGATCATGGGAACGCCGGGTTGCGCGGCGGAGCGCCCCTCCGCATACTTGGCCGGTCACCGGGGAGGAGGCACCGTGAGCGAACCCCTCTGGCGGCCGAGCGACGAACGCGTGCGGCAGTCAAACGTGGCGGCCTTCATGGAGGCGGTGGAGGAAGACTGGAACGTTATCCTCTCCGACACCCGCGCCCTCTACCGGTTCTCCATCGAGCACAAAGAACGGTTCTGGCAGAGCCTGCGCGATTTCGCAGGTATCGCCGCCGAGACCTGGGGCGACGTGGTGCTGGCCAACCCGGACGCCATGCCCGGTGCCCGCTGGTTTCCCGATGCCCGCTTGAATTTCGCCGAGAACCTGCTGATCCGCCGCGACGACGCCGAGGCCATCGTCTTCCGGGGCGAGGACGGGGTGCGCCGCTGCCTCACCTTCGCCCAACTCCACGATCAGGTGTCGTGCCTGGCCCAGGCCCTGGCCGCCGCCGGGGTGGTCGCCGGCGACCGCGTGGCCGGCTACCTGCCCAACCTGCCGGAGACCGTCATCGCCATGCTGGCGGCCACCAGCCTGGGCGCCGTGTGGTCGTCGTGCTCTCCCGATTTCGGGGCCAACGGCGTGCTCGACCGCTTCGGCCAGATCGCACCCAAGGTGCTGTTCGCCGCCGACGGCTACATCTACGCCGGCAAGACCCACGACCGCCTCGAGCCGCTGGCCGAGATCGTGCGCGGCCTGGACGGCCTGCAGCGGGTGGTGGTCGTGCCCTATACCCGCAGCGCACCGCCCCTCTCCGGGATTCCCGGTGCCGTGACCCTGCCGGAATTCGTCGACAATTTCGCCCCGGCGCCCATTCCCTTCGCCCGGCTGCCGTTCAACCATCCGGTCTACATCCTCTATTCGTCGGGCACCACGGGGGTGCCCAAGTGCATCGTCCATGGCGCCGGCGGGACCCTGCTCCAGCACCGCAAGGAGCACGTGCTCCACTGCGACATCAAGCCCGGCGACCGGGTGTTCTACTTCACCACCTGCGGCTGGATGATGTGGAACTGGCAGGTCTCGGCCCTGGCCAGCCAGGCGACCCTGATGCTGTACGACGGCTCGCCGTTCCATCCCGACGGCAACGTGCTGTTCGACTATGCCGAGGCCGAGTCCGTGACCCTGTTCGGCACCTCGGCCAAGTTCATCGACGCCGTCGCCAAGGCCGGCCTGCGACCGGCGGACAGCCACCCGTTGGCGGCCCTGCGGACCATTACGTCCACCGGCTCGCCCCTGGCGCCGGAGAGCTTCCGGTTCGTCTACGACCACATCAAGGCGGACGTGCATCTGGCCTCCATCTCCGGCGGCACCGACCTCATCGGCTGCTTCCTCATCGGCGACCCGACGGCCCCCGTGTGGGCGGGGGAGATCCAGACGCGGGCCCTGGGCATGGCGGTCGAGGTGTTCGACGCCGACGGCCGCCCGGTGCGCGGCGACAAGGGTGAGCTGGTGTGCACGGCGCCCTTCCCGTCCATGCCCGTGGGGTTCTGGAACGACGACGACGGGGCCAAGTACCGGGCCGCGTATTTCGAACGGTTCCCGGGGGTGTGGTGCCACGGCGACTACGTGGCCCTGACCGAGCACGACGGCATCGTCGTCTACGGGCGCTCCGACGCCACCCTGAACCCCGGCGGCGTGCGCATCGGCACCGCCGAGATCTACCGCCAGGTGGAGCGCCTGGACGAGGTGGTGGAGGCGGTTGTCGTCGGTCAGGACTGGCAGGACGACGTGCGGGTGGTGCTGTTTGTCGTCCTGCGCCCGGGCCTGGTTCTGGACGACGACCTGGTCGGCCGCATCAAGACCCGCATCCGGCAGGGGTGCTCACCGCGGCACGTGCCGGCCAAGGTCGTTCAGGTGGCCGACATCCCGCGCACCAAGTCGGGCAAAATCACCGAGCTGGCGGTGCGTGACGTCATCCACGGGCGACCGGTGGCCAACACCGACGCCCTGGCCAATCCAGAGGCCCTGGCATTCTATGCCGACCTGGAGGCGCTGCGCACCTGACGGCAGCGCGGGTCCGCGGCAGCCATGGTTAACCGGGCCTTAAGGAATCCCGCCTTAAAGATGGCGCTTACGTGCCGACACCGGGAGCGCCGGGGGCCAGCCGGTCCCGTCACGCCACCGGCACCAACCGGAGGCCCCAGAACGGGGCCGCGAACAAGGCTCATCCAAAGGAAGATACCATGTCCGAGCCTTTGACCCCGGAGACCATCAAGACCCGACTCGCCGACGAGCGCATCTCGCTCGTCGGCGGGGCCGGGTTCATCGGCCACAACCTGGCGCTGGCGCTGCGCGGCTACGGCGTCGAGGTCCAGGTGGTCGACAATCTGATGCAGAACAACTTGGTGGACAACGCCAGCCGGTCGGACCTCGGCCCCTTCCGCCGCGAGCTCTACTACGGCTTCCTGCGCCAGCGGTTCGACATGCTGCGACGCGCCGAGGTGTCCATCTGCAGCGTCGACGCCCGGTCCATGCCCGACCTGCAGGAGTGCCTGGCCCGCTTCAAGCCGACCAAGGTGGTCCATCTGTCGGCCATCGCCAGCGCCGTCGAGGCGCGCAAGGTGCCCGGCCACTGCTTCGAGCTGCAGCTCATCACCCTCAAGAACATCCTCGAGTACTGCCGCCTGTTTCCCGCCGCCATCAACCAGGTGGTGCTGCTCAGCTCGAGTACCGTCTATGGCAACTTCGAGACCCCGACCGTGGACGAGAGCACCCGCCCCCGTCCCTTCGGCATCTACGCCAACACCAAGTTCATGGCCGAGCGCCTCGTGCGCACCTACGCCGACCAGTACGGCATCGGCTGCACGGTCATCCGTCCCAGCGCGCTGTACGGCGAACGCTGCATCAGCGGCCGGGTGAGCCAGAAGTTCATCGAGAACGCGCTGATGGGCACGCCGTTGCTTCTCGAGGGCGGCGGCGACGGCCGCCTCGACTTCACCTGCATCGACGACCTGGCCGACGGCATCATCCGCTCCATGGCCGCCCACCGCGGCCCCGGCGCCACCAACACGTTCAACATCACCTTCGGCAACGCCCGCACCATTGCCGACCTGGCAGCCGTCGTGAAATCCGTGATCCCCGGCGCCATCCTCGAGGAGCGCCCGCGCGACTCGGACAAGCCGGTGCGCGGGACCTTGTCCACCGAGCGGGCCCGCGAGGTTCTCAACTTCGAGCCCCAGTGGCCCTTGGAAACGGGCTACAAGCGCTACTGCGAGTGGTACGTGGACCAGTGGGAGCAGGCCAAGCGCCGCCTCGGCAACTTCTGAGGCGGCCCGGGGGACTGGCGCGGCACAACCATGATCGGGATCGTCGACTACGGGCTCGGCAACCTGACCTCGGTGGCCGGGGCGGTGGAGAAGGTCGGCCACGAGCCGGTGGTGACCGCCGACCCCGAAACCCTGTCGTGGGCCGAGAAGCTGATCCTGCCCGGCGTCGGGGCCTTCGGCGACGGCATGGCCAACCTGCGCGATCGTGGCCTGGTCGAGCCCCTGACCAACCTGGTCCATGGCGCCGGAAAACCTCTGCTCGGCATTTGCCTCGGTTTCCAGCTCATCGCCCGATCCAGCCGGGAGTTCGGCGACCACGAGGGCCTCGGCTGGATCGACGCCCATGTGGTGCGCCTGACTCCGGACGACCCCGGCCTGCGGGTTCCCCACGTCGGCTGGAACGAGCTTCATCAGGCGCGGACCTGCGTACTGTTCGACGGCGTCCCCGACGACGCCCTGTTCTACTACGTCCATTCCTTCCACATGGAGGTCGACGACGACGGCCTGGTCGTCGGTCGTTGCCCCTATGGCGGGCCGGTGGTGGCGGCGGTCCAGGCGGGCACCGTCTACGCCGTCCAGTTCCATCCGGAGAAAAGCCAGCAGCACGGGCTGACCCTGCTCCGCAACTTCCTCGACAAGGGCTGACGCGGTGCTGCGCAAACGCCTGATCACGGTGCTCACCTTCAACAACGGCACCCTGTTCCGCACCAAGCTGTTCCAGCCCGACTACCGCTACACCCACAATTTCGTCGACGCCTGGTCCATCGACGAGATCGTGATCCTCGACGTCACCCGGCCCGGCCAAGGGGAGCGCCGCAACTTCCTCGACGTCGTCACCCGCTTCGCCCACGACTGCTTCGTGCCGCTGGCGGTGGGGGGCGGCATCCGCAGCCTGGACGACGTGCGCGAGCTGATGGCCGCCGGGGCCGACAAGGTGGTGGTCAACACCGGCGCCGTCGAGCGTCCCGATCTCATCACCGAGATCGCCCGCCAGTACGGCTCCCAGTGCGTCGTGCTGTCCATCGATGCCCGCCGCAACGACGATGGCTACGAGGTGGTCTCCCATTTCGCCTCCCGGCCCACCGGTCATGACCCGGCCGAGTGGGCGGTCCGCGGCGAGGCGTTGGGGGCCGGCGAGGTGCTGGTCACGTCGGTGGAGCGCGACGGGGCGCTGCAGGGCTATGACTTGGCGCTGGCGCGGCACGTCGCCGAGGCGGTGACGATTCCGGTGCTGATCCTCGGCGGGGCCGGCTCGTGGAAGCATTTCGCCGACGGCTTCGCCGCCGGGGCCTCGGCCGCCTGCACCCAGAACATCTACCACTTCACCGAGAGCGCCATTGCCAGCGCCAAGAAATACCTTGCCAAACAAGGTGTCCCGGTGCGCATTTAGGGCACGGTCCGCGGGCACGGAATTGGATCACCACACCCCTTCCCCTCCTGGTCGCACATGGTTCGATACTGCCGACGCTGCCTGATGCCGGACACGCGGCCGCGTATCGAGTTCGACGCCGATGGCGTCTGCAATGCCTGCCACCACGCCGAGCGCAAGAAACGCATCGATTGGGACGCCCGCCGCCGGGAGTTCCTGGAACTGGTCGAGGAATTCCGCCCGCGCGAAGGCCCCTACGACTGCATCGTGCCGTGGTCGGGAGGCAAGGACTCCAGCACCATCGCCCATCGGCTCAAGTTCGAGTTCGGGCTTAACCCATTGCTGGTCACCTTCTCGCCGCTGATGCCCAACGAGATCGCGGTCCACAATCGCCAGGCCCTGATCGACCTCGGCTTCGACCACCTGATGGTGCAGGCCAACGGGAAGGTCTCGCGGCGCCTGGCCAAACGTTTCTTCATCGAACGCGGCGACCCCAAGATCCACTGGAACGCCGGGGTCAACGCGGTGCCCGTCCAGGCCGCGGTGCACTACAACATCCCGCTGATCTTCTACGCCGAGCACGGGGAGAGCGAATACGGCGGCCGGGTCCTGTCCGAGGACCATTTGAAGCTCCGCGACTTCGCCGAGGTCCTGGAACACCAGATCGGCGACGATCCCCTCAACTGGGTGGACGAGGAGATCGAGGAGCACGACCTGGCGCCCTACGCCTACCCCGACTTGGGCGAGGTCGAGCGGGTCGGCGTCAAGGCGCTGTATTTCGCCTACTTCTTCCGCTGGAGCATGCTGGAGAACTACACCTACATCAAAGACAAGTTCGACTTCCATTTGGCCGAGAACGGGCGCACCGACGGCACCTTCACCAACTTCGACAGCCTGGACGACAAGATCGACAACCTCTACTACCACATGCAGTTCATCAAGTTCGGCTTCGGCCGCGCCGTCCGGGATTCCTGCCGCATGATCCAGAACGGCCAGATGACCCGGGCCGAGGGGCTGGAGCTGGTGCGGCGCTACGACGACGAGTTCCCCGCCACCTATCACGACGAGCATCTGGCCTATCTGGACCTGGACGAGCCCACGTTCACCGACGTCATCGACAAGCACCGCGATCCGCAGATCTGGGAGTTCAGCGGCAACCGCTGGACGTTGCGCCACCCGCCCGAATGACGGAGCACCGCCCATGACCGAGGACGACTACACCGAGTTCGACTGCGACCTGTGCGGCTCGGCCGACGCCGCCGAGATCACCGTGGCCCGGCGCTACACCAACGACCAGCCCATCCACGTCTGCCGGAACTGCGGCTTCGTCTACGTGCGCCGGCGGCGCTCGGCGGAGCGCATCGCCGCGGCGTGGACCCACGAGATCTACGGCGACGGCTATACCGCCCGCATCCCGGCGGTGAAGGCGCGCCAGATCTACGTGGCCGAGACCGCCGACGTGGAGATCGGCCTCGCGGACAAGACCCTGTGCGATTTCGGCGGCGGCGAGGGCCAGTTCCTGGACATCGTGCGGGACCCCGACTACGGGGCCATCCCCTTCGCCGTCGAGCCGTCGCCGGAGAATTGCCGCGCCATGGCGGAACGCGGCATCGAGTGCTTCTGCGGCAACATCGAGGCCTATCAGGCTTCGGGCGAGAAACCGGGCCGCGGCTTCGACATCGTCACCATCATGTGGACCATCGAGAACTGCCAGTCGTGCCGCACCATGATGGACGCCGCCTACGACGCCCTCGCCGATGGCGGCCACCTGGTGATCGCCACCGGCAGCCGCATCCTGGTGCCCTTCAAGAAGCCGCTCCAGTACTACCTGAGCACCAATCCCGCCGACACCCACGCCTTCCGGTTCAGCGCCAACAGCCTCAAGGGCCTGTTCGCTGTCAGCGGTTTCGAGGTGACCTACGTCAACCGCTACCTGGACACGGACTACCTGGTGGTCATCGGCCGCAAGGCCGGTCACGTCGCCAACCCCCAGTGGGACAAGGACGACCACTTGGCGGTCATCGACTTCTTCGAGCGTTGGGACAGGGAGACGCAGGGCCACTACCGAGACGCCTGACCGGCGGTCCGACCATGACCCTCGCCTACGCTCCATCGCCTTTCGAAAGCGACATCCTGGGCGTCCCCGTCGGGCGCCTCTCGGTCGCTGAGGGAGAACAACCGCAGCCACATGCACTGGCCGCGCTGGCCGACGGATGGCGGGCCGACGGCGTGTGGCTGGTCGCCTGCCGCCTGCCGGAGGCCAGCGGGGACGCCGAGTCGCGCCTGGCCGAGGTGGGCTTCCGCCGCGTCGAGACCCTGGTCACCTTCCGCCGGACCGTGACCCCCGTGGCTGCGCCCGAGGACGTCGGTCTGGCCGAGGAGACGGATATCGTCGCGTGCCTGGAGGTGGCCGCGGCCGCGTTCACCTTCGACCGCCTGCACGCCGATCCCCTGGTTCCCGACGAGGCGGCCGACCGGGTGCGCGCGGCGTGGGTGACCAACAACCTGCGGGGCCGGGCCGCGGCGCCCCTGGTGGTGCGCGCCGACGGCCGGGCGGTGGGCTTCAACCTGTGCCTGCTGACCGGCCGGGAGGCTGCCATCGACCTGATCGCGGTCCACCCCGATCATCAGGGCCGCGGGTGCGGTCGCCGGCTGATCGACGGGGCGCTGGCCCATTTCCACGGCCACGCCGATGCCATTCGCGTCGGCACCCAGGCCGAGAACGGACCGTCCATCGCCCTCTATCGTGCGACCGGATTCGGCGAGATCTCGCGTCAGGTGACCCTGCACTGGATCAACCCCGATCTCGCGCCCCCTTTGGGGGACGGCGCCGGCCGGTGAGGAGCCCACCATGACCGTCGGCGTGGTCGTTTTCGCCCGCCTCGATTCCCGCCGCCTGCCGGGCAAGGTGCTGGCGCCGGTGGCGGGGCGTCCCCTGCTGGGCCGGGTCCTCGACCGCCTGCGCCGGGTGCGGGCCGCCGACGCCCTGATCGTGGCCACCTCGGACCGGCCCGGAGACGACGCCATCGCCGCCTATGCCGAGGGCGAGGGCATCGACGTGTTCCGCGGCGCCGGCGACGATGTGCTGGGCCGTGCCCGGGCCTGCGCCGATGCCTTCGGCCTCGATGCCCTGGTGCGCGTCAGCGGGGACAGCCCGTTCATCGATCCGGACCTGGTCGATGCGGCCATCCGCGTCCACCGGGACGAGGGGCCGGACCTGACCACCAACGTCTTCCCCCGCACCTACCCGCAGGGGGTCAGCGTCGAGGTGATCGCCGCAGATGCCCTGGCCCGGATCGCCGCCGCGGTCAACGACGGCGACGACCGCGAGCACGTGACCCGCTACCTCTACCGCCACCCGGACGACATCCGCATCCGCAACCTGAGCGCCGACGGCCCGCCGGCGTTCGACGTGCGGCTCACCGTGGACACGGCCGAGGACCTGGCCCGTGCCGACTGGATCGCCGCCCGGGCGCCGGGAGACCCCGCCGACTTGACCCTCGACCAGGTGATCGACCTGGCCCGGCGCTGGCACGCCGGCAACGCCGGTGCCCGCCCGCGCGTCGTGGCCAGCATCGCCGCCCGCATGAACGCCACCCGCCTGCCCGGCAAGGTGCTCGCCGACGTGGGCGGCGTGCCGGCCCTGACCCGCCTGGTCCGGCGACTGCGCCGGGCGCGCCGCATCGACGCCATGGTTCTCGCGACCACCGACGATGCGGCCGACGACGTGCTTGCCGACTGGGCGCGGCGCGAGGACGTGCCGTGCTACCGGGGCGACGCCGTCGACGTGCTGGGGCGCGTGGTGGCCGCGCAGCGCATGATGGGCGCCGAGGTGGCGGTGCGGGTCAACGCCGACACCCCGCTGATCGACCCGGCGCTGGTCGACCGGGCCGTCGGCGTGTTCACCGTGGGCGTCTGCGACGTGGTGACAACCACCCGGCCCCATTCGTACCCCCAGGGCGTGGACGTGGAGGTGGTCCGCCTGGCCGACCTGGAGCAGGTGGCGGACACGGTCACCGACCCGGCGGTGCGCGAGCACGTGACCCTGCACTTCTACGAGCACCACGACCGCTACGACGTGCTCGCCCTCACCGCGCCCGTGCGCCTGCGCGCGCCCGACCTCCGCCTGCAGGTGGACTATGCCGAGGACCTGGAGCTGGTGCGGCAGATCTATGCCCGCCTCGAGCCGGCCCACGGCGACGACTTCGGGATCGCCCACATCCTGGAGCTGCTGAAGCAGGAGCCGGCGCTGCGCGACATCAACCGGCACCGCTCCGAGAAGGCGGTGCGGTGAGCGGCCGGCCGCCGGCCCACCCTCCGGGCGACGCCGCAGCCGCGGTCAAGGCGGCGATCGGTCACCACCGCGCCGGGCGGCCGGCGGCCGCCAAAGGCGCCCTGCGCCGGGCTTTGGCCATCGATCCGGACGACGGGGCCGCCCGCCACCTGATGGGCCTGCTGGTCCTGGAGGACGGCCGCGCCGACGAGGCGGCGGCACATCTGGCCCGCGCCGTCGCCGTCAGCCCCGCCGATCCGGCCCGTCACCGCGACCTGGCCATGGCCCTCCGGGCCGCCGGACGCGGCGCCGAGGCCGAGCAGGCGTTGCAGACCGCCCTCGATTTGGGCGGCGACGACTTCCGGGTGCATTTCGAGCTGGCCGGGCATCGCCACCGGCGCGAAGACCCGGAGGGGGCCGAGGCCGGCTATCGGCGCACCCTCGCCCTGAGCCCCGACCACATCGGCGCCACCAGCGGCCTGGGCGCCGTCCTCGAACTCCAGGGGCGGATGATCGAGGCGGAGGCCATGTACCGCCGGGTCCTCGACCAGGGGGTGTCGACGCCCGACGCCTGGTTCAACCTGGGCAACGCCCTGCGCGCCCAGCACCGGATCGATGCGGCCGTGGACGCCTATCGGCAGGCCATCGCCCTCGACCCGGACTTCGCCGTCGCCCACGTGCACCTGGCCTTCGCCCTGCTGCTGGCCGGCGACTATGACGCGGGCTGGGCCGAGTACGAGTGGCGGAAAAGGGTGCCCGAGTTCCCGACGCCGGCAGGGCGGTTCCCGCGACCGCCATGGGACGGGGCGCCGGTGGCCGGCGGGACCCTGCTCATCCATGCCGAGCAGGGGTTCGGCGATACCTTGCAGTTCGCCCGCTTCACCCGCGCCGCGGCGGAGCGGGGCGCCCGCGTGGTGGTCGAGTGCCAGGCCGCTCTGCGGCGGCTGATGGAGACGGCGCCGGCGGTGGTCGAGGCCGTGGCCGCCGGCGATCCCCTGCCCGACTTTGACCACCATGTGCCCCTGCTCGGCCTGCCGCGGATCCTCGGCACCACCCTGGACACCGTGCCGGCCGAGGTGCCCTACCTGCACGCCGACGAGGCGGAGACCGCCCACTGGCGCCGCCGCCTGGCCGGTGACAGGGGGCGCCGGTTGGGCCTGGTCTGGCGCAGCAGTGCCCGCCAGATGACCAGCCCTTATAAGTCCTGCCCTTTGAGCGCCCTGGCGCCGCTATTCGAGGTCCCTGGCCTGCGCTTCTTCAGTTTGCAGCCGGAGCTGCCCGCCGCCGACCGGCCGCTGCCCGAAGGCGTGGTCGACCTCGGCGGGGAGCTGACCGATTTCGCCGCCACGGCGGCGGTCATCGGCGCCCTCGACCTGGTGGTGACCGTGGACACGGCCGTGGCCCATCTGGCCGGTGCCCTGGGGGCGCCGGTGTGGCTCCTGCTGTCGACCGCGTCCGACTGGCGCTGGCTGACGGGCCGGGACGACAGCCCGTGGTACCCCACCATGCGCCTGCTCCGCCAGACCCGGGAAGGCGACTGGAGCGAACCGGTGGCCCGCGTGGTGCACGCCCTCGAAGGCGCCGACGGGTAGCCCTCGCACCCAGAAAAAACTTCCCGAGCGGGTCAATTTCTGCCGGGCGGGACCCGATCCTGCCGGGTGCCGCAGCCTGTTTCCTATCCACCCCTGGGTTTCATAACGCTGGGATTTCAGTGCCTTACCCTGTTGCTCGCGATTTGGCACGGGCCTTGCTGAATGAAGGCCAACCCATTTTGTCACGAGGGGAGCGATCATGGCCGTCGACAACGTGCTGATCACCAACAAGGGCGCTGACAACCCGTTGCAGCCTGTGCCGCGCGCCGGCGCGTCCGTCACCGCCATTGGCGGTCTCTCGCAGTCGTTCCAGACGTTCCTGGACAGCGCCGGCAACGGCCTCGACGGCGGCAACGGCATGACCTCCCTGTCCGATCAGACCGTCTCCGCCGCCGCCCCGCCGGCCGACGATCACGGGGCCGCCGCCGACAACCGCACCAGCGGGCGGCACGACGCCAACGGGCGGGACCCCTACGAGACCCACCGCGACGACCATGACCGGGGCTACGACGACCGCGACACCGGGCGCGCCGACCGCGGCGACGACGGCGGCCGCGACCGCGCGGCCCCGCCGCCGGCGGACCGCGACGACAGCCGCGCCGCCAATTCGGGCCACGACCGGCCGAGCCAGGACGACGGGGCTCCCGACGACGTCCGCGCCCTGCGCGGCGATGGATCGGGCGGCGATCGCAACACCCAGGCCGATAACGGCGGCGACAAGGCGGCCCGCCAGGGCGACAGCGCCGGCGCCGACGGCAGCCAGACCGCCACCGGACTCGCAGCCACCGCCGCACAGGCGGCCATCGTCCAGCCCGATGCCGGCGTGATCGTCACCGCCGCCGCGGCGCAGGCGTCGGCCCTGCCGGGCGCCGAGACGGCCGCGGCCACCACCATCGGCGGCACCGTCTCGGGTGGCGGCACCACGACGGCGAACGCCGCCGGCGGTCCCCTCAACAATCACGGCGGATCGACCGGCCATCCGGGTGCCGGAAGCGGCCAAACCGCCAACCCGGCCCGCGCCGAGGGCGGCACCGATGCCGCCAACGCACCGCGATCCAACGTGGCCGAGCAGGCCGCGTCCCTGTCACGGAGCGTCGGCGACGGCAACCGGGTGGCGGTCAATGTCAACGTGACCAACGAGTCCGCGACTTTGGTGTCACAGCCGTCCTCCAACCTGTCCGCCTCCGCGGCCCTGGCCGGTGAGGGTGGCGGCGCATCGGCCCAGGGCCGGCAGCCGCAGCACGGCGTGGCCCCCGGCACCGGACAGGCCGGCCAGCAGGCGGCGGCGCAGGGCGCCGGCATGGCGGCGGCGCAGGCCCAGGCCCAGCAGGCCGCCGCCCAGGGTGGCCAGGCCCAGGCGGGCGCGACCGGCGCCGAGGCCAAGGGCCCGGCCCCGGGTGGTCTGCATGGCACGCCGACCGGCTTCCAGGCCCAGGTCGGCGGCGATACGGCGGCCACCAGTGGATCGCAGGCCAGTGCCGACACCAACGCTTCCCAGAAGGCGGCCCAGGCCCGTGGCGCCGATGCCCCACGGTTCGCCGTACCGCGCCACGCGGTCACCGAGCAGATCACGGTGCAGATCACCAAGGCCATCGCCGCCGGCATCGACCGCATCCATGTGCAGCTCAAGCCGCCCTCGCTGGGCCGCGTCGACGTGCAGCTCGAGATGGCCCAGGACGGCCGCGTCTCGGCGGTGGTCATCGCCGACAACAAGGACACCCTGGACATGCTGCAGCGGGACGCCCGCGACCTGGAGCGCGCCTTGCAGCAGGCCGGTCTCCACGCCGAGGACGGCAGCCTGAGCTTCAGCCTGCGCGGTGAGCGCGGTGGCGAGTCCGACGGTGAGTCGGGCGCCGCCGGCACCCTCGCCGCCGATGCCGACGACGACTCCGAGGGGCCGCTGATGGCGTCCGACGAAACGGACGGCGTGACCGAGGACGGTCGCGTGAACATCCGGGTGTAAGGGAGCCCACGCCATGATCCTCTCCGGCACATCCAGTACCGGCACCTTCGACGGCACCGTCCAGGCGGCCACCGACCAGAATCAGCTCGAAGAGGACCTCAACCGGTTCGTCAACCTGCTGGTCACCCAGCTCAAGAACCAGGACCCCCTGGATCCCTTGGACGCCAACGAGTTCACCGCCCAGTTGGTGCAGTTCGCCAGCGTCGAACAGCAGATCCACTCCAACGCCAACCTGGAGAAGCTGCTCAACCTGCAGCAGTCCTCACAGGTGGCGGCCATGGTCGACTTCCTGGGCACCAGCGTCGAGGCCCGCGGCAACAAGGTCCAGCTCCAGGACGGGAGGGCCGAATTCACCTACGCCATCGGCCTCAACGCCAGCGACGTCGACATCTCGGTGCGCAATGCCGCCGGCCTGACCGTGTTCACCGCCGAGGGCAACACCAGCGCCGGCAAGCACGGCTTCGTCTGGGAAGGCATCGACGACTTCGGCAATCCGCAGCCGGAAGGCGCCTACACCATCATCGTCACCGCCCGCGACGCCCAGAAGAACCTGATGGACGTCGAGCAGACGGTGTTCGGCCGGGTCACCGGCGCCGGCGCCGACGGTGGCGAGGTCACCATCTTCACCGGCGACGTGGCGGTTCCCATGACGGACATCCTCTCCGTCAAGGAGACCGTCGTCGCCGACGACGAATAAGAGGCCCGGCCCGCCAACCGGCCGGGGTATGGAAAGGAGAGTACGATGAGTCTGTTCGGCGCAATGTTCTCGGGCGTGTCCGGTCTCACGGCGCAGAGCAGCGCCATGGGCGCCATCTCCGACAACATCACCAACGTCAGCACGGTCGGCTACAAGAACGTGCAGGTGGACTTCCAGACCCTGGTCACCAAGCAGACGTCGGTCACGTTCTTCTCCGCCGGCGGCGTGCAGTCGCGGCCGCGCGGCCTCAACAACGTGCAGGGCCTGCTGCAGGCGTCCACCTCGCAGACCGACATCTCGGTGTCCGGCAACGGCTACTTCGTGGTCAACGAGGCCAACCGGCCGACCATCAACAACCAGTTCCTGTTCACCCGCGCCGGATCCTTCTTCCAGGACAACGAGGGGTTCCTGCGCAACACCGCCGGGTTCTACCTCCAGGCCTGGCCCACGGACGCCTCGGGCAATGTCACGCCGGCCAACCCCAACCTCACCATCGCCAACCAGAACATCATCTCGACGGACTTCCTGGAGACGGTGAACCTGAGCCGGGTCGGCGGCACCGCCACGGCGACCACCAACATCGCCATCGGCGCCAACCTGCCGTCCAACGCGGCCACCGGCACCACCCACCGCACCGACGTCCAGTTCTTCGACACCCTGGGCAACGCCAACACCATCAGCTTCGAGTACACCAAGTCGTTCCGCGCCAACCAGTGGGACCTGGAGGTGGAACCGGCGGCGTTCACCAACGTGCTGACCATCGAGGACTCGACCACCGGCGTCTATGACAGCATCGGCCAGCTCGAGTTCACGGCGCGGCCGGCCGACGGTGCGACCGTGGTGATCGAGGGCACGACCTACGAGTTCGACCCCAGCGGCAACGGCGTCACCGCCGGCAACACCGTGGTCGATACCTCGGCCAACACGACGGTGTCCCAGGACGTCGCCACCCTGATCGCCCGGGTGAAGGCCACCGACACCGATTTCAGCGACTACGGCGGCTTCACCAACACCCGCATCGCGGTGTCGGCCAACGTCACCACGACCATCCTGTTCCACGAGGACGGCACCCGCGCCATCACGGTCAACCCGGCCGGCCTGCTGGATACCAACGGCGACCCGGTGACCCGGCAGATCACCCAGTTTACGGTGCGCAAGCAGGCCCAGACCTACACCGACTATGATCAGTTCACCTTCGCCGGGCTGCCCGCCGACGGCGACACCATGACCATCAACGGCGTCGTCTACGAGTTCGACAACAACGCGGCCGTGGGCGGTGGCAACATCGCCGTCGATACGTCGGGCGGCACCGTTCCCCTCATGCTGGCCGCCTTCGAGACCGCCATCGAGGCCAACGACGCCAATTTCGCCGGCACCCGCGTGCGGGTCCGCGACAACAACTCCACGGGCACCATCGACACCCTGGTCCTCGAAAGCCTGTCCAGCGGCAGCTACAACGTCGTGTTCTCGGCCGGCTTCACCAACATTCCGGCCGAGCCCGACGGCACCGCGACCTACACGGCGGGCGGCACCCATGCCGTGGACACCGCCTTCGCCCTGGTGTTCGACAGCGACGGCCTGCCGCAGACCTTCAACGTGGCCGAGTTGGAGATCCTGGGTTTCGTCAATGGCTCCGCCGACATGGACGACGCAGCCTCCAACAGTCCCCAGATCACCCTGGACTTCGGCACCGTCACCGAGGCCAACGGCATGACCCAGTTCGGCGCCGAGTTCTCGCCCACTTTCATCCAGCAGAACGGGTCGCGCTTCGGCACCTTCGCCGGGGTCACGGTGGCCACCGACGGACTGGTCACGGCCCTGTTCGACAACGGCGAGATCCGCACGATCTTCAAGATCCCGATTGCCACATTCGTCAACCCCAACTCCCTGGACTCGCGGACCGGCAACGTGTGGAACGCCACCGAGGCGTCGGGCGACCCGACCCTGCGCGTGGCCGACAACGGCCCCGCCGGCCAGGTCGTGCAGGCGGCCCTGGAGGCCTCCACCGTCGATATCGGCGAGGAGTTCACCAAGATGATCGTGGTCCAGCGGGCCTACTCGGCGGCCACCAAGATCATCAGCACCGCCGACGAGATGCTCGAGGAGCTGACCAGAACCAAGCGCTGATCATGAGTTCCCCAACCCCCAACCCACCGTCCCAACCCAGGCCCCGGTCCGGTCTTCGTGCCGGCCGGGGCCGCCCACTCCCCCGGCGGGGGCGTGGGTCGGGTTGGACGGCGGGTCGGAGGTCGGTGGTCTTAGCTATTCCTTAAGGGGAGCCGCCTACGTTTGGAGCCGACTCCCCGTCGCGAAGAAAGGCGACCGATCCGCCGATGACAGAACGCCACCCCAATCCCGCCCGTCTTGCCGCCGCGCGACTGCTGCGCCTCCCGGTCGGCCCCACCGGCCACCCCCTCACCCGCGCCGATCTGCCGCCTCCCAACACCAAGCGCTGGGTGATCCGGCGCAAGGCGGAAGTGGTGGCCGGCGTGCGGGCCGGACTGATCACCCTGGAGGAGGCCTGCCGGCGGTACTCGCTCTCCATCGACGAGTTCGTGTCCTGGCAGCATCAATTGGACGCCTACGGCCTCGACGGGCTGCGGGCGACCCGTGGCCGCGGCCGGCGGGCCCGCGGCGCCGGCGCCGGCGCCGGCACCGCCGCGAGGTAGGCAATATTTGCCGCCGATTAACCCCTTCTTTACTGTCCGCGCCCTAGCCTCGCACCGGTAACCCTCAGGGTCGGCGCGGCCCGACGCCGCCGACCGCTTTTTCCGGGAAGGGGACAGACCGTGGAAACGTTCCTGCAGGCCCTGCGCAGTCTCGGCCCCTCGCGCCTGGCCATCATGGGCGGTGTCGTCCTCGCCCTGGTCGGCTTCTTCATCTTCCTGTTGACCCGCCTGGGCACACCCCAGATGGCGTTGCTGTACGGGGAGCTGGACACCACGGACTCGGCCCGCATCGTCAGTCAACTGACCGCCCAGGACATCCCGTTCGAGCTGCGCAACAACGGCACCGAGGTCTACGTGCCCAACGATCGGGTCGGCGACCTGCGCATGTCCATGGCCGACGAGGGCCTGCCCAGCGGCGGCTCCATCGGCTACGAGATCTTCGACGACGCGGACGCGCTGGGCTCGACCAACTTCGTGCAGAACGTCAACCTGGTGCGCGCCCTCGAGGGCGAGCTGTCGCGCACCATCCGCTCGCTGGAATCGGTGCGCACGGCGCGGGTCCACCTGGTCATGCCCAAGCGCGAGCTGTTCAGCCGGGAAAGCCGCCAGCCGTCGGCGTCGGTGATCCTGCAGATGGCCGGATCGCGCCGGCTTGGTCGCCAGCAGGTCTCGGCCGTCCAGCACCTGATCGCCGCCGCCGTGCCCAACCTCAACCCCAACCGGGTGTCCATCGTCGACGAGCGCGGCACCCTGCTGGCCGCCGGCTTCGAGGACGACAGCCCGGCATCGATGGCGCTCAAGGCCGACGAGCGCCGCCGCTCCTACGAGAACCGCCTGGCCCGCACCATCGAGGACCTGGTCGAGAAGACGGTGGGATTCGGCAAGGTGCGCGCCGAGGTGACCGCCGACATGGACTTCGACCGCATCAACACAAGCCAGGAGGCCTTCGACCCGGACGGCCAGGTGGTGCGATCCACCCAGACCATCGAGGAGTCGGCGACCAGTCAGGAAACCGAAGCCACTCCGCCGGTCAGCGTCGCCACCAACCTGCCCGACGCCGAGCTCGGCGCCGGCGAGTCGGCGGGCAGCCGCACGGCCGAGAACCGCACAGAAGAAACGGTGAACTTCGAGATCTCCAAGAAGGTCACCAACCACGTGCGCGAGACGGGCATCGTCAACCGCCTTTCGGTGGCCGTTCTGGTCGACGGCACCTACGCCCGCGGCGAAGACGGCGAGACGACCTACGAGCCGCGCGGCGAGGAAGACATGGAGCTGCTGGCCACCCTGGTCCGCGGGGCCATCGGCTACAACGCCGACCGCGGCGATACGGTGGAAGTGGTCAACATGCGCTTCCACACCCTGGAGGAGGAGATCGAGGAGGAGCTGCAGCTGTTCTTCGGCCTCAACAAGAACGACCTCCTGCGGGTGGCCGAGATCCTGGTCTTGAGCATCGTCTCCATTCTGGTCATCCTCCTGATCGTGAGGCCGCTGGTGGCACGCGCCTTCGAGGCCATGCCGGCGGCCATGGGCATGGCTGGCGAAGGGCTGCTCGCCGAGCAAGCCGCGGCGCCGGCGCTGGCCGGACCGGGGGCCCGGGTGCCGGCGCCCGGCGAAGGCGTCGAAGAGGAAATGGAGGAGATGATCGACCTCGACCGGGTCGAGGGACGGGTCAAGGCCTCCTCCGTCAAGAAGGTGGGCGAGATCGTCGAGAAGCACCCCGACGAGGCCATCTCGATCATTCGGTCCTGGATGTACCACGAGGCGTAGACCTCGGGACGGGGAGCGCCCTGACGCATGGCACGGGTACGGGACGACTACCGCAACCTGACCGGCCCCCAGAAGGCGGCCATCTTCATGCTGGCGGTGGGCGAGAGCCACGCCGCCACCCTGTTCGACATGATGGACGACGAGGAGATCCGCGAGCTGTCGCAGAGCATGTCCAGCCTGGGCACCGTCGGCGCCAATGTGGTCGAGCGCCTGTTCGTCGAGTTCGCCGACCAACTCTCGACGGCCGGCTCCCTGGTCGGCTCGTTCGACAGCACCGAGCGGCTCTTGCACAAGGCCCTGAGCAAGGACCGGGTCGAGCAGATCTTGGAGGAGATCCGCGGCCCTGCCGGGCGCACCATGTGGGACAAGCTGGGCAACGTCAACGAAGCGGTGCTGGCCAACTACCTGAAGAACGAATACCCGCAGACGGTGGCAGTGGTGCTGTCCAAGGTCCGCCCCGACCACGCCTCGCGGGTCCTCGGCATGCTGCCGGAGAACTTCGCCATGGAAGTGATCATGCGCATGCTGCGCATGGAGAC
>JANQFP010000143.1 GCA_028277795.1 Rhodospirillales bacterium
TGTCGTCGCCAGCGGGACCAGGCCCAGACGAAGGCCGGGTGGGCCATGGGGCCTTTCAGCAAGCGGATGATGAGCGTTCGGATTTCGGAGGTCGTGAAGAGCCCGGCGAGGGCCAAAGTCACGCCGCGGCGGGCGTTGGACTCGTTTTGTCCCGTTTCCCGAAAGCCTGACGGCGCTGCTGGGCGGACACCCGGGCCAGAAAGGCGGCGGCGGCCATGACCAGGCTCATGTGCCGGTGCCAACCGTGCCAGGAGCGTACCTCGCAGTGGTCCAGGCCGAGGTCCCCCTTGGCGCGGGCGAAGCACTCTTCGATGGTCCAGCGCAAGCCAGCCGCGCCGGCAAGGTCGGCGAGCGTGGTCCCGACGGGGGCATAGGTGAAGAAATACGCCAGTGCCTGCGGATCGCGCTGGCTTCCGCGGACGAGCAGCCATCGCTCGAAGCCTGTCTCCGTGTCGCCGCCCAGAGGCAGGCGCGCCCAGTCGTAGAGGCGAGGGCCCTTGGTCCCCTCACCGGCGCTCAAGGCCGTCCACTGATCCTCGCGCAGAGCAGCGGCCATGGCCGCCGGGGTGGTCTGAACCAGGGTCCCGTCCTCAAGAAAGCGCAACGCATGATTGGACCGAACCGCCAGAACGTAGGGCTGCCGGCGCTTCTCCAGCAGCCGCCGCAGTGTGGTGTCCGACCCATAGACGGCATCGGCCAGCACCCAGGCACAGGGCAGGCCGGCATCAAGGGCTCGGGCGATCATCGCGCGCGCCATGGCCGGCTTGGTGGCAAAGGTCACATCGTCCGGGACCCGGGCCCTGGCACACCGGGCGGGATCCTCCGCCCAACTCTTCGGCAAGTAGAGTTGCCGGTCGATCAGGGCATGACCGTACCGGCTGGCGTAGCAGGCGAACACGCCCACCTGGCAATTCTCCACGCGGCCCGCCGTCCCGGAATACTGACGGGCGACACCAACCGAGTGAACGCCCTTCTTCAAGAACCCTGTCTCATCGATCACCAGAACGCCGGCCTCGTCGCCG
>JANQFP010000220.1 GCA_028277795.1 Rhodospirillales bacterium
GGCGTGGCCAGGGTCATGGCCTCGGGGTCGGTCTTGGCGATCTGGCCGCTGACGAACACCGCCGTGCCCTGCAGCAGCGACAGCACCGCCGAGCCCTCCTGGGTGCCGGGGTCGTAGACCAGCTCGTCGAGGGTCATGCGGCCCTCTTCACCCATGGAGAAGGTGGTGTCGTCGGCGAGGATGACGCCCAGCGCGGCGCCGGGGCCGGTGGCGATGACGTCGCCCAGGAACAACGGGTCGCCGTCGCCCAGGGCCTCGGTGGTGCCGTCGGCCCGGGTCACCCTGACCGGTCCCTCCACCGTATCGACGATGCCGATGGAATCGTCGGCCTCCGCCAACGGCACCGCCTGAGCCACCTGGCCGGCGGCCGGTGACGCGGCCAGGCGGGCCGCCGTCTCGGCCGCAATGCGCACGCCGTCACCGGCGGTCAGGTCGGGGGTGCTGTCGGCGTCGAAGAAGCCGCGCACCACCACTTGGGTCCCGTCGGCCGCGGTCAGGATCAGGTCGCTGCCGGCGCGGGCGTACTCGGCCGCCGATACGGCGAAACCGTCGGGCAGCGCCACGTCCGGACCGTCGCCGGCTTCCAGGACGACGGGCGCCGACGGCGCGGAATCGGAGGTCTGGGTGATGGCCATGGCCGGATTCCCCCTTGCGGTACGTCTCGTCAGTTGCTCCCGACCGGTGATGCGGGAGGAGGCCGTCAGTCGGGTGCCGCGACCGTCGCGGTGCCCGCCGGCGGCTGTTCTCGATGGCGCGATCGGGAGCCTTATCCTCCGGACTCCGTACTGCGCCTAATGAGTGTAAAGTTATAAGCAAAAATCGCACCATGCGCAATTTCCCGCGGATTTGTAGGGTTTTTATGACTCCGCCCCGCCCCCGGGTGTCAACTTCTCCGACACGGGCAGGGGTGCGGACGACGGGCGCCGAGGGGCGACCAAAACGGAGTGGACAGCGGATCATTAACGATATAAAGATATCTTTATGTCGTTAATAGCCCCAACCTTCGCTCCGGCCGCCGAGGCCGATGCCCTGGATGGCGTGCTCGCCGCCCTGCGCGCCATGGCCGAGCCCACCCGGCTGCGCCTGCTCGCCCTGTGCGCCGACGGGGAGCTGACCGTGAGCGAGCTCACCCACATCCTGGGTCAGAGCCAGCCGCGGGTGTCGCGGCACCTGCGCCTGCTGGTCGAGGCCGGCCTGCTGGAGCGGTTCCGCGAAGGGAGCTGGGTGTTCCACCGCCTGGCCCGCGAGGGCGCGGGGGCCGCCCTGGTCCAGGACATGGGCCGGTGGCTGCCCGTGGACGACCCGGTCCTGGCGCTGGACCGCGGGCGGCTGGCGGCGGTCAAGGACGACCGCGCCCGCGCCGCCGCCGAGTACTTCCACGCCAACGCGGCCCAGTGGCACCGGCTGCGGGCCCTGCACGTCGACGAGGCCGAGGTGGAGCGCGCCCTGCTCGCCCTGGTGCCGGCCTACGGCGTCCGCGACCTCCTCGACGTCGGCACCGGCACCGGCCGTATGCTCGAGCTGTTCGCCCCGCGGGTGGCGCGGGCCGAGGGCATCGACATCTCGCCGCCCATGCTGGCCATCGCGCGGGCCAACCTGGAGCGGGCCGGTCTCGCCCACTGCGCCGTGCGCCAGGCCGACATGTACCGGCTGCCGTTCCCGCCCGCGTCCTTCGACGCCGTCACCATCCACCAGGTGCTGCACTTCGCCGACGATCCGGCGGCGGCCATCACCGAGGCGGCCCGGGTGCTGCGCCCGGGCGGCCACCTGCTGGTCGCCGACTTCGCCCCCCACCATGTGGAGGCCCTGCGCAGCGAGCATGCCCACCGGCGCCTGGGCTTCGCCGATTCGGAGGTTGCGGCGTGGACCGCCGCCGTCCATCTTGGCGTGCGCGACGTGGTCCATCTGCCGGGGGACCCCCTGACCGTCACCGTCTGGCACGCCGTCGCCAACCCATGACACCCGAGGAAAAGCCCGTGTTGAACGCCACCGTCGACTCCCACCGCCCCTATCGCGAGCTGATCGCGGCCCTGCCGCTGCCCCGCGACGTCACCGTGTCCTTCGAGTTCTTCCCGCCCAAGGACGAGAAGATGGAGCAGAGCCTGTGGGCCTGTGTCGAGCGCCTGGCCCCGGTCCACCCCGCCTTCGTCTCGGTGACCTACGGCGCCGGCGGCTCGACCCGCGAGCGCACCCACAGCACGGTGCGCAAGATCCAGCACGACACCGGGCTCCAGGTGGCGGCCCACCTGACCTGCGTCGGCGCGTCGCGGGACGAGGTGGACGAAGTGGCCAGCGGCTACTGGGAGGACGGCATCCGCCACATCGTGGCCCTGCGCGGCGACCCGCCCGAGGGCAGCGCCGGCTACGAGCCCCATCCGCAGGGCTACGCCTACGCCGCCGACCTGGTGGCCGGCCTCAAGCGGGTGGCCGACTTCGAGATCAGCGTCGCCTGCTACCCCGAGACCCATCCCGAGGCGGCCAGCCCGGCGGCCGACCTGGACAACCTCAAGCGCAAGATCGACGCCGGCGCCACCCGCGCCATCAGCCAGTACTTCTTCGACATCTCGAGCTTCCTCCGCTTCCTCGAAAGGGCCCGGGCGGCCGGCATCACCGTGCCCATCGTGCCCGGCATCCTGCCGGTGACCAACTTCCGCACGGTGCTCAAGTTCTCGGCCATGTGCGGCGCCGCCGTGCCCGACTGGATGCGGGGCCTGTTCGACGGCCTCGACGACGACCCCGGCACCCGCAAGCTGGTCGCCGCCCTGGTCGCCGCCGAGCAGTGCCGGGCCCTGAACGCCGAGGGCATCGGGCAGTTCCACTTCTACACCCTGAACCGGGCCGACCTCAGCTACGCCATCTGCCACGTGCTGGGCGTGCGGCCCGACGACGCGGCGGCGGCGGAGGCGTCCTGATGGCGGCCCATCTGCTCGACGTGCTGCGCGACCGGGTGCTGCTGTGCGACGGCGGCATGGGCACCCGCGTCCAGGTCCTGGACCTGGACATCGAGCGCGACTTCTGGGGCAAGGAGAACTGCACCGACGTCCTGACCCGCTCACGCCCCGACCTGGTGCGCCAGATCCACGCCGACTACTTCGCCGCCGGCGCCGACATGGTGATCACCAACACCTTCGGCGCCTCGCCGGTGACGCTCGCGGAGTTCGACCTGGGCGAACACGCCTTCGAGCTCAACCGCGAGGCCGCCGGCCTGGCCCGCGAGGCCGCCGAGGACGCGGCCCGGGACGGCGCGCCCCGGTTCGTCCTCGGCGACGTGGGCCCGGGCACCAAGCTGCCCAGCCTCGGGCATATCGACTACGACAGCCTGGAGGCGGCGCTGGCCGTGCAGTGCGCCGGCCTGATCGCCGGCGGGGTCGATGCCATCCTCATCGAGACCTGCCAGGACCCCCTGCAGATCAAGGCCGCCGTCAACGGCGCCAAGCAGGCCCGCGCCGAGGCCGGCACCCCCATCTTCGTGCAGGTCACCGTGGAGACCACCGGCACCCTGCTGGTGGGCGCCGACATCGCCGCCGCCGCCACCATCGTCCATGCCCTGGACGTGCCGCTGATGGGCCTCAACTGCGCCACCGGACCCCAGGAGATGGCCGAGCACGTCAAGTGGCTGGCCGAGAACTGGCCCGGCGTCATCTCGGTGCAGCCCAACGCCGGCCTGCCCGAGCTGGTCGAGGGCCAGACCCACTACCCCCTGGGCGCCGACGAGCTGGCCCGCTGGCAGGAACGGTTCGTCGAAGAGGACGGGGTCAACCTCATCGGCGGCTGCTGCGGCACCGGCACCGACCACATCCGGGCCCTGGACGCCATGCTGCGCGCACGCGCCGGCAACGGCGCCCGCCGCCCGGCACCGGCGGCCCGGACACCGCGGTGGACGCCGTCGGTGGCGTCGCTCTATTCCCAGGTGCCGCTGCGCCAGGAGAATGCGTACTTCTCCATCGGCGAACGGTGCAACGCCAACGGGTCGAAGAAGTTCCGCGAGCTCCAGGAGGCCGGCGACTGGGACGGCTGCGTGGCCATGGGCCGCGACCAGGTCAAGGAGGGCTCCCATTCGCTGGACGTGTGCACCGCCTTCGTCGGCCGCGACGAGGTGGCCGACATGACCGAGGTGGTGACCCGCCTGCGCGGCGCCGCCACGGCGCCCCTGGTGTTCGACTCCACCGAGTACCCGGTGCTGGAGGCGTCGCTCAAGCTCTACGGCGGCAAGGCCATCGTCAACTCCATCAACTTCGAGGACGGCGAGGAGCCGGCGGCCGGCAAGACCGAGCTGGCGCGCAAGTTCGGCGCCGCCGTCATCGCGCTGACCATCGACGAGGACGGCATGGCCAAAGGCGCCGCCGACAAGGTGCGCATCGCCAAGCGCCTGCACGACTTCGCCTGCGGCCGCTTCGGGCTGCCGTCGTCCGACCTGCTGATCGACCCGCTGACCTTCACCATCTGCACCGGCAACGAGGACGACCGCAAGCTGGCGGTGGAGACCCTGGACGCCATCGAGGCGCTGGCCCGGGAGCTGCCCGAATGCCAGGTCATCCTCGGGCTCTCCAACGTCTCGTTCGGGCTCAAGCCGGCGGCGCGGCACGTGCTGAACTCGGTGTTCCTGGACGAGGCCATCAAGCGCGGCATGACCGGCGCCATCACCCACGTCTCCAAGATCATGCCGCTCCACAAGATCCCGGAAGAGGAAGCGCGGGTCGCCCTCGACCTCATCTACGACCGGCGAAGCGACGGCTACGACCCCCTGCAGGCGTTCATCGCGCTCTTTGCCGACCGCACGGCCGACGCCGCCAAGACCCGCGAGCGCCCGGCGACGGTGGAGGAGCGCCTCAAGCTGCGCATCGTCGACGGTGACCGCCAGGGCCTGGAGGAGGACCTGGACCAGGCCATGACGGCGCATGCGCCCCTCGACATCGTCAACGACATCCTGCTCGACGGCATGAAGGTGGTGGGCGAGCTGTTCGGCTCGGGCCAGATGCAGCTCCCCTTCGTGCTCCAGTCCGCCGAGACCATGAAGGCCGCGGTGGCCTACCTGGAGCCCCACATGGACAAGGTGGAGGGCCAGGAGAAGGGCACCATCGTGCTGGCCACGGTGAAGGGCGACGTCCACGACATCGGCAAGAACCTGGTCGACATCATCCTCACCAACAACGGCTACAAGGTGGTCAACCTGGGCATCAAGCAGCCCGTCCACGCCATCATGGAGGCGGCCCGCGACCACCGGGCCGACGCCATCGGCATGTCGGGGCTGCTGGTCAAGTCCACGGTCATCATGCGCGAGAACCTGGAAGAGCTGACCCGCGAGGGCCTCGCCATGCCGGTGCTGCTGGGCGGCGCCGCGCTCACCCGCGGCTACGTGGAGGAGGACTGCGTCAAGGCCTACGGGCCGGGCCGGGTGGCCTACGCCCGCGACGCCTTCGACGGCCTGGGGCTCATGGACAAGGTGATGGGCGACGGCTTCGACGCCCACCTGGACGAGGTCCGCGCCAAGCGGGAGGGCCGCCCGTCGCGCCGCCGCAAGCCGCCCCCCGGGGCGGAACCGCCGCCGGCCGAGCTCCGCCCGGTGGACTGGGACGAGGTCCGCCTCAAGCGGGCCGAGCTGCACGCCCAGGTGGACGTGCCGGCGCCGCCCTTCTGGGGCGCGCGAGTGGTCGAGCGCGTCCCCCTAAAGGCCCTGCTGCCGTTCCTCAACGAGACCATGCTCTTCCAGTTCCACTGGGGCTTCAAGAAGGCGGGCCGCAGCCGGGACCAGTGGAAGGCGTGGGCCGACGCCGAGGTGCGCCCCATCCTCCACGACCTGGTGCGTACCTGCGACGCCGACGACATCCTCCAGCCCCAGGCGGCCTACGGCTACTGGCGCTGCGCGTCGGACGGCGACGCGGTGGTCCTGTTCGACGAGGACGGCGAGACGGAAGTGGCCCGCTTCGCCTTCCCGCGCCAGGACAGGCCGGGCGGCATCTGCATCGCCGACTTCTTCCGTGATGCCGACGACGGCGCCCGCGACGTCATCGGCTTACAAGTCGTGACCGCCGGGCAGCGGGCCTCGGACGTGGCCCGCCAGTGGTTCGGCGACAACCGCTACCAGGACTATCTCTATCTGCACGGCCTGGGGGTCGAGATCGCCGAGGCCCTGGCCGAGTACGTGCACAAGCGCATCCGCGGCGAGCTGGGCTTCGGCCACGAGGACGCCCGGGAGATGGACAAGCTCCTCAAGCAGGGCTACCGCGGCTCGCGCTACTCGTTCGGGTATCCGGCCTGCCCCAACATGGCCGACCAGCGGGTGCTGCTCGACCTGCTGGGGGCCGAGCGCATCGGCATCGAGATGGCCGAGGAGGACCAGCTCCACCCCGAGCAGTCCACGTCCGCCATCGTCGTCCACCACCCGCAGGCCAAGTATTTCTCGGTGTGACGGAGCCGGGACCCAACAGACGGCGGCCCCCGGAGGGGCCGCCGCGACGAGTCCCAAAAGAGCGAATTGATTTGTGCTTTACAGGGCCCGGCGCCGGCGGGCCACGCCGAGGCCGGCGAGGCCGACGCCCAGCAGGGCGAGGGTGGCCGGCTCGGGGACCGAGGCCTGGCTGACCGAGGTCACGGTGCCCATGCTGTACCCGAGGCTGCTGGGACCGGTGAGGCTGGCGGTCGAGGCCGACGCGAAATACACCTCGGTGTCGGGGCCGAAGAAGCCGTAGATCGACAGGTGGGCGCCGTTGCCGTTGTCGCCGAAGTAGTCGATCTCGTCGAACACGCCGTCCTGGAAGATGACCCACGGGAAGTCGTCGTAGCCCATGTCGTCGGTCATGGTGAACGACTCGCCGGCGACGGTGATGCCGAAGCCGAGCAGTACGTCGGTCCCGAACCCGGTGCCGGAGGGGTTGAAGGTCTCGGTGCCGACGCCGGAGAACAGGGCGTCCTCGATGGTGAAGTGGCCATCGAAGCTCTGGCCCATCAGGTCGCCTTCATCGAAGGTCACCGTGAAGTCGTACGGCACCGGCGCCGCGGTAGCCGGAGGCGCGGACGCGAAGACCACACCGAGGGCCACCGCCGCAATGGCGTACTTCTGTACGAAGGATCGGATCGCTTTCTTACGATAGGGAATCATCGTCGCATGTCCTTTCTGGTCGTGTTTGTGCGTTCTGCACCCTCAACAGCAAGACGTGTGCCATTCCACTTAACGAATACGCAGCGGGTTGATTCACGGGCACATATTTTTATTGTTAATACTTTGTTAACTATTTGATTTTGTTGGATTTGTTAAGTTTTCCGACTCCCGGGCGGCAGCCGCGGCACGTGCCAAACTTCACTACCCCTGAGGGATCGGCTGTGCCAGCATGGCAACCGGGAGATTTGCCGTCGCGGCGATCCATGCATCGGCGCGCCGGCCAGCGAGGAAGGACCCATGGACAGCAAGGACGACATCATCGTCGCCGAGACGCCGGCCGCGGCGGCAGGCACCGGACCGCCGCTCGGGCAGGCGGCGTTCACCGGCGAGCGCGGGCCGTTGTTCCGGCTGGTGCTGGTCAACACCCTGCTCATTCTGGTCACCCTGGGCATCTACCGCTTCTGGGCCAAGACCCGCCTGCGCCGCTATTTCTGGAGCCACACCCGCATCCTCGGCGGGCACCTCGAATACACCGGCACCCCGGGCGAGCTGTTCGTCGGCTTCCTGATCGCCCTCGCCGTCCTGTTCCCTTTGGGCGCTGTCTACGGGGGCGTGGCCTACGCCGCCCAGTCGGCATCGACGGCGGTCCAGGTGACCGTGGAACTGGTCTACTACGTGGTCATCCTGGCCCTGATCTACTTCGCCTTCTACCGCATGTGGCGCTACCGCCTGAGCCGCACCACCTGGCGCGGCATCCGCTTCGGCCTCGACGGCACGGCACGGCGCTACATGGCGTCGGCCATGGGCTGGACCCTGGCCTCCCTGGCCACCCTCGGCGTCGCGGTCCCGTGGGCGCGCATGGCCCTGGCCCGCTACCGCA
The DNA here is from genome assembly GCA_028277795.1 of Rhodospirillales bacterium. Classification (GTDB taxonomy): domain Bacteria; phylum Pseudomonadota; class Alphaproteobacteria; order Rhodospirillales; family JANQFP01; genus JANQFP01. Next base: position 7,980 of record JANQFP010000220.1, read on the forward strand.
TCAACAACATGCGGTTCGGCAGCACCCGGTTCGCGTTCGACGGCACCGGCCGCGACATGCTGTGGCCGTGGATGGCGGTCAACCTGCTGATGGTACCCCTCCTCGCCATATTGATCGGGTTCGCCGTCCTGGGGCAGTACGTGATCGCGACGGGTGGCAACGCTCAGGTGGACAAGACCGTGTTCGAGGGCTTGGGCTTGGCCATGCTGCTCGCCTACCCCATGGGCCTGGCGTTGCCGTTCGTGTGGCTGTGGTACCGGGTCCGCGAGTTCCGCTACGTCATGGAGAACATGCGCCTGGGCTCGGCGTCCATGGTCTCCGGCGTGACCGTGGCCGCCGTTGTGCTGATCGTGGTCATCACCTACGTGATCATGGGCATTCCCCTGGGCCTGCTCGTGGCGGGGCTGGTCGCCGCCGGCGAGACGGGACACCTGATCACCTCGGCCGTGGCCGTAACGGTTGCCGGCGTGGTGCTTTTCCTCCTGGTGGCCCCCATCGTGACCGAGGTGGTTTTCCGCTACGAGCTGGTCGGGCACGTATGCCGCACCCTGCTGGTCGTCGACCCGGACGGCCTCGAAGAGGTGGTGCGCTCCACCGACGAGGGGCCGCAGTACGGCGAGGGGCTGGGCGACGCCTTCGACGTCGGAGCCATCTGAGCGGTGCCCGTCGCCGCCATCTACAACGACGGCCGCGAAGCGCGCGATCACCCGGTCACCCTCGCGTTCGACGGCACGGACCTGGTCATCACCTTTGAGGGCGGCCCGGTGGCAGACCATTGGCCGGCGGCCGAGGTGCACCTCACCGAGCGGCCGGGACACGGCCGGCCGGTGCGCCTGCGCCGGGGTCACGATGGTGCTGAGCGCCTGACCCTGGCCGACGCCGCCGACCTCCGGCACCTCACGCCGCACTGCCCGGCCCTGATGCGGACGGCGCCATCGGGGTGGCGCCGGTGGCGGCCGGTGCTGCTGTGGGGGAGCGCCGCGGTGGCTTCGGTCGTCCTGTTGTTCACCGTCCTCATCCCGGTCCTGGCGGGCCGCATCGCCGCGGCCATCCCGGCGTCCCTCGAGGCCGAAATCGGCGAGCGGGTCGAGCGGCAGATCATCGGTTTGCTGGGGGTCGTCGATGACGGCAAGACGGTCGCCGTGTGTACCGGCGCAGCGGGCCAGGCGGCGCTCGACGGCCTGGTCTCGCGTCTGTCCGCCCCTTTGGGCGTATCCCCCATCCACGTCGTCGTGGTGAACAGCGGTATCGTCAATGCCTTCGCGTTGCCGGGCCGGCGCATTGTCGTCTTGCGCGGACTGATCGACGACGCGGTCAACAGCACCGAGCTCGCCGGTGTGTTGGCCCACGAGATCGGCCATCTCGACCGCCGCCATCCCACCCGCGTGACCATCGAGAACGCGGGCTCGGCGCTGCTGGTGGGCTTGCTGCTCGGTGACGTTACAGGGGGTACGGTAATCGCCGGCGTGGGCAAGATGTTGATCGGCGGTGCCTATAGCCGCGATGCGGAGCGCGAGGCCGACGCCATCGGCATCGAACTGATGATCGGGCTGGGGCTGGATCCGGCCGAGCTTGCCGACTTCCTGGAACGCATAACGGAAAAGCACGGCGACCTCCCCCGATCCCTGAGCCTTCTTTCGACCCATCCGCCGACGGCGGAACGCGTGGATAGGATCCGCGCGGAGCCCCGTCCGCCGGGCGCCGGGTGGCCGCTGACCGAGGCCGAGTGGGCTGCGGTGCGGGAGATGTGCCGGCGCTGACGACGCCTTCGAACAATTCCAATAACCGGCGATGCAGGCTAAGCTGCCCCGATGGCGGACATGTTCGTCAACCCGCCCGACCTGGATCGGTTCGTCGAGGCGCGAGCCCGCCGGCTCGACGAGGCCGGCCGGACCTGGGCGCGCCGGCACCTGCGCCGATTCCTGATGCGGGACCCGCGGTGCCGTACCCGGCGGCGCCCGCGCCCCGGCGGCGGCGACGGCGACGGCGACGGCGAGGCGCGCCTGCTCGAGAAGGCCCGCCGGCTCAACCTGTCGCCCGTGTGGTTCGTCGCGCCGCCGGAGGTGGACGACGAGGTGGGGCGCGTCCTCGACTGGATCGGGTCCCTGCCCGAGATCGACGCCCGCCTGGCCGGCAAGCTGGAGCGCATTCCCTACGAGCACGCCCGCGGGCACGCGGACCGCTGGCATCAGCGCCTGACCCGCACCCGGCGCACCGCCGTCGCCGACGATCCGGGCGGCACCGAGCCGGTCCTCGACCTGGGCCGCGGCTGGCGCTGGGTGCGCCTGACCACGCCGCGGGCCCTGGACTACGAAGGGCGGCGCATGCGCAATTGCGTGGGCGACGGCAGCTACGACCGCTTCTGCACCGAGATCTATTCGTTGCGCGATTCCGCCAACCAGCCCCACTGCACCGTCGAGCACGACCCCGAGCGCGACCGCATCCAGCAGGCCCGGGCGCGGGCCAACCAGGACATCCCGCCGCGCCACGGGGACCGGGTGGCGGCCCTGCTGGAGCTGCTGCGGCCCAAGCGCCTGAACGCCCGGCTGACCGAGTTCGCCGTCGCCGAGGACGGCGCCATCCTGCGCGTCTCGCGGGCCGCCGACTGGCCCCGCGACACCCGCATCCTCAACCACCTGGTGCTGTCCAACCGGGACGACGTGGAGGCCCTGCCCGACGGGCTGCACGTCAACGGCTCGCTGATCCTCGCCAACTGCGGCCTGCGCCGGCTGCCCCGCGACCTCACCGTGTGCCAGGCCCTGGCCGGCCTCGCCCTGTCGCCGGTGACCGCCCTGCCCGAGGGCCTGACCGTGCGGGTGCTCAACCTGGAGGACAGCATGGTCAAGTCCATCGCCCCGGGCACCCGGGTGCTCAAGGAGCTCAACCTGGTGCATTCGCCGGTGCGCGCCCTGCCGGCGGGGCTCAAGGTGGGCAAGCTGCTGATCCTCGATGGCACCGTCATCCACGAGGTGCCGCCCGACCTGGTGGTGGCCGGCCGCCGGGTGCGCGACATGGTCGGCCCGCGGCTGCCCGAGACCACGGTGGTCATCGGCGACGCCGCAGCCGCCGACTTCATGTTCGACAGCCGGGATTCGATCACCGTCTTCGGGCGTCTCCGGTTCACCCGCTGGCCGCAGCTCGAGATTCCGGGCTCCATGGTGGTCCACGGCGACCTGGAGCTGTCGGAGGTGGGGCTGGCCCCGGGGGCGCTGCGCGCCCGCGTGGTCGTCCACGGCGACGCGACCCTCCACGACACCGGGCTCGACGCCGTGCCCGAGTCGTGGACCGTCCACGGCCGGGTGGTCTGCGACTGACCGGCCGGCGGACGCCGCACGCCCCGTGTCCCCAGGGCCCTTCGTCCTCGGCCTCGACCTCGGCACCTCGGGCGCCCGGGCCGTGGTCGCCGATCCCGACGGGCGGGTCGTGGCGAGTTCCGCCGCCCCGCTGCCGCCGCCGGTGGTCGACGGCGAACGGCGCGAGCAGGAGGCGGGCCTGTGGGTCGATGCGGCGTTCAGCGCCCTCGGGCAGGCGGCGGCAGCCCTGCGCGCGGACGGGGCCGACCCCCGGGCCATCGAGGCCCTGGCCGTAGACGCCACCTCGGCCACCGTGGTGCCGGTGGACGGCGCCCTCACCCCCCTGCGGCCGGGCATCCTGTACAACGATTCCCGGGCCACCGGGCAGGCGGCGCGGCTGAACGACGCCGGCGGCGCCGTGCTGGCGCGCCTCGGATACCGCTTCAACGCCACCTTCGCCCTGCCCAAGGTCCTGTGGCTGATGGAGCACGAGCCGGCGGTCATGGACGCCGCCGCGCTGGTCCTGCACCAGGCCGACCTCGTGGTGGCGCGGCTGCTCGGCGCCGGTCCGCCGGCCACCGACCCCTCCAACGCCCTGAAGACCGGCTACGACATCATCGACGGAGGCTGGCCCGACTACCTGGCGGACGTGGGCCTCGACGCTGCCCGGCTGCCCGCCGTGGTGCCCATGGGCGCCGTCATCGGCACGGTGGGCGCCGCGGCGGCGGGGCGGCTCGGGCTGTCGCCTTCGTGCCGCATCGTCACCGGCATGACCGACGGCACGGCGGCCTGTGCGGCGTCCGGGGCCCGCGCCGTGGGCGACATGAGCACCACCCTGGGCACCACCATGGTATGGCGGACTATCGCCGCCGAGCCCGTCTCCGACCCGGAGGGCCGCCTCTACAGCCACCGCCATCCGAACGGCGCCTTCCTGCCCGGCGCCGCCAGCAACGCCGGGGGCGCCGGGGTGCGGGACCTGATGGAGCACCGGTTCCCCGGTTCCGGCGACCGCCTGGACGCATTCGCCGCCGGTCTGCCCGATGGCGGCCCCATGGCCTGCGTCACCTACCCGTTGTCGGGGCGCGGCGAGCGCTACCCCTTCGTCGATCCCGACTTCGTCCCCTTCACCGACTGCGACGGCGATGCCGCCGCCCTCTACCGATCCTGCCTCGACGGCGCGGCCTGCATCGAACGCTGGGGCTACGAGGTGGCCGCCGGGCTGGGCGCCCCGTGCACCGGCCGGGTGTGGACCACCGGCCGCGGCGCCCTGGTCCCGCCATGGATGGAGACGCGGGCCAACGCGCTGGGCCGGCCCGTGTATCGCGCGGCCCATCCGGAGTCGGCCTTCGGGTCGGCGCTGGTGGCGGCCATGGCCGTCTGGCACGGTGGTGACTGGACGGCCACCGCCGACCGCATGATCGGCGAGGCGGCGCGGGTCGATCCGGACCCGGCGCAGGCCCGCCGGTACGATGACCTCTATGGCCGCTTCCGGGCCGAAGTCGCCCGCCGCCGCTGATTCGTCGCGACCGCGGCGGGTTGTTTTCACCATCCGATCGGTCGTTGTCGGCACATTTTACACTTGCGACGGGTTCGCGCGCCCGGTCAGTACATAATCCCTTGATCGCAAAAGGCTCAAGGATTCTGGAACGGTTCTTGCAGAATCTATTTCGTCGTGGCAAAAGGAGGGGTTCCCCAAAGGCCCCCCATCGCCGAATATAATAGAAACGGCAGGTGCTTTGTGGAGGACATGCTGGTGCAAAGGCGAGAGAGCTTCAACGACCGCCAATACCAACGCGTGCGCCGCTGGCCCGAGCGACTGGCGGTGACGTTTTGCGTGGTGTTTTCCGTGATCGGCTGGGGCGTGATCGCCGGCGTGTTCTGGCTGCTCGGGCCCACCGACTTCGGTCGGGTGGCGACGGTGGAGAATACCGAGGAGCTGGCCTCCTTCGAGACCGCCGCCGGACGGCCGGACCAGGACGCTACCGGCGCCGAGCCGTCGGCGGAGGCGACGACGCAGCCCGACAAGATGGCCGCCCTCGCCCCCTCGGCCGAACCGGACTCCAGCCGCCCGGCCGACCGAACGTCGCCCTACTACGTTGCCCTCGAGGACATCAACATCCACGTCTCGCCGCAGAACAACGCCTACATTTCCGACGTGGTGTTCCGCAACCAGGTGGTCCGGCTCCTTGAGCGCAAGGGCGCGTGGATGCGGGTCCAGTACTACGACAGCGAGGAATCGAAGACCCGTGACGGCTGGGTCAACGAACGTCACCTCAAGCACAAACGCTAGACCGCGCCGCCCAAGCAGCATCCCTTCCCTTTCGCCGCCCGATCGGCGGCGCTCCATGACCTGACCGCATCTGCAGCGCCACCCCTTGATACGTATCACGTACTGGCCTAACCTAGGCCCTGTCGATGATCATGCCGTTCAAGAACAAGGAAACGGAACGCATATGGCAGGGTCAGGCCAGCCGCAAATTCCCCGCCCATATCCAGGACCGGGCCTTGCGGAAGCTGCGTCAGTTGGACGCGTCGCGGACTTTGGAGGATTTGAGAAGCCCGCCGGGGAACCGGCTTGAAACGCTCAAGGGCGAACGCGTAGGGCAAATGAGCATCCGAATCAACGAACAGTGGCGCATCTGTTTCCGGTGGATCGATCACGACGCATACGACGTTGAGATCGTTGATTACCATTGACCGCCGTAACCGTTTGAAGGACGCCGCCATGGACCAGCTTCGCAATCCGCATCCGGGCGAGATCTTGAAAGAGGAGTTCCTGCACGAGATCAGAATGAGCCAGAACCGGCTGGCCCATGCCATCGGTGTTCCCGGCAATCGGATACATGCCATCGTCAAAGGGACACGCAACATCACGGCAGATACGGATCTGCGCCTATGCAAGTTCTTCGGTCTGTCGGAGGGATATTTCCTTCGGCTCCAGAACGCGTATGACACGCTGGAGGCCAAACGCCGCATCGCGGACGAAATTGCCCGCATCAAGCCGTACAAACAGCAAAAGGCTGCGTGAGAATCAGACGCGCGGGCGCGGGTCGCGTTCCCAAACGCCCCCGGGCCACCGAAACCAGCGACAAGCGGCGGTATCCGGGGCGGGGCTAATTTCGGTGTCTGGCCGAATTTTACCACAGCCGTTTATTGGCGAAGGCCTTGCCCGAACCGGATTTGAATTATCGTTCAAGTTCGCGTGCGGTCTTCTCCGTCCCCGCCGCGACGTAAGATTTCAACCTGAAGGGCAGATATGCTTCGGTCGAAGTGACTTCACCGCGCGCATGGGAGTCGATTCGACGCCGCAGATCATTCGTCGAACCAACGTAGATGTCATCGTTGTTCAACTGGAGAAAGTAGACGTACCACATTGCGCCAGTCTCCCTTCGCTCCTAGCGGAGCTACGGAAGACACTCCTACGCCTTCGGCTTCGGGTGGCTGGGGGACCTGGATTCGAACCAGGACTAAGCGGTCCAGAGCCGCTCGTTCTACCGTTAAACTATCCCCCACCGTCGCCTGAGATGCCGGCGGGCGGCGCCGTGTTCGCGCGGCCTCCGCTTCTAGCATACGGCGCTCCGCGGCGGTAGACCCTAGGGAATGGGCGGCCCGGGCGGACACCCGCCGGCGGTGGCGCCGACATGCCGGGCCGGCATTATTCTTCTATCCCGATGCCCCTTTTCAAGAACTGCGACTTTTAGTAGAATTGCCTCCGGGCGCTACGGGCGCCGCCACGGGACCGGACCCCCCAGGCTCCAACGTCGGGGCTGACCGCACCCCGGCCCTGCCGGCAAGGCAGGGTCGTCATGTCCGGGTCCCGGTGGCTTCGTCCCCTCCCCGACCGACTGGCCCCGCGGCCGCGCGGGGCCTTTTTCTCGCGGCATCGGCTCGCAAGGGCGCCAGGATCCTGCCCAAACTGCAGACCGTCGCGGAGGGGCCGTCCGTATTCCGCGGCGCCCGCGGCATCGGCCTGCTGATGGCCGTGGAGCTGGCCCGGCTGGCGGACCTCGCGGCCGTCGAGCGGGCGTGCTTCGAGGGCGGTCTGCACCTCGGCTCGTCCGAAGGTCGGTTCCTATGCCTATCGCTGCCGTTCACAAGCAGCGACTCGGACCTGGACTTGGCGGTCGAAATCCTGTCTACGGTCGCGGGTTGGAGCCGCTGACGAACTCGGAACTCGGCATGTACCGGATCGGCGACACGGTCGTGGTCAACGACCGCATGCAGCGCGACTACAGCTACACCCTCGTGGCGCCCTTGGGCCGGGACTTCCTGCCCGGGTTTGCGCCCCGTTTCACGCCGGCCGAGATGCTGGCCATGGGGGTCTTCGAGGGCAAGTACCTGAACGACTGCCGGGACGAGTTCCCGGCCGAGTGGTTCGCCGACGCCCGCCTCAGCGAGGTGGCGGACCCGACGCTCAACTGCTTCGGGGTCAAGAGCCGCAAGCCCCTGTCCTACTGGCGCGAGAAGGGCTGGATCATCGGGCCCGATCCCCGCGGCTGGTTCCAGTGGTACTGCCGCTACTATCTCGGCCGGCGCATCCCCGACATCGATGCGGTCCAGGTCAAGCGCTGGCGCGCCTTCGCCCGCCACGCGGGCCAGGTCCGTGCCAACTGCGAGCCGGGGGACATCGCCTGCCGGCCGCGGCAGCGCCAGGCCCTGCTGCAGTGGTCCCACGATCCCTTCATTTGAAGACAGCCGCCGGAGTGAGCCGCCATGAGCCAACCGACCCCGAAGCCCCTGTGGACCATGGACGAGATCGCCGCGACGCCCGAAGCTCGGATCCGCCATCCCTGGAACCCCAACTCCGAGGTGCACATGCGGCCCCTTTCCCTGGAGGCCGGCCTGTCGCGGGTGGTCCTGACCCTGGCCCGGGTGCCGCCCGGCAAGGAGAGCTTCGTCTATCACGCCCACGAGCGGGCTTGGGACGGCGGCGTCATCCTTCGTTCACGCGGGGGTCATGAAAACGTCACAAAGTGTGACCACCGTCGAAGTCCGGGCCTCCGGCCGTCACGATACTGCGGCTCTTTTTCATTCGCGGAACACTCGGCGGACAGGAGGAGGGCGCACCGATGTTGAACCACATGATCCTTTTCAGGGCCTGGACCCTGCGCACGGCGACGGCCTATTCGTCGGACGCGCTGCTCCACACCGGGGCACCCGCCTGACATCCAAGCACCCTTCAGCAGACAGGGACAGCCCCGCCTCACCGGCGGGGCTTCGCGCCCATCGATCGGCACGCCGGCGTGACAGGGGTGCGGGGCGATTTCCGCCTACGGGTCGAGCCTGGCCGGCTGCCGGTCCACATGGATCAGGTCGAGGGTATCTTTGATCCAGGTTGTCCACTTGACGTCGTCGGCGAGCCGCAACTTCTCGGCGGAGTGGCCGGCGCTCTCCTCCTGAAGAGGCCGTACGCAGTTCGATCTGAAGCCGATGGCGAACACGGTGGCACCGTCGCCCGCCGCGACGATCGCGCTATCGACCGCGCAGACCTGGGCCCCTGACTGTATGGCCCGCAAAGCATCGGGCGCGCAGCCGGTCGCCATTTGTTTCTTGTCGAAGCTCTCGACGTAGACTTCCTTGGCGATCCAGACCCGCTTGAACAACTCACTGTCGCCGACATCGGGCATGTCCGCCTCGCCTCCCGTCAGCGCAGCGCTGAGGCCGGCGACGATCGGTGCCAGCCGGCCGACGACGTTGACGAACTCGTACCGGTGCACGGCATCCTGTCCCAGGATGTCGCCTTCCCCCAATACGATGTGACACACCGGCCGGTCCTCGATCTCGCCGTCCCGGAAAACGAACAGCTTGCCTGGACGCGGGTCGGTCAACTCCATTGCGCTGAGACGCTTGCTGGCGACGGCCGCGTCCTCGTAACTGACGGTGGTGAAGAAGGAGGCGACGACCACCACGAAGACCAAGACCAGCACGGTCCCGCCACCGAGGACGAACAATCTGCCGAAGGAGAATCGTTTGGTCGGAGCTGGCTCGCTCGCGGCCGGAGGATTCGGATCAGGGGTATCTCCCGGTGTCAGGGCCATCGGACATCCTCCCCATATCGTAATAATCCCAGCCGATAATCACAGGGGACAACATAGGTTTGGCGCACACTGGTAATACCCCTGTGGGCATTGCTGGGCGGCACCCGCCCCGGCCATGAGCGCCAACGCCGTGGCAAGAATTGCCAGTACCAGCGATCTCTTCATCACCGTGCCCTCCCCGGTCGGTTGGCACCTCCACTTAAGGCTTCGACACCGACACCGGGATCGGCCTCTCCGACATCAGACCTCTCCAAGGCATTGGTTCTCTCGCAGGGAAAACCGAACCCGCTCCCGACGGAACGCTTCCGGCCTGAAGTATACCATGACAACTGTTTGGCAACCAAAGAATTCAGCCCTCTATGAATGGTAGATCGCTGGCGGAGGCCGTATCGTCATGGTACTGCCGCTTGCGGACGTGAACACGACACCGGGGCGTGTGCCCCGTCGCCCGGACCCCTCGATGTCCGTCTGGACGCGAGACGGGGGATTTAAGCACAGGACGCGGGCGCCCTCTTTGCGGCGCCCGCGTTCGACTGCATCACGTCCGCCGACTTGGCGCGGGCGTCAACCCTTGGGCTGGATGTCCCCGCGCGACCGGCGCTTAGGCAGCGAGCCTCGTCGGGATGGCTTCGGCCGGAACCTCTTGGGATGGCGCGGCCGGTATCGGACGGCGGTCTTCCTGGTTCAGCCCCAACACCGCCGAGCGGATCTGGCTGCGGTGCAGGCCGATGTCCTTGAGGGCGGAATCGCTCAGTCCCCTGAGCTGGCCGATGGCGGCCTCGTGCCGCCGCCATTCCCCGTACCGCTCCGCCGCTCGACGCAGGCGGCTGAGGACGAACGAGATCGCCCACCGAACCACCCCGGTCACCGCGCGGACGCCACGACGGGTTTCCGTTCTGAAGGCCCGCGCCCGCAGCCGGTGGGCCCGGTCGATGTAGGCCCGGTATCGGGGATCGGATGTCATAAGGTGGTCCATCATCGCTGCTCTCCGGTCTGAGTGTTGAAGAAAATTTGATCTTTTTGTCTGTGGCTCTATCCGATGTTCCCTAATTTATGTGGCTTGCATGCCCGCGACAAACGAGTTATTGTCGCAATTTAGATGAGAAAAATTTGAACAAAGGGACCATGGCCCGCGCCCTTCCGCCCCTCAGCGCCCTCCGTGCCTTCGAGGCGTCCGGCCGCCATCTGAGCTTCACCAAGGCGGCCGACGAGCTCGGGGTGACGCCGGCCGCCGTCAGCCATCAGGTGCGCCAGTTGGAGGAATTCTTGGGCGTGGCCCTGTTCCGGCGGCTCCACCGGACCGTGCTGTTGAGCGACGCGGGGCAGTCGTGCCTGCCCCTGTTGACGGAAGGGTTCGACAGGCTGGCCGAAGGGATCGCCCTCCTCCGGCGCTCCGACGAGACCGGGCCGCTGACCGTCAGCGTGGCGCCGTCCTTCGCCGTCAAGTGGCTGGTGCCCCGCATCGAGGGGTTCACCAGCCTGCACCCGGACATCGACGTCCGCATCTCGGCGACCATGGCGCTGGTGGACTTCCGCACCGACCAAGTGGACATGGCCATCCGCTACGGCAACGGCGACTACCCGGGCCTGCGCATCGACAAGCTGTTCGCCGAAAGCGTGACGCCCATGTGCAGCCCCGCCCTGCTCGACGGCGCGGCCCCGCTGCGCAGGCCCGCCGACCTGCGGGGCCATACGCTGCTGCACGACGATTCGCTCTACATCTCCGGACCGGCGCCGGACTGGCGCATGTGGCTGCGGCTGGCAGGCGTCGACGACGTGGACCCCGACCGCGGGCCACGCTTCAACCAGGCGGCCCACGCCATGGAGGCGGCCATCGAGGGCCTGGGCGTCGTCCTCGGCCGGGAGTCCCTGGCCGCCTCGGACATCGCCGCCGGCCGCCTGGTGCGGCCCTTCGCGCTCACCCTGCCGACCGAGTTCGCCTACTACCTGGTGCGTCCCGACGCCGGCGGGGACCGGCCCAAGGTGGCCGCCTTCCGGGACTGGATTCTCGACGAGTCGCGACAGGACGACGCGAAGCTGCGGCAGTGCTGACCGACCCGCGATGTGGTCATCTTCAGGTCAGGCGCGGCACCCTGCCATAATTTGCACACATTCTGTGCATATCAGAGTTGTCACTTGACTTCTGCCCGCTTCAAAGGCAACTGAATCGGGCAAGAGGTCGGATTGGGTGGAGCTCACCATCCCTCAGTTTCTCCACGCTCCCCAGAGTGGAGGCAGTGGGGCGAAGGATTGGAAGATGGCCTGGAGTCGGCGGATACCGCGTTTGAACAG
>JANQFP010000021.1 GCA_028277795.1 Rhodospirillales bacterium
GTAGTTCAGGCCGACGCTGAGACCGCTCTGCGGGCCGGTGGCGCTGAACGCGTTGCCTTCCGAGCTGTCGGGCGCGTAGCCGACGCCCAGCTGGAAGCCGGCCAGACGCGGTGTGTAGTAGGCGGTGTGCATCGGGTCGTTGGCGAAGAAACGGCCCGAGGTGTTGCCGTACGCGCTGTCGCCGCTGCCGCCGTTGCCGGAGGGGTTCGGCGCCCAGTAGTCGTAGTTGGATTCGTCGAAGCCCTGTGCGCTCACCGACGGCGCGCCATAGTGCATCTTGTAGTTGGGCATGTTCTCCGAACCGATGACGACCTGGCCCATCGTCGGGTGGGTCAGGGTCATGTAGGCTTCGTCGATGTCGTCCCCGGTGGCGGCCGAAAGGCCCTCGAGTTCCAAATGCACGGCGACCTTGATGCCGTTGTCGAGGGTGGTCGAGCCCTTGAAGTGGACTTCGCTGTCTTCGAAGTTGTCGAAGCCCTGCGGGCCGCCCGGGCCCTGTACACCGCCCGCCTGCGAAGTCGAGTCGCCGTCGTGGCTGACGAAGCCGATGGCCTGGTCCATGTAGCCACCGAGGCCGATCTTCAGCGGTTCGGCCGCGCCCGCCGGGCCAGTGGCCAGGACGCTCACGGCAACCAGGGCGCTCGTGCCCAAAAGTGCCTTTCTCATACCGGGATCACTCCTCTCTTAGTCTTCATGTTCTGGGTGATCCCGGACACCCTGATGGCGCGATAACGCCACGGGGACGGCCGCGGGTCAAGGACCGCGCAACCCTGCGAACGACAATCATTTTTCGGTGTGTCGATGCCGCAACACCTCCGGGGTGGTAGCCCGCATTTCTCACCATAGCCATGGTCTGCGTCGCCCTCCGCCGGGCCGATCCGCCAGGAAGGTGCCCGAAAGCGATGCCAGAGCATCGGTGAGGGCGCCTCACGCCCCTCACCCTGAGCGGCTGCGCAGCAGCCTGTCGAAGGGGGGCGGCCGGCGGAGGGCGACCCTTCGGGCGCCGTTTTCGGCCCGACAGGATGCGTCGAGGCGCTTGCCCGATGGGTCCGCATCGCGCCGCGCGCCTCTCCTGCCCTGTCGGGCCGAAAACGGCGCGCAGACCATGGCTATGGTGAGAAAGGCGGGTTAGC
>JANQFP010000029.1 GCA_028277795.1 Rhodospirillales bacterium
CGGCCTTCGGTTCTCGAAACAAGGACGTGGATGCCCGTGACAAGCACGGGCATGACGACTTCTGCTTGTTCGACCTCGCAGGGACACCACCGGTTTTGCTAAACCGGACAGCAGTGATGCCGTTGGGAGTCTGACCACGATTCATCGGTCCTGAACCGAAGCGGCCACCCATTTGGCGTCGATGACGGGACCATCTCGGTGCCGGCGGTCGCGCAATGCAGGAGGCCTTGTCCCGACATCAGCGAGACCTTTTGGACGAAACGGTCGGATAACCAGTTGCCTAGATTGCGTTGGAGCCACGTGGAGGCTGGAATCCGATATCAACAACTACGCCCCGGAGTTCTCCAACCACTTGACTGCCGCTCAACAGCTCGAAGTCACAAAGAAACCCAAACAACACATCAGATGTAACCTTTATTTTGATGGCGATTGTGTCTTGGCCAGCAATCTTGACCGGAGCAGAAAGCTGAATTGCCTGTCTCCCGCCGTGTGGCGATAGCTCGAAGGTGACTTCATCAATCGGAGGAACAGGACCGGAACCAATGCCACTGAAGGCTGGTGCGGTCGCGCGGACGTTGATCGCTACACTTGTGACGACGATCGGCGACGAGTTCGGGTTCGTGGCAGTGAGATCCAAGATTGGGAAAACCTGCCTGGTTGCCAGAAACCTCGCCGCGTTGAACTCACGATTGGACGGGCGCTTTGGTCCGTCTGAGCCTCCGTCAAAGGCGATACGAGCAAAACTCATTGCCCGTTTGACCGTCGGATCGTCAGCACTCGCAGACCTCGCTTTGTTGCCAAGATACACCGCCCGGAGCACGGCTAAGCCAATATCGGCGTCGGAGTCCGACGCTTTGAACAACGGTGTTCCGTCTCTTCGGACGAGGTCTGTAGGAAGATCGACAGCGGCGTTTCTCGCGACGCTACCGACCTGCTCGATGACACGCCAAAGGCGTTTCAAATGGTTCTCCCGAAGGGGGTCGGAGCTTGCATCGTCGTTGTCCAGGAAATCGGCCTTGGTGATGAAGACCGGAGGGTCCATTTCGGTGCCGAGCGCCAGCACTGGTAGGAGCTCTGTGAGATCCGCTTCGGGCCAGAGATAAAACCCGAGTTTGGAGAATCCGTCTGCGTGGGAAGTGTAGGAAGGTGGCACTTCCGCGAGCCGGAATGCATGATACGGTGACGCATCCCGTGTTGCGGTTAGTGTGACTTCGAGCCTTTTGAGCGAATCGTCTATTTGATCGTCAATCAGATTTGCGATTACCGGAACGAAAGCAGCGATGATTGCCGCAGCGGCACCGATCAGTGCGACCTTCATCTCCAGCTTCATTGAAATACCCGACTTTCACTGCCTCAGTGATCAGAGATCATGTATCGCAGATGATGCACAATCCACGACCATCCCACATTGTATTATTCTTGTTGCCGATGCGAAGGGGGGCCATGCGCCGGAATGGCATTTGCTCTTCGAGACCGTCTTGCGAATGCCACAACCTATGTTCGCCCAATCCTGACTGGACTGAATTCGGCTGATCCGCCACACGGGTAACGCACTATCTGGTTCGCCCGGTTTCCCTCGGAGACCGGACATTCGGTGGCCCGGTCCCGATCCGTTTCTCGGGTGTAGGCAGATGCCCTATGGGTAGGCCGGTACCGGGCTCGCCGCCGCGGTCGTGTCCCGAGCCTCGCCACCGTCGCTCTCCCGCTCCATCAACTCGGCGATGCGGCGGGCGCGGGCGAGGCTGTCGGCCAGGGTCGGGGCGTCGGCGTAGAGGCCGATGATCTCCAGGGTGATGGTGGCGCCGGGGGGGATGGGCAGGCCGGGCAGCAGGCCCTCCCAGTCGATGGTGCCCCAGCCGAGGGGCAGGTGGGTGTCGCCGACCCCGAAGGCGATGGCCTCCTGCGAGTTGGCCCGCGGCACGGTCGGCGGCCGGGCGAAGGAATCGTGCAGGTGCAGGTGGCGCACCCACGGCGCCAGGGCGGTCATGGTCGCCGCCGCATCGCCGCCGGTGTGGGCCGCCGCCAGGCAGGCGTGGCTGACGTCGAGGGTGGCCGCCAGGTGGGGGTGGGCCACCGCCGCCACCTGGGCGGCAACGCTGCGCGGGTCGCAACCGTGGTTGTCCAGGGTGCCGGCCAGTTGCTCTGTGACCACCGGCATGTTCTCCAGGCACAGGGTGACACCGTGGCCGGCGGCGACGTTGGCCAGGTCGGCCAGGGCCTCGCGCTCGCGGGCCAGCAGGCCGTCCCAGTCCGCTGCCAGCCGCGCCGGATGCACCCATGCCGGATGGACCACCAGGACCCGGGCGCCGACGGCGGCGCAGAACTCGACGCAGGCCCGTCCCACCGCCCGGTGGAGCGCCGCGTTGTCGGCGTCCATGAAGTTGAGGGCCAGGGGGGCATGGGCGGTGTAGGCGAGCCGCCGCCGCGCGAGCAGCGGCTCAATGGCGGCCATGCGGGGCCGGCTCAGGGCGCCGCCCACGACCACGCCGGAGGCCGTGACGGACAGCTCGGCGTGGTCGTACCCGGCGTCGGCGACCCGCCCCAGGGTGTGGTCGAACCCGTCGAGGGTGGTCTCGTAGACCATGGCCCCGATGCTGGCGATGGCGGCGGTCATGTCCGGCCCCTCCGTTGTTCCGCGGACGTGTCCGAACTTATAGGCGCCGGGCGGGGTGCCGGCCAGCGGACAGTGGGCGCCGCGGCTTGCCAAGGGCCCGTATTCACGGGATTGTCATTTTGCCGGTGCCCCGGCGGTCGGCTATGGGGCGCGGGATCCGAGCAGGGAAGGGAGGCCGTCATGCGCCAGATCGTCTTGTCCGCCATCGCCGTGGTCCTGATCGCCGTCACGCCGGCGCTCGCCGCCGAAGGGCTGATCACCAAGCAGAGCGACTTCGGCGTCGTCCAGACCGCGAACCGTTTGGAAGCGGCCCTGAGGACGAAGGGCGTCACCGTGTTCGCCCGCATCGACCATTCTGCGGGCGCTGCCAAGATCGGCCAACCCATGCCGCCGACCCAGCTCCTGGTGTTCGGCAGCCCGGCCATGGGAACGCCGCTCATGCAGAGCCGCCGCACGATCGGCATCGACCTGCCGCTGAAGGCCCTGGTCTGGCGGACGCCGGACGGCCGGGTGATGCTGGCCTACAACCGGCCGGCCTACCTGGCCAAGCGCCACGGGATCACGGACCGGGACCCGGTGTTCGCCAAGATGGCGCAGGTGCTGGACGCGCTCACCGACGCGGCGACCAAACGCTGAGGTCGCCGGGCCGTCGCGAACGGTCCGGTGGGGTGGCGAGGATCAGCCGGAAATCGCCAGAATCAGGGCCGAGGTGACAAAGGCCAGGGCGACGATCGTGGCGAACGCCAGGACTTCGTTTGTGTGGAACATGACGACCTACCGTTTTTCCTCTCTTGTTGGCGTCGCCCCAGCGTGCAGCCCTCTTCCTCGTGCCGAACTCCGCCGGCACTTCAGGAATCGCTTATATATTAGTATACGCTGATTTTCGTTCTACCGCAAGGCGACGAGAGAATGTCCTTGCGGACTCAATGGGTTAACCCGCATTTCTCACATCCACCACGGTCTGCGTCGCGTCCCGGCGGTCGCCCCGCCAGGAGCGGGCCGAAAAGCGTAGCCTGTGTTACGGCCGGTCGCCGCGGGCGAGCCGGGCCTCGATGTCGTCGACGCAGGGCAGCAGGTCGGCGATGGTGTCGATGACGTAATGGGCCCCGGCGCCCTCCATGCGCGCGTAGGCGTGCTGCCGGCGGGCGCGCCTGTCGCCGTCGTCAAGGGCCTCCCAGTCGGCGAGGGGCAGGCCCACCTCGTTGCCCGAGACCGCCAGGCCCACCGTCCACATGCCGGCGTTCAGGCCCTCGTCGATGCCGGGGAGGGTGTCGTCCACCTTGACGCAGGCGGTCACCGGCGAGACCTGGAGGTTGATGACGTTCTGCAGGCACATGAAGGGGAACGGCCGGCCGGCCGGCACGTCGCCGGCGCAGACGGTGGAGTCGGGGACGTAGCCCTGCCGTTCGGCGTCCTTCAGGTTGATGGCCATCATGCCGGGCAGGTAGCCGGTGGTGGAGCCGATGCGGATGTCGCGCCCCTTGAGCGCGCCGATCACGTCCAGGGTGCCGGGGATGAGGTCCGAGTACTCGGAGAGGCAGGCCTCCTGCAGGGGCACGAACTGCGCGAACATGCGGTCCACGTCGGCGTCGGCCGGCGGCCGTCCGTGGGCCTCCTGCCAGCGGGCCCGCACCGATTCGATCTCGGTGATCTGGCGGATGTGCTCCTTCTTGTGGGCCCCCATGGGGGCGCGGGCCTCGTCGATGGTGATGGGGACGCCGGCCTGCCCGAAGACCTTCACGAAGACCACGGCCGGCGCCATGCAGCCGAAGTCCATGGTGGTGCCGGCCCAGTCCAGGATGACGGCCCGCACCGGGCCGCGATAGCGGTGTCCGTTGTTGTTCGACATGACTCGCTCCTCGCTTAGGTTGCCCGGCCGCGTCGGGTCACCCCCATGTCCTCGACCACCTCGGCGACGGCGGCCACGGCGCCCCGCATGTCGTCGGCGTCCAGGTGGCCGATGCAGCCCATGCGGAAGGTGTCGGCGGCGGTCAGCTTGCCGGGATAGATGGCGTAGCCGCGGCGCCGCAGGCCGTCGTAGAAGGCGTCGAAGGCGTAGCGGGGGTCGGCGGGGGCGTGGAAGGTGACGATGATGGGCGCCTGGACGTCGTCGCCGAGGAAGGTCTCGAAGCCCAGGGCCCGCATGCCGTCGATGAGCACCCGGCAGTTCTCGGCGTAGCGGTCGTGGCGGCCGGTGATGCCCCCTTCGTCGGCGAACAGGTCGAGGGCCCGGTTGAAGGCGGCGAGGACCTGGGTCGGCGGCGTGAACCGCCACTGGCCGTTGCCCTCCATGGCCGTCCACTGGTCGTGGAGGTCGAGGCTCAGGGAATGGGCGTTGCCGGCGGCGGCCTCCAGGGCATCGCGGCGGACGACGACGAAGGCCATGCCGGGGACGCCCTCCAGGCACTTGTTGGCCGACGCCATGACGGCATCGAAGGGCGTACGGCGGGCGTCCAGGCGCAGGGCGCCGAAGGCGCTCATGGCGTCCACCAGCAGGCGGCGTCCGCGCGCCGCCGTGACCTCGGCGATGGCGTCGATGGGGTTGAGGATGCCCGAGGTGGTCTCGCAGTGGACGGCGAGCACATGGGTCGCCGCGGCGTCGGCGGCCAGCGCCGCGTCGACGCCCTCCGGGTCCGGCGGCGCGTCCTCCGCCGTCTCGTAGGTGGCGTAGTCCCGCCCCAGGTACTCGAGGATCCGCGCCATGCGCCGGCCGTAGGCGCCATTGACCAGCACCAGGGCCTTGCCTTGCCGCGGCACCAGGGTGCCGATGGCCGCCTCGACGGCGAAGGTGCCGCTGCCCTGAATGGGGACGCAGACGTGGGTGCCCTCGCCGCCGGCGATGGACACCAGGCGATTGCGCATCTGGGCGTTCAGCGCGATGAACGCAGGATCGCGCGAGCCCCAGTCGCGGTCCAGGGCCTGCCGGGTGGCGGGCGCGGTGGTCAGCGGTCCGGGCGTGAGCAGCAGCGGGCGGTCGGCGGACGCGGGCATGACGGGTGGGCCTCCATGGGCGGCGGGAGTATCGGGCAAATTCGGTCAAAACACCACAATAACGGCGGGCCGGAACGGTGAATTTTCCATGACGCCGGCCGGCCATCGATGACAGCGGCGCAATGGAATGGCAAGCGCCGGGAAGGGGCTCGCGTGGCTCGCCCTTATGCGGCAACACCGGTAGACTGCGGTTCAGCGGAGCGGGATCATCTCATGTCTTGTCGGGAAGCCAACGGCAGCAAGGGATTCGGGGTGTCCGTTGGCGCGGTTCCGCGGGCCGTCCGTCGGGGTCTGTTGGCGGCGATCCTGGGGTTCGCCCTTCAGGCCCAGCCAGCGGGAGCGACCGACTGGAAACCCGGCACCATCGTGCGCGGCGAGGACGGACGGCTGATCCTGGCGCCGCCAGACAATCCGTCGAGCGACGCGCCACGCACCCATCCCGCGCGGGTGTGTGCCCCCGAATCCGCCGAAACCGGCTGCGATTTCAATAGCCTCGCAGATGCCTTGGCGGCGGCCGAGGACGGCAAGACCATCGTCATCGGCCCCGGCGTCTACCGCGAGGCCGCCGTCATCCGGGCCAACAACTTGACCCTGCGCGCAGAGCCCGGCGCCCACCTCACCGGCGTCGCCGCCGAAGGCAAGGCGGCGCTGGTGATCAAGGGCGACAATACGGTGATCGAGGGCCTGGAATGCTCGAACGTCGCCGTGCCCGACCGCAATGGCGCCTGCATCCGCCTCGAAGGCCGCCATCTCACCCTGCGCCGCGTCAACTTCCATCACAATCAACAGGGGATCCTCAGCGGGCCCCGGCCCGGTCTGGTGAAGATCGAGGACAGCGTGTTCAGGGAGAACGGCATCTCCGGCGGCGGGTACGCCCACAACATCTACATCGGCGGCGGGGTCTTGGTTCTTCTCCGCACGTCGAGTCTCGCGGCGCGCGATGAAGGCCACGAGGTGAAGAGCCGGGCCATCACGACGATAATCGAGGACAGCGTCATCGCGTCGCTGGACTCGCGCGACAGCCGCCTGATCGACGTGCCCAACGGCGGCCATGTGGTGATCCGCGACTCGGTTCTGCAGATGGGTCGGGCCACCTCCAACGCGGAGGCCATCGGCATCGGGCTGGAGCGGGGTCGGGGGCACGGCCGGGATCACACCGAGAACTCGGCGAAGATCGAGGGCAACACCATCCTGCTCGAGCGGCCGGGACGCTCGATCCTGGTGCGCACCCGGGGCGTTCCGCCGGCGGTGGTTCGCAACAACGTCGTCGTCGGCGGGCGGCGTCTGACGGGGGACGGGAACCGATGGTTCCCCGACCGGCGGTCGGCCGGTCTGCCCCCGTACCCTAGCCTGGACTTCGAACCGGGCGTGGGGCCGGCGCCCAACGGCCGCTAGAGCACGGTTCGATCAAATCGACCCGATTTGATCGAACGGTCGTGCTCTAAACCATTGATTTCTAGAGCAAGTAGATCCGATCAAACGATTCCGTT
>JANQFP010000118.1 GCA_028277795.1 Rhodospirillales bacterium
TCGACCAGGCCCGGGCGCGGCGCGCCGGCGTCTCCTCGGCCGACATCGCCCAGGCCCTGGAGCGCGCCTTCGACGGCTTGGCCGTCACCCAGTACCGCGGGGACGACGCCCTCTTCCCGATCATCGCCCGTGCCCCGGGCGCCGAGCGCACCAGCCTGGAACGCATCGGCTCGCTGGAGGTCTTCGCCCGTGCCACCGGCGAGACCGTACCCTTGATGCAGGTGGCCGGGCTGCGGCTGGTCAACGCCTACGCCCGTCTCGCCCGCTCGGACCTGCAGCGCGCGCTGACCGTCGAGGCCCGCAACACCGCGCTGACGGCCGAGGACATGGTCCCGCTGATCGCCCCGGCGCTGGCCGCGATCGAGGCCGAGCTGCCGCCGGGTCACCGCCTCGGCTTCGACGGCGTCGTGATCGACTCCGCCGAATCCCGCGCCGCCCTCGGCGCCAATGTCCCCCTGTGCCTGGCCGTGATCCTGGTCCTGCTGGTCGTCAAGTTCAATTCCTACCGCCGCCCGGCCATCATCCTCGCCACCATCCCGCTGGTGCTGATCGGTGCCTCGGCCGGGCTGCTGCTGATGGGCGCCAACTTCGGCTTCATGGTGATCCTCGGCCTGTTCTCGCTCTCGGGCATCATCACCATCAACGCCATCGTGCTGATCGATCGCATCGACATCGAGCGCGCGGCCGGCGCCGACCCCTTCGAGGCCATCGTCAGCGCCTCGGTGCGCCGCCTGCGCCCGATCCTCATGACCACCATCACCACCATCCTCGGCCTGGCCCCGCTGATCCTGGCCCACGACCCGCTCTTCTACGGCATGGCCAGCGTCATCGCCTTCGGGCTGCTGGTCGGGACCATCCTGACGCTCGGGGTGGTGCCGGTGCTCTATAGTCTGTTCTTCGGGATTCGGCCGGGGTCGCCGGCCGGAAGGCTCGTGAGCACTTCGACTGCACCGGCTGTCTGATCTTCGAACCGATGCACGCGGTCTGAAGATCGCACCCCATTCGGACGCTCGATGTTACCTCACGCCCGCCCGCAACAGATGGACCTGGTCTTTTGGCTTGTGCCGTTGGGCCTCGATCACCGGTTCGCCCGATCCGTTGAGTCGGCATCGCGCATCATGCGGCAGCATCACGTGGGACCGGCGCCCCGCCGCGATCGCGCGCTCTTCGCGGCGGGGCGCCGGCGCACGAAGAAGTACTCGGCGCGCCGGAAC
>JANQFP010000155.1 GCA_028277795.1 Rhodospirillales bacterium
GGCGAAGCAGGCGGCCACCAGCTTGCGGAAGGCGTCGGCCCGGTGGCTGATGGCGTGCTTGGCGTCCGGGTCCATCTCGCCGAAGGTGACGGCGTGGCCGTCGGGCACGAACACCGGGTCGTAGCCGAAGCCGCGATCGCCCCGCGGCGGCCACACCAGGTGGCCGTGCACGACCCCCTCGAAGGTCTCGCAGTGGCCGTCGGGCCAAGCCAACGCCAGGGCGCAGGCGAAATGGGCGCGGCGGTCCGCCGTCCCGGCCAGGGCCTTCTCCACCCGCGCCATGGCATGTCCGAAGTCCTTGCCGGGGCCGGCCCAGCGGGCCGAATGGATGCCCGGCGCGCCGTCCAGGGCGGCCACCGCCAGGCCCGAATCGTCGGCCAGCGCCGGCAGGCCGGCTCCCTCGGCGGCGGCCCGCGCCTTGAGCTCGGCGTTGGCGACGAAGGTGGTCCCGGTCTCCTCGGGCTCGGGCAGACCGAGGGCACCGGCGGACACCACGTCCGCCCCGTAGGGCGCCAGCAAGGCCTCGATTTCCCTGACCTTCCCGGCGTTGTGGCTGGCGATGACCAGCCGGCCGCGGGCGAAGGGACGGGCCATGGCCGGGGCGCGGGTGCTCAGTCGAGGCCGAGGGCGCGCCGCTGCAGGCCCACCAGCTCGCCGACCCCCTTTTCGGCCAGGGCCAGCAGGGCCAGGAACTGGTCGCGGGAGAAGGGCTTCTCCTCGGCCGTGCCCTGCACCTCGACCACGCCGCCGCGGCCGGTGAGCACGAAGTTGGCGTCGGCCTCGGCGGCGCTGTCCTCGTCGTAGTCCAGGTCCAGGATCGGGGCGCCCCGGTAGAGCCCGGCCGACACCGCCGCCACCTGGTCGGTCAGCGGCACCGCGCCCAGCAGGCCGAGGGTCACCACGCGCTGCAACGCCAGGTGCAGGGCCACGTAGGCCCCGGTGATGGCGGCGGTGCGGGTGCCGCCGTCGGCCTGGATGACGTCGCAGTCGATTCGGATCTGCATGTCGGCCATGGCCGGCAGGTCGGCCACCGCCCGCAGGCTGCGGCCGATCAGGCGCTGGATCTCCTGGGTGCGTCCGCTCTGCCGGCCGCGCGCCGCCTCGCGCGCGGTGCGGGTGCCGGTGGACCGCGGCAGCATGCCGTACTCGGCGGTGATCCAGCCGCGCCCGGAATCCCGCAGCCACGACGGCACCGACTGCTCGACGGTGGCCGTGCACAGCACCTCGGTGTCGCCGAAGCGGGCCAGGCATGACCCCTCGGCGTACTTGTTGACGTCGGTCTCCAGGGTGACGGGACGCAGGGCGTCGGCGGCGCGGCCGGATGGTCTCATGGTCGGTCCCGTTCCGGGCGGGGGTTGGGGTGCGGCGGCCACTACTAGCGCGCCGCCGCCCCGGCGTAAAGCCCGGGGGTCCGTTGACGGGCCGACCCGCCAACACTAGATTCTCGGCGCGCACAGGGCCCGAAACCCATGATGATCAGCGAACTCAACGACCGGTCGCGGGAGATCTTCCGCAGCATCGTCGAGGCGTACCTGGCCAACGGCGAGCCGGTGGGCTCGCGGACCCTGTCACGGCGCCTCGACCTGGATTTGTCGCCGGCCACCATCCGCAACGTCATGGCCGACCTGGAGGAGGCGGGGCTGCTGTTCGCGCCCCACATCTCGGCCGGCCGCATCCCCACCGAGGCCGGGCTCCGGCTGTTCGTGGACGGGCTCCTCGAGGTGGGCAACCTGACCGAGACCGAGCGCCGCGCCATCGAGGCCCAATGCGCGGGGTCGTCCAGCTCGGTGGAGGGCCTGCTGGAGGAGGTCACGGCGACCCTGTCCGACCTCTCCCACTGCGCCGGCCTGGTGATGGCCCCCAAGACCGACGGGCCGCTCCGGCATATCGAGCTGATCAGCCTCAACCCGGGCCGGGCCATGGTGGTGATGGTCAACGAGGGCGGCATCGTCGAGAACCGCATCATCCACACGCCGCCAGACCTGCCGCCGTCGGTGCTGGTGGAGGCCAGCAACTACCTGAGCGCCCGCCTGGTCGGCCGCACCATCGGCGAGGCGCGGGCCGACATCCTGCGCGAGCTGGAGGAGCACCGGGCCGAGCTCGACGAGCTCACTGCCCGGGTCGTCGAATCGGGGCTGGCCACATGGGCCGGCGGCGACCCAGGAGGCTCGCTGATCGTGCGCGGCCAGGCCCACCTGCTGGACGACGTCACCGCGGTCGGCGACCTGGAGCACATCCGGTCGCTGTTCACCGCCCTCGAGACCAAGGAGACCATGCTCAAGCTGCTGTCGCTCACCGACACCGCCGAGGGCGTGCAGATCTTCATCGGGTCGGAGAACGACCTGTTCAACCTGGCCGGATGCTCGCTGATCGTCGGCCCGTACCGGGACGCCCGGCACACGGTGATCGGCGCCATCGGGGTCATCGGCCCGACCCGCATCAATTACGCGCGCATCATCCCCATGGTCGACTACACGGCCAACCTGATCGGCCGGCTGATCGGATGACGCAGGAAGGACCCGCCATGCCGCAAGACGCCGAAGACAAGACCCCCAACAGCGAGCCCGCCGCCGAGCCCGAGGCCGAGCCTGCCGACGAGGACACTGGCGGCGAGGCCGCGGCGCCGTCCGAGGAGGCGGAGGCCGAAGCGCCGCCGCCGCCGTCGCCCGAGGAGCGGGCGGCCGAGCTCGAGGCCGAGGTGGAGACGCTGAAGGACCAGCTCCTGCGGGCCCTGGCCGAGACCCAGAACGTGCGCCGCCGGGCCGAGCGCGACCGGGCGGACGCCAGCCGCTACGCGGTGTCCGGCTTCGCCCGCGACATGCTGGCGGTGGCCGACAACCTGCGCCGGGCGCTCGATACGGTGGAGCCCGGGACGCGCGCCGCCGACCCGGCGGTGGACGCCCTGATGACCGGGGTGGAGATGACGGAACGGACCCTGCTGGGCGCCCTCGAAGGCCACGGCATCACGCGCATGGAGGCCCTCGGCCAGCCGTTCGACCCCAACGTGCACGAGGCCATGTTCGAGCTGGAGGACCCGGAGAAGCCGTCGGGCACGGTGATCCAGGTGGTGGAGACCGGCTACGTGATCCACGACCGGCCCCTGCGCCCGGCGCGGGTGGCGGTCTCCCGCGGCGGCCCCAAGCAGGCGCCCGCCGACGCCCCGCCCGCCTCCGCCGAGGACGGACCGGCCCCCAGCGGCGCGACCCCTTACGAAAAATCGGCCGGCAACGCCGGCTCCCGCCTCGACGAGGAGCTTTAGCGCACCCGCCCCCGCGCGGTATCGTCGCTTATTCAACGCGGGGGTCGCGGAGGGCACGCGGAGGACGCGGAGAAGGACTCCGGCGCCGCGTCGCGGCGCATTCCTTCTTCCTCGGCGTCCTCAGCGTCCACTCCGCGGCCTTGTATGTCTTGGTGGGTGTGAAGGGATTTCCGTGCGAAGGAAGGATGCCGGCCCTCGACGTTGAGGGCCGGTGGCGGGCGGGAGACCG
>JANQFP010000236.1 GCA_028277795.1 Rhodospirillales bacterium
CCGCGGACAAGGCCGTGAGCGAACTTGGCTTGCCGCAGACTCCGTTGCGCAAGGCGCTGACCGACGCGGTGGCGTGGCTGGACGAAAACGGCCATTTGACGCGGGTGCCGACGCGAAACGGCTGAAACCGGCGATCCAAGCCTTAGAGCCCGTGCGGGAAGTTCTTGGCGCTTTTCAATGCCTTATGTTTTCGCGCCAGCAGGAGCGCGCGGCGCCGTGATGCTGGAGCATCACAAGCCGTGCGCGACGCCCTGGCGCGTAAACATAAGGCACCCGAAGGGCGAACTGGAAAGGTGGCCCTGCGGCGTCGCGACCGCTTGACGATGTCCCCGCATCGCCTTCGCGGCCACTCCTGGCATGGCCGCCTTTCCAGTTCGTTGAAAAACACCATGAACCTCTCGGACGGGCTCTTAGGGCCGCTGACGGTGGAACACCGACCATGATCGAACGTTCCGGCATTCGAGAGCGCCGCGCGCCGTGCCCGATGGCGGTCGCCATGGCGCTGGCGTGGCTGATCGCGGTGGCGGTGGCCATGCCGCGGCCGGCGATCGCCTGCGGCTGGGCCGGCGACGGGGAGTTCTCGGGGGTCCAGGGGGACGTGGTCGACTACAGCGTGGCCAACGTGTCGCCGGAGGAGGCGACCGTGATCGGCAACCGGTTCCGGGCCGGTGTCGGGATCGACCGCGACGACGCCGTGGCGCTCGGCTGGTACCGCAAGGCCGCGGAGCAGGGCTTCGCCCCCGCGCAGCACAACCTCGGGATGATGTACGAGCACGGCCTCGGCGTCGCCCGCGACGACGCGGAGGCCGCCCGGTGGTATCGCCGTGCCGCCGAGCAGGGCGACCCGCGCGCCCAGCACAGCCTCGGTGTCATGCTCCGCGACGGTCGCGGCATCGGGCGCGATCCCGGCGCGGCCGCCCGTTGGATCCGGCGGGCGGCCGAACAGGGCCACGCCCGCGCCTTCGCCGACCTGGCGGCGCTGTACTGGCGGGGCCGGGGCGTGCCCCGGGACGCCGTCATGGCAGCGGTCTGGTGGTCACGGGCCGCCGAACGCGGCGACGCGGACAGCGCGCGCATGCGCGAGACGGCCCGGACGTCGTTGTCGGCGCGCCAACGGGCCGAAGCGGAAAGGCTGGTCGGGCGGGAGATCCCCGCTGAATGAGCCAGCGGCAGAGCGACACCGGTTTCCGCCTGCGCCGCTTCGGCCTCCTCGACCACCTGCCCACCAGCGACAACATGTGGATGGTTGTCGAACGGCCAGATCAAATCCCGTGAAATAAATATACTGTCCCCGCATTCCCGCGGCGCGCCTTCGCCGACCTGGCGGCGCTCTACTGGCGGGGCCGGGGTGTGCCCCGGGACGCCGTCATGGCGGCGGTCTGGTGGTCACGCGCCGCCGACCGCGGCGACGCGGACAGCGCGCGCATGCGCGAGACGGCCCGGACGTCGTTGTCGGCGCGCCAACGGGCCGAAGCCGAAAGGCTGGCCAGGCGGGAGATCCCGCAGAATACGGGGACAGTATACTAATTTCGTTTGAGAAATTAGTATACTGTCCCCGTATTCGGTCCCCGTATTCCCCGTATTCCCCCGTCCCATCGGCACGCCAGCGGAACCCCACGTAGGGCCCACCATCCCACCCCTTCAAGCCGCGTCGTGCAGGGCCCGCGCGACGGCGTCGGGCATGCGGGCGATCACCCGCAGGTAGCTCCGGGTGGCGCTGTCGGCGGCCCGGCGGCCCTGCTCCCAGTCCCGCACGGAGGCGGGTGGGATGCCGTAGCGCTTGCCGAACGCCTGCTGTGACAGTCCGGTCACCGCCCGAGCCCGGCGGGCCAGCGTCGCCGTCAAGCCACGCCGGAACTCGGCATCGGTAAGCGGCACGTCGGCGTCCGGCTCAGCGCGGCGTGTCGTGATAGCGGCTGGTTTCCCGGTCATTGGCCTTTCTCACGCTGATGATACGGTATTGCTCGCCGCGCGCGACGAACACGCAGACCCAAACCCGCCCCTCGACCCTGCCGTAGGCAACGAACCGATCCTCGCCATAGTCGAACCGCACATCCAGAACATCGAGGCGGTCAGGATCGGCGAGAACCCGGGCGGCGAAATCCAGGGAGACACCGTGCTTGGCTCGATTTGTCGCGTCCTTGTCGGGCTCGAAAACGGTCTGCACTCGGTCATTATACGGCATTGCCGTACCAACCTCCACCGTCGCTTTCGGCTCGGAGGAATAGCTCCGAGTTGACAAATTCCCAATGAAGGGTTATGTTCCTATATCCTTTTTTTCGGGTGAGGCGGGGCGCCGAAGGCGGCGCAGCGGTGTGCGGACGACAACGGCGTCTTGGGAGACATGCTGACAGCCGTGTACATTTGCTGACAAATGCTGACATTTCTACCGACGACTCAAAGCGAATCGTTACTATAAATCAGTAAGTTAAGGCGGATACAGCGGCCACCGTCTGTCGCAGAAGGCCAAGCGCGGAGGCGCAAGGGTACGCATGGACACGGAACCGAACCGACCCGCCACCGACCATCCCGTGCTCGTCGTGGCCGGGCCGACGGCGAGCGGGAAGTCGGCGCTGGCGGCGGACGTGGCCGCCGCGTTCGACGGGGTGGTCGTCAATGCGGACTCCATGCAGGTGTACCGGGAGCTGCGGGTGCTCACGGCGCGGCCCAGCGCGGCCGAGGAGGCGCGGGTGCCGCACCGGCTGTTCGGCATCCTGCCGGCGGCCGAGGCGTGCTCGGCGGGGGGGTGGCTGGGGATGGCGCGCGACGAGATCGCCGCCGCCCATGCCGACGGCCGCCTGCCCATCGTGGTCGGGGGCACCGGGCTCTACCTGAAGGCGCTGACCGAGGGACTGGCGGCGGTGCCGGACATCCCCGACGAGGTGCGGGCCGAGGCGCGGGCCGAGCATGCGCGGCTGGGCGGCGAGGCCTTCCGGGCCGCCCTGGCGGAGCGGGACCCGGAGTCGGTGGCGAGCATCCCGGCCGGCGACAGCCAGCGGCTCATCCGCGCCTGGGAGGTGGTGGTGGGCACCGGCCGGCCGCTGCCCGACTGGCAGCGTGACGGCCCCCTGCCGCCGGTGGAGGCGAGGGTCGCCACCATCGCCCTGGTGCCGCCGCGGGACCTGCTCTATGCGGCCTGCGATGGGCGGTTCGACGCCATGATGGCGGACGGGGCCCTGGAGGAAGCCCGCGCCCTGGATGCCCTCGGCCTCGATGACTCGTTGCCGGCCATGAAGGCGGTGGGGGTGCCGCAGCTCCTGGGCCACATTCGTGGCGAAATCCCTCTCGCCGACGCGGTGGCGGCGGCGAAACAGGCGACCCGAAACCTGGCCAAGCGGCAGCTCACCTGGATCCGCCACCAGATGACCGGCGCCCATGTCATCTCCGCGCAATATTCGGAAAGATTATTGCCCGAAATCTTTTCATTTATTCGTCAGTTTGTGTTGACCCCCGGCCCCTGACCGACTAGGTTGCCGGGTCTCCGGCCCTTGGGCCGGAGAACCGTATTCGGGCCGGGGCCGCGGCATGGCACGGGGCACCGGACCACCGGACAAGGACACGGGATCATGGCAGGCGAGCAGTTCACGGGTGCGCAGATCGTCCTCAAGGCCCTCAAGGACCAGGGCGTGGACGTGGTGTTCGGCTATCCCGGCGGCGTCACCCTCGGCATCTACGACGAGATCCACAAGCAGAACCTGATCAAGCACGTGCTGACCCGCCACGAGCAGGGCGCCGTGCACGCCGCCGAAGGCTACGCCCGCTCCACCGGCAAGGTGGGGGTGGTGCTGGTGACCTCCGGGCCCGGCGCCACCAACACGGTGACCGGCCTGGTGGACGCCCTGATGGACAGCATCCCGGTGGTCTGCATCACCGGCCAGGTGCCCACCCACCTGATCGGCAACGACGCCTTCCAGGAGGCGGACACCACCGGCATCACGCGGTCCGCCACCAAGCACAACTACCTGGTCAAGAAGACCGAGGACCTGTCCCGGGTCCTGCACGAGGCCTTCTACGTGGCGGCGTCGGGCCGCCCCGGGCCGGTGGTGGTCGACCTGCCCAAGGACGTGATCGTCGGCGAGTCGGCGTATGCGCCGCCCAGCCGGGTCGGCCACAAGTCCTACAACCCGCGGGTCCAGGGGGACTTCAAGGCCATCGAGGAGGCCGTGGCCCTGATGGGCAAGGCCAAGAAGCCCATCCTCTATGCCGGCGGCGGGGTCATCAACTCGGGGCCCACGGCGTCGCAGCGGCTGACCGACCTGGTGGGCATGACCGGCTTCCCGTGCACGCTGACGCTCATGGGCCTGGGCGCGGTGCCGGCGTCGGACCCCAACTTCCTCGGCATGCTGGGCATGCACGGGACCTACGAGGCCAACATGGCCATGAACCAGTGCGACGTCATGGTGTGCATCGGGGCCCGGTTCGACGACCGCATCACCGGCAAGCTGGACGAGTTCTCGCCCCACTCGAAGAAGATCCACATCGACATCGACCCGTCGTCCATCAACAAGAACGTGCCGGTGGACGTGGCCATCGTCGGCGACGTGGCCACCGTGCTCGAGGACATGGTCAAGGTGTGGCGGTCCAGCGGCGCCAAGCCCGACGCCGGCGCGCTCAAGGCCTGGTGGGAGCAGATCGACGGCTGGCGGGCGCGCAAGTGCCTGCGCTACCGCCAGGAGGACGATTTCATCAAGCCCCAGTACGTGCTCGAGCAGCTCCAGGAGCTGACCGCCGGCCGCGACACCTACGTCACCACCGACGTGGGCCAGCACCAGATGTGGGCGGCCCAGTTCATCCACTTCGAGGAGCCCAACCGGTGGATGACCTCGGGCGGCCTCGGCACCATGGGCTACGGCTTCCCGGCGGCCCTCGGCGTGCAGCTCGCCCACCCGGACTCGCTGGTCATCGCCATCACGTCGGAGGCGTCGTTCCAGATGAACCTGCAGGAGCTGTCGACGGCCATGCACTACGGCCTGCCGGTGAAGATCCTGATCCTCAACAACGGCTCCATGGGCATGGTCCGCCAGTGGCAGGAGCTGTTCTACGAGAAGCGGTACTCGGAAAGCATGATGGAGGCCCAGCCCGACTTCGTGAAGCTGGCCCAGGCCTATGGCGCCGTGGGCCTGGCCACCGACAAGCCGGGCGAGGTCCGCGACATCCTGGAGCGCATGATCGACAGCGACCGGCCGGTCATCGCCAACGTGGCCATCGACCCCAACGAGAACGTGTTCCCCATGATCCCCGCCGGCGCCGCCCACCACGACATGATCCTCGGGCCCGAGGACGAGGCGGGCGCCGCCGAAAGCGGCAACGGGATGGTCCTCGCCTGACAGCCCGACCCACGCACATCCACGAACAGGGGCCGGACCGCCGCCGCGGGGGCGGGGGCCGGCGCCGCAGCCTGGAGCGACACCGGTGAGACGCGCCGACGACCGTATCGAGTTCCACACCATCTCCGTCCTGGTGGACAACGAGCCGGGCGTGCTGGCCCGGGTCATCGGCCTGTTCTCCGGCCGCGGCTACAACATCGAGAGCCTGACCGTGGCCGAGGTGGACCCCAGGGAGCGGTTGTCGCGGATCACCATCGTCACCTCC
>JANQFP010000200.1 GCA_028277795.1 Rhodospirillales bacterium
GGGCCTCGACCGTAGCACAGGCTACGCTTTTCGGCCCGCTCCTGGCGGGGCGGTCGCCGGGACGCGACGCAGACCGTGGCGGATGTGAGAAATGCGGGCTAGAAAACCACGTTCAGCATGACCAGCGACACCACCAGGAACAGCCCGGTCATGATGCCGCCGCTTTTGACGAAATCCCGCACCTTGTAGCCGGCCGGGCCCATGATCAGGGCGTTCACCTGGTGGGTCGGGATGAGGAACGAGTTCGACGTCGAGATGGCCACCGTCAGGGCGAACAGGGCCGGGTCGCCGCCGGCCGCCACGGCGATGGACACCGCCAGCGGCACCAGCAGCACCGTCGCGCCGACGTTGGACATGACCAGCGAGAAGGTGGTGGCCAGGATGGCGATGCCGGCCTGGAGGCCCCAGACCGGCCAGCCGCCAAGCAGGACCAGGACCTGCTGGGCGATCCATTCCGCCGCCCCGGTGTTCTGCACCGCTTGGCCCAGCGGGATCAGGCAGGCCAGCAGGAACACCGTGTTCCAGCCCACGGCGCGGTAGGCCTCGTCGATGCTGAGGACCCGGGTCAGCAGCATGCCGACGGCGCCGGTCATCAGGCACAAGGACAGCCGGATGTCGGTGAACAGGATCATGCCCAGCGAAATGGCGAAGAACGACAGCGCCCAGTCCACCTTGTGGGGGCGCAGCTCCTCCTGCGGGAAGTCGGAGGTGACGACCACGAAGTCCCGGTCCCGCTTGAGGCGGGTCAGGTTCTCCCACCGGGTGTGGGCGACCAGCATGTCGCCGGCCTGGAACGGCACCAGCCCGATGGCCGTGGGCTGGTGGTCCTCGGTCTCCATGTGGCTGAAGGTCTCCTCGCCGCGGTGGATGGCCAGCAGGCTGAGGCCGTAGGTCTTGCGCAGCAGGAGGTCGCGCGGGGACTTGCCGATGAGCTTGGAGTCGGGCGGGATCACCAGCTCGGCGATGCCGGCGTTGGTGGGCGCGAACTCCTCGGCGAAGACGTCGAGGTTGGAGCGGAAGAACAAGCCGTTCTCCTGGGCGAACTCGCGGACCACCGACTCCTTGCCGATGATGGCCAGGCGGCACGGGGCGGCGATCTCGGCGGTCAGGATCTGCACCATGGAGACCTTGCCCCGGTAGAAGGTGCTGATGATGTAGAGGTTGTTCTCGAAGTTGATGTCGGCGATCTGCTGGCCGGTGAGGGGGCCCTCGCCCGGCACGTCCACCTCGTAGACGCCGGACGACAGGCCGTAGACCCGCCGCAGGTACTCGGACATGCCTTTGCCCGAGGTGACGTCGACCTTGGTCGGGCCGCCGGGCAGGATCCACCGCCCCAGGAGCAGGAAATAGGCGATGCCCGTCGCCACCAGCGCCAGCCCCACCGGGGTGACGGCGAACAGGTCGAAGGTCGCCATCTGCCGGTCCGCCGCCAGGCCGGTGTTGGCGGTCAGGATCAGGTCGTTCAACAGGATCAGGGGCGAGGACCCGACCATGGTCATGGTGCCGCCGAGAATGGCGCAGAAGCCCATGGGCATGAGCAGCCGGCTCAGCGGGATGCCGGTGCGCGCCGAGATGCGGCTGACCACCGGCAGGAACAGGGCCGCGGCGCCGACGTTCTGCAGGAAGCTGGAGATGGCGCCCACGGTGCCGGAAATGATCGGCACGATCCGCCCCTCGGTCGACCCGCCGTGCTTGAGGATGGTCGCCGCCACCTTGTTCATGATCCCGGTCTTGTCGAGCCCGGCGCCGACGATCATGACGGCGATGATGGAGATCACCGCGTTGGAGGCGAACCCGTCGAACAGGTGGGCGGGGTCGGCGATGGTGGAGAGCCCAGGCAGGTAGCTGAGGATCCCCAGCAGCACCAGGACCAGGATGGCCGCCAGGTCCACGCGCAGGACTTCGGAGACGAAGAGAAAAATGGTGAAGGCCAAAGCCGCAAAAACAACGCCCATCTGCAGCGTGAATACAAGCGGCTCCAAGTCCGTGGCCTTTCTCACTTTTCGCGCAAACCGCGCATTAATAATTACGAAATTCTACTTCGTTCTGCGGAGTTCGACTTGTTCTGTTCATCGGCCCCACGCTTCGAGACTAGCGGCATCATGATATGGCAATCAATCCCTGGTGCTACCCGTGCCCCATGGGCGAATAGAGGCCCGGGACGACGATGCCGGCCCGGACGGACGGCATGGACGAAGCCCGCGCTCCTGGTCCTCAGGCCGAAGAGCGCGGTCAAAGGCGACGCTGATCAATGTGCTCATTGGCTTCGGTCTTTGGTGCGCGGCGTTGACGGGAATGCTGTTTTCAGGATAACCGACAGTTGCGTGTCCAGGCGGCGGGCGGCGGGGAGACGCCCGACCCATCCGGTCCCTGTCGGGCCGCCCGTGCAACTGAAGGGAGGACCATTACATGATGCACCGGAAACCTGCGGCCGGTCTTCTGATCGGCCTCATCGTCATCGCGCTGCTGCCCGCGTGCGCGTCGCAGTCGGTGTCCTACCTGGATCCCACCTTGCACGCCGTGCGGTATCAG
Organism: Rhodospirillales bacterium; assembly: GCA_028277795.1. Classification (GTDB taxonomy): domain Bacteria; phylum Pseudomonadota; class Alphaproteobacteria; order Rhodospirillales; family JANQFP01; genus JANQFP01. The sequence goes on from JANQFP010000200.1 coordinate 2,533, forward strand.
GATCTGGAAAGGCCCGCTTCGCCACAAACCATCCATCTGGTTCCGGAGTGGCAGACGCAAGGCACGCCGGTCCCGAGCCTGAGCCAAACCCTGCGCAATCAGCTCGAGATCCCGTTGTTGAAATCGGGCCTGGTGACATTGGCCGGTGCCGCGTCCGCCGACCACCCGACCCTCACCGTCATCGTGAACAACCACGGCGATACCGGTGAAGCGGTGGGCCAGGGGATTCTGGCCGGACTGACGTTCGGCGTGGCGGGCAGTGCCGTGACGGACCAGTACACCATGACCGCCCGGTTCAATGCCAAGGGAAAGCCGCCGTTCGCCAAGGCGTACAAACACGCCCTGCTGTCCCTCACCAACCGCGATGCGCCGCAGGGGATGCAGCTCGCGCCGCGGGGCATGGCCGTCGACGCGGTGCTCGAACAGATGATCCTCAGCCTGCTGAGGGACCTTCAGGCCAAGGGGCTGTTGTGATCGGGAGCGGGGTCCGGCGACGGTCGGAGACGGATTTCGGGGACCTCTGGGGGCAATCATGTCAAACACCATGAAACGCGTGATCGTGCTCGTGTTCGCCCTGGCGGCGGTCGGCTGTGCGGCGAAGGTGGAGAACATGGTGGTCCGGCCGGCGGTCCCGGCGCCGCCGGCCGACCCGTCGCTGGCCAATGGGGTCTACCTGGCCAAGGTCACGGGCCCGGAGCATTCGACGGCCATGTGGACGTCCCGCACGGACAAGGCGGGGTTCCATGCCGCCCTGGAGCAGTCCCTGGAGAACTACGGACTGCTGAACCGCAACCGGGACCGGAGCGCCTATGTGCTGGAGGCGCACTTGCTGCGCGTCGACGAGCCTTTCGGCGGCTACAACATGACGGTGCGGACCAAGGCCAACTACCTGATCCGCCGGGCCGACACGGGGAAGCTCTATCTGAGCGAGACCGTCGACCGCTCCTACACGGCCACCACGGCCGACTCGATGGCCGCCGACGTGCGGCGGGCGATGGCCAACGAGGGCGCGATCCGCGGCAACCTGCTCACCTTCTTGAACAAGCTGATCGTCTACCGCCCCAGCGCCGCCGCCCCCACGACAGGCGACCAGCGCTGACGCTGACGGACCCTGCCTTCTAACCGCGGCAGGTACGGATCGCGAGTCCGGCCGAACCGGTGGGCCCATGTTTCGGGTCGCGCGCCCCCTACCCGTGCCCCATGCGGGAGAACACGTTCAAGACCACGATGCCGGCGATGATCAGCCCCAGACCGAGGAGGCCGGCGGCGTCGACGCGCTCGCCCAGGGCGACCACGCCGATCAGCGCGATCAGGGCGATGCCGGCCCCCGCCCAGATGGCGTAGACGAAGCCCACGTTCATGGTCCTGAGGCAGATGGACAGCAGATAGAACGAGATGCCGTAGCCGAGGACCACGACGGCCGACGGCGCCACGCGGGTGAAGCCGTCCGACAGCTTCAGCGCCGTGGTGGCCGTCACCTCGCTGACGATGGCCAGGGCAAGCAACACATACGCCATGATGAGACCTCTCGGGAGGGAATGGGTCGAACCGAGCCGGGATCGGTCCGGGTGGTCGCGACGCCGATCTTGGCGGATTGCGGCCGCGCTGCCTACACTCGCGATCCGCGGCCTCGCGGCCGTCGGGCCGGCGCCCCAGACCCATCGGTGACCAGGACCGTGGCAAGCCCCTCACCGCCCGCCTCCCCCGGCCGCAGCGACGACCCGACGTTCCTGGTCCTGCTGCCCGTCCTGCGGCCGCCCCATCTGCTGCCGTTCGCCGTGCAATCGGTCCTGCATCAGACGCGGCAGGACTTCGAACTGCACATCGTCTGCGACGGGGCGCCCGACGAGACGGCGCGCGCCGCCCGCGACTTGGCCCGGCGCCATCGGCGGGTGGCGGCCCACGTGTTCCCCAAGGGCGAACGGAACGGCGAGGCCTACCGGGACCCCATTATCCGGGAGTCGCGGGCCCGGGTCGTCTGCCAGATCGCCGACGACGACCTGTGGTTCCCCGACCACCTGGCCGAGATCGGCCGGCTGCTGGACGGCGTCGGCTTCGGACACACCATCCAGACGGAAGCCGCGCCCGGCGGGGTGATGCGGCCGCGGCTGGGCGACATCTCCGATCCGCGCACCGCCCGGCGGATGATCCAAGAACGGTTCAACCTGTTCGGTCCCACGGCGTCGGGCTACCGCCGGGAGGCCTACCTGAAGCTGCCCGAGGGCTGGACCCCGGCGCCGCCCGACGTGTGGTCGGACCTCCACATGTGGCGCAAGTTCCTGCGCCACGAGGGCATCCGGTGCGGCACCCGGTTCAGCTTCACCAACCTCCACATCGCCGCCCCGCGCCATCAGGGCATGACCATCGAGGACCGGGAGGCCATCAACAGGGCGTGGTGGGACCGCGTCGCCAACCCCGACGCCCTGGACCGGATCATCCAGAGCCTATTGCGCCACGCGCTCGCTGGCTCCCGCCATCCGTGAGCTGCGCGCGCGACCGACCCGCTGCGGCGCTATCCACCATCCGCGTTCCTTCGGGCTCCCGAAGTGGGAAATGGATGACAAGGAAGGACACGGAAGAACTAATTAAACGCAGAGCGACTGTGTCTGCTGTCAAGCCTTGATGGTTTGTGGTGGTGTCCACGGTTTGTTGTCGCGGACCATGGCATTGAGGGTGACGACGAGCT
>JANQFP010000253.1 GCA_028277795.1 Rhodospirillales bacterium
GAGATGAGCGAACAGGCGCGGGTCGTCATCATCGGCGGCGGGATCATGGGCGTCAGCCTGCTCTACCACCTGGCCGAGGAGGGCTGGAACGACTGCCTCCTGGTCGAGAAGGCGGAGTTGACCTCCGGGTCGACCTGGCACGCCGCCGGGCAGATGACCCACTCGGTCTCCCACTACGGGCTCGCCAAGATCGCCGGCTACGGCATCGACCTCTACCCCCGGCTGGAGGCGGAGACCGAGCAGTCGGTCACCTGGCACGGCTGCGGCAGCCTGCGTCTCGCCTATTCCGACGACGAGCTGGACTGGCTGAACTACACCTTGAGCGTCGGCCGGGGCCTCGGCTTCGAGATGACCGTGATCGGGCCGGAGGAGATCGGCCGGCTCCACCCCTTCTATAACCTGGAGGGGGTGAAGGCGGCGCTCCACACCCCCAACGACGGTCACGTCGACCCGGCCGGCGCCACCTTCGCGCTCGCCAAGGGCGCGCGGATGCGCGGCGCCCGCATCCTGCGCCACACCCGGGTGACCGGCGTCACGGCGCTACCCGGCGGCGAGTGGCAGGTCGAGACCGAGAAAGGACCCATCCGCTGCGAGATGGTGGTGAACGCCGGCGGCACCTATGCCCGGCAGATCGGCGAATGGGTCGGCCTCGACCTGCCGATCGTCAACATGACCCACCACTACTTGGTGACCGACACGGTGCCCGAGTTCCAGGACCTGGCGCGGGAGCTGCCGGTGGTGTGCGACGACCGCCTGGTCAGCGGCTATGTCCGCATGGAGCAGAAGTCGGGCCTGATCGGCATCTACGAGAAGGCCAACCCCAACCACGTCTGGGACGACGGCACGCCCTGGGAGGCCGAGCACGAGCTGTTCGATCCGGATTACGACCGCATCCTGCCGTGGCTGGAGAACGCCCTGGAGCGCATGCCGGTCCTGGCCGAGCTGGGCATCAAGCGCGCCGTGCACGGCGCCATCACCCATCCGCCGGACGGCAACATGCTGCTCGGGCCCGCGCCGGGCCTGCGCAACTTCTGGTGCTGCTGCGGTTCGCAGATCGGCATCGCCTGGGGGCCGGGGGCCGGCAAGTACCTGGCCCAGTGGATGGTGCACGGCAGCGCCGAGATCAACATGCGGGACTTCGACCCGCGGCGCTACGGCGCCTTCGCCGACCGCGACTACCAGATCGTGAAGGCCAAGGAAGACTAC
>JANQFP010000006.1 GCA_028277795.1 Rhodospirillales bacterium
AGCAGGGCGTGCCGGTGCGCGGCTATGTTTCTTGTGCGCTCGGCTGCCCCTATGAAGAAGAGGTCGCGCCGGACAAGGTGGCGGCGGTCTCTAAGCGTCTCATGGACCTGGGCTGTTACGAGATCTCATTGGGCGACACCATCGGCGTCGGGACGCCGGGCAAGGCGCGGGCCATGGTGGAGGCCGTTGCCACCCGGGTGCCGCTGGCCCAACTGGCGGTCCACTTCCACGACACCTACGGCCAGGCCCTGGCCAACATCCACGCCTGCCTGGAGCTCGGCATCGCCACGGTGGATTCCTCGGTCGCCGGGCTCGGCGGCTGCCCCTATGCCCCGGGCGCTACGGGCAACGTGGCGAGCGAGGACGTGCTCTTCCTGCTCGACGGCCTGGGGATCGAGACCGGCGTCGATCTCGCCAAGCTGGCCGCCGCCGGACGCTTCATCTCGGACTACCTCCGCCGGCTCCCGGCCTCGAAGGTCGCCCTGGCGATGGCGGCCCAATAGGTCAAGTTGTCCACATGGCCCACATTGCCATGGCCGGGTCGGGCGCTAGACTGGCCGCCATTCCCCGAGGGAGGCCCGGAGCGTGCCGCTTCATCTCATCAAGCTGTCCGTCGGCAGCGAGGACATCGAGGACCTGCGCCGCTGGCATGCCCAGCGGCTGGCCGAGACCGGGCGGGTGTTCCACCGGACGCGCATGATGCCCCGGCGCCGGGAAGAGCTGCTTGCCGGCGGCTCGATCTACTGGGTCATCAAGGGCCTCGTGACGGTGCGTCAGCGGCTCCTCGGGATCGAGCGGATCAGCTATTCCGACGGCACCCCGGCGACCGAGCTCGTCCTCGACCCGGAGTATCACCGCACGGTGCCGACTCCCCACCGGCCGTTTCAGGGCTGGCGCTACCTGCTGCCCGAGGACGCGCCGCCCGACCTGGGCGACGTCTCGGGCCAGCTTGGCGAAATGCCGCCGGAAATGTTGGCGGAATTGCGCCATTTAGGGCTGTTGTAGAGGAGGGAGATGGGCCGGCGCTAAAGCGGAGCGAAGCGGCCTCAAAAGCCCGGCCTAAAAAATTGTCATCGCTTTGACATTTCTCTCTGGACAAGGCTGGGGGACCCCCCTATATAGACCCCCGCCGTCGGCCTCGGCCGGCGGTTTTCCGTCTCGATACGACGCAAAAATTTGGAGTCATGGCCGTTTCGTGCCGTTGTCTCTTTGGGCCGTTTCGAGTATGGTGAGCGGTTGTCGCCACTCCCAACAGACGTTGGTCGTGGGACCGCCTCATCAACCGGGAGACCGGGTCGCCACCCGGCGCTTTGCGTCGTGTGGCGGATGCGCTGTTTGAAATCGTTGGATTTGGAAGGGATGCGCGGGCGGCGGTTCCGGGTGCCGATTCGGCAGCTGGGGCCTATACGCTCGGCGCATACACTACGTGACGTGTTCGAGTAATAGGAGCCCTTATGAGACTCTGGCCCCTTCGGGGGCCTCGAGTTGAGGTCAACTTGAGAGTTTGATCCTGGCTCAGAACGAACGCTGGCGGCAGGCCTAACACATGCAAGTCGAAGGAGAAGCCGGGCTTCGGCCCGGTGGAAACTGGCGCACGGGTGAGTAACGCGTGGGTATCTACCTCGGGGTGGGGAATAACCGCTGGAAACGGCGGCTAATACCGCATACGCCTTCAGAGGGAAAGCTCCGGCGCCCTGAGAGGAGCCCGCGTTGGATTAGCTTGTTGGTGGGGTAATGGCCTACCAAGGCTACGATCTATAGCTGGTCTGAGAGGATGATCAGCCACACTGGGACTGAGACACGGCCCAGACTCCTACGGGAGGCAGCAGTGGGGAATATTGGACAATGGGCGCAAGCCTGATCCAGCAATGCCGCGTG
>JANQFP010000008.1 GCA_028277795.1 Rhodospirillales bacterium
GGAATCGTTTGATCGGATTTACTTGCTCTAGAAATCAATGGTTTAGAGCACGACCGTTCGATCAAATCGGGTCGATTTGATCGAACCGTGCTCTAGCCCCTCGCCGGCGCGTTCCCTACGCTTCGCCCGGCGGAATCGAGTAGGTGCCCGTCGCATGGGCCACCGGCTCGTCGTGGCCCTCCGAGTGCAGGGTGACCTCCATGACCACCAGCCTTTTGCCGCGCTTGAGCAGCCGTCCTTCGGCCAGCAGGTCGGCCGGGGACACCCGGTACAGGAAGTTGATGGTGAAGGACGTGGTCACCGCCAGCTTGACCGTGCCCAGGACCGACAGGGCGACGGCGTACATGCAGGCGTCGGCCAGCCCCATCATCAGCGGCCCGGCCACGGTGCCGCCCGGCCGCAGCATGGACTCCCGGTAGGGCAGCCGCAGGGTGGCCCAGCCGTCGCCGATCTGATCCGCGTGCATGCCGAGCTCGTGGGCCCACGGCAGGTCGTCGCGGATGATCCCATTGAACTCCTCGACGGTGATCTTGGGCATGGTGTCCGCTCCTCCGTGGCGACGGCGGTCTCACCGGGCCACGGTAGTTGACGTTTACGTAAACGTCAACTACCGTGGCCCGCATTGCCGATCGGTTTGGCCACCGGGTGACAAGGGCGGCGCTTATTCCGTAAGGTGATCGGCCAACCGGGGCTCCGGATCCCAGGACACCAGGAGGACAGCGGAATGACCGCCATGACCCGACCGGCCGCCGAGGAGTCGGTGCTGCTCCGTCACGACCAGGACGGCGTCGCCACCCTCACCCTCAACCGGCCGGATCAGTTCAATTCCCTTTCCGTCGCCCTGTTGACGGCGCTGGAGGACGAGATCGACGCCCTGGCCAAGGACGACTCCGTGCGGGTCGTGGTCATCGCCGCCAACGGCCGCGCCTTCTGTGCCGGCCACGACCTCAAGGAGATGAGCGCCGATCCGGGTCTGGAGACCATGCGGGACCTGTTCTCCCAATGCGGCCGGATGATGACGGCGCTGACCCGGCTGCCGCAGCCGGTCATCGCCCGGGTGCACGGCATCGCCACCGCTGCCGGCTGTCAGCTCGTCGCCACCTGCGACCTAGCCGTGGCCGCCGAGGAGGCGCGGTTCGCCACCTCGGGCATCAATGTGGGCCTGTTCTGCGCCACGCCGATGGTGGCGGTGACCCGCAACCTGCCGCGCAAGCAGGCTTTCGAGATGCTGATGACCGGGGATTTCATCGACGCCGGCACGGCCCTCCAATACGGCCTGGTCAACCGGGTGGTGTCCGCCGACCAGCTCGACCAGGCGGTCGCCGACCTCGCCGCCAAGATCGCCGGCAAGGCGTCCCAGTTCGTCGCCGTCGGCAAGCAGTTGTTCTACCGCCAACTGGAGGACGGCTTGGAGGCGGCCTACGCCATGGCCAGCGAAACCATGGCCTGCAACATGCAGACCGATGATGCCCGAGCCGGCATCGACGCCTTCATTGCCAAGAAGCCCATGCCGCCCTGGACGGGGCGCTGACGCCCACCATACCCTCAATAAGACGAACGGCGGCCCGCATGGACCGCCGCGTCCACATCGAACGGCCGATGTCGGCTACATGGTGGAGACCAGAGCCGCGGCGACGAAATAAGCCGGCGCGAAAAGCCCCGCCAGCACCACGGCGCCGGACAGACCGCCGATCACATTGACCAATGTCCTCATGGTGCACTCCCAGGTCCTGAGGGCGTGCCAGATGCCCCAATCCAAAACAACGTCCCGCGATGCCGCGGGTGCACTGTTGCAGTGCGGGATAATGGTGCCCATGGCCCTGGGGGGTGTCACCGCACATGAATGCATGGCGGCATTGCATATTATTCATAGCTAATATAGATGTAGCTTATAAAGCAATGACTAATGTGCTGCGGTTTTCCTAATCGCGAGCACCGCCACGCCGGTTGAATGATGAGGCGCGGCAGCCGTCGTTGTGTCCAATGGACAGTCTTTTCGAAAGCGATGAAATATGTCGCCCCGCCGAATGACGGGACCGCCGCGCGCCGACACCGCGAAAAACCTAGCGGCGGCGCCCTTTCCTTGCGGCTGTCCGGTCGGACAGCCGGCCTTGAAGTCTGCGGTCGATTCCCCCGCGTGCGGGAGCGACTACTGCCCGAACATCGCGATCCGGATCGGCACCCACATGACGTCCGCCACTTGGACGACGACAGCGGCGGCACCGAACGAGACCGCGGCGATCAGACCAGCGTTGAGCAGTTTCATGTCCTTCGCCATCCCACAAGACTAAGCGACCCAAAGTATTCGACTTTTTTTGGATTTTGGGAAATTCTACACAACTTCATGGCGACTGGCAAGTGAAGGTTCAAGGTCATTTGATGTGGTCAACACGGAATGAAGTCCCGTCCGGAAATGGTCAACAGCTTTATTGAACATAAATTCCTTGTATAGTGGTCAGAATTACGACTGCGTCTCAATGTCTTTTTCGTCCGGAAGCGGCCCTATTCGACCACGGCACCGCGGAATCGGCGGACGAATCGCGGGATGAACGCCGCGGCCACCACCAGGGCCAGGGCGATGAGGCCGGCCCGCACGGCGCCCTCGCCGCCCGCCAGCGCCTCTCGGCCGGCGAACCCCAGGTAGGTGTAGGCGATGGTGGCCGGCGCCATGCTGCCCAGGGTCGACAGCACGTAGGGGACCAAGGGGATGCGCGTCAGCCCGAAGGCGTAGTTGAGCATGTTGAACGGCAGCAGGGCCAGGCGCGCCGCGGCGACGAAGCGCCAGCCCTCGGCCTCGACCCCGGCGATCAGGCGCTTGAGCCGCGGGCCCGCCTTGCCCGCCACCCAGTCCGACGCCAGGTAGCGGGCGACCAGGAAGGCGCAGGTGGCCCCCACCGTCATGCCGACCAGATTGTAGGTGGTGCCCCACACCGGCCCGAACAGGGCGCCGCCCGAAAGGATGAAGATGGTGCCCGGCACGAACAGCACGCAGGCCAGCGAGAAGGCGGTGATGAAGACGAGCCCGCCCCACAGGCCGAAGCTCCGGATCCAGGCCTCCACCGCCGCCGCGTCGATGTCCTGGCGGAAGGTGATGGCCACGCCAAGGGCGGCAATCAAGGCCACCAGGACCAGGCCCTGCGCAATGGTGCGGGCGGTGATGCGTTTCATGGGCGTATGCCCTCGGTCCCGGTTCGTCGAGCCGCCCGCTACGGTCCGACAAACGCCGACGACATTCAAAGGAAATCTTGGCGAAGCCCATGCGCAGAAACGGGTTGCGGCATTTGTTGGGCGCCGACTACCTTGAGCGGCGATTGCTGCGCGGGGGAAGGCACCATGAGCGAGCTCGAATACGACGACGACCACATCCGATCCATCCTCGAATCCGTGAACACGGTGGCCATGGTCGGCGCCTCGCCCAAGGAGGAGCGGCCGTCGTACCGGGTGCTGACCTTCCTCACCGACAAGGGCTACACGGTCTATCCGGTCAACCCCGGCCAGGCCGGCGGCGACATCTACGGCCGGCAGGTCTACGCCAGCCTGGCCGACGTGCCGGCCCCGGTGGACATGGTGGACATCTTCCGCGCTTCCGACGCGGCCGGCATGGTCGCCGACAAGGCCGTCGAGCTGGCTGCGGAGAAAGGCTTCAAGGTGGTGTGGATGCAGTTGGGCGTGCGCAACGACGAGGCCGCCGCCCGCGCCGAAGCCGCCGGCCTCACGGTGATCATGAACCGCTGCCCCCGCATCGAGCACCGGCGGCTGTTCGGGGGGTAGGCGGCGCGTAGCGGCGCGCCTTCCCCGGCGGGGAGCGGGAGCAGGACGGGCGCCGATCACGGTTGCCGTCATGACCGGTCCCGGACTCCCCCGGGCCATACCCGGCGCGTCCGTGAACGCGCCGGCCCGGGCGGTCGGCACCGCCCGATCTCCCGTTTGCGACACCGGCACCGACAATTGCGACGCTATGCTCACCGGCCGCCGTCTGCCCCGGGCGCGCTTGCACGTTGAGTCCGAACGGCATTTCGATTTCGGCCGGAGGACGAATAGGAATGGCGACCCGCCATGATTCTGTCAGCCGATGTCAGCATTTGTCATCTCCATGCGGAAAAATGGCTTAAAAACAACGGATTGTGATTCCTGCGCTTGCGACACCCCGGCTGCCATCGCCGCCGCTCGGCCTCAAGATCCTTTCAAAAGGAACATTATCATATTTGATAGGAATGATCAACCTTTCCCACGGCCGGCTTGCCCCGGACAGCAGCGGAATCCGGTGACACGGATGGACACGGCTTCGGTACGGCGTTCGCGACACGTCCGGTGCCGTTCATCCGCGGGATGGAGGTCAAGGATGGGGGTCAAAGGATGGGGGGCAGGTCTTGAATGTTGAACGGCGGGTGTCGGCTCGGTTGTCAATATTCAAGACCTGACCCCGTCGCTTGACCCCGTCGCTTTGGACCGCACCCTGGCCCGGACCGACGCGGGCTGGCGCGGCTCCGAGGTACCGTTCGACCGGGCGGCGCTGCATGGGCGCTGAGCGCTTCACCCTCGACACCAACGTCCTCGTCTATGCCCTCGATCACCGTGATCCGATGAAGCACGATGCGGCGCGGGCGCTGGTGGCGGCCGCCGCGGAACGGGATTGCCTGATCACCACAACCAGGCGCTGGCTGAGTTCTTCGTCGTGGCGACGTCGAAGCTGGGCATGCCCGAAGACGAGGCCGCGGCCCAGGTGCGGGATTGGATGATCCTGTTTCCGGGCATCGAGGCCACCCGCGAGGCCCTGGCGGCGGCCCTGGCCGAGGCCGAGGCGGGGCGGTTCGCCTTCTGGGACGCGTTGCTGCTGGCGACAGCCGAAGGGGCCGGATGCACGATGGTTTTCAGCGAGGACATGCAGGACGGCGCCCGCGTTGGCGGCGTGACCGTGCGAACGCCGTTCGCCAACGACGGCCTGTCCCACGCGGCGCAGGTCGTTCTCAACCCTTCAATTTCATAGCCGGCCAGTGGCGACAAAGGCATCCGGTTTGTTTTCCGGTTGACCGTTCGCCCCGTTCAGCGGCGTAATTTAATGAGTCAATCGCCCAGAATCACGGTTTGACGCCATGCCAATCGGGCAACCCGCATCCAAGGCTCACGAGCTCTACAACAAGCTCATCCGGACGCCCTATTCGGCGTCGGCCGAGATCGGGGCCATTGAATGGCAGCTTCGGCGACTCCGTAAGCAGCGTCCGCATGACCCCGAGACCGCCGTGGCTTTGTTGCAGTCGCTTGTCATGCAGGGCAAGGCGGAGGAGGCCCACGACGTCGCTGCCTTAGCGTGGGGGCTGAGAAACAAGCTCCAAGGGGGGCCACGGTTAACTTTCATGGCCCAGTTGGCGGGTCTGGGGTTGTTCGATCGCGTTATCGATCTCGGGCCGGACCGCCTGACGGATTGGGGAGCCTCGACAGACCTGCTGGGTCTCTTGATTCAGGCCGCACTGGGCCAAGGTGATCTTTCCCTCGCCCACCGCGCTCTGGAGATCAACGAATGGCCGCTACTCCAGAAACTGGTCGGGTTTGAGGACGCCCTTAAAAAGGCGGATCTCGCACGTTTCTTCCGGGGACATCAAGGTACCGTCGCGGAGGCAATGCGTGACCGGTTCACCGACTATTTCGCGGGCTTGATCGCCACTGAAGAAGGGGTGGAATTGGCGGTGCGGATATACGTCCATGCTGAGTTCCAGCAAAGGCGCTCCCTGGAACAAAGGATCGATACGGCCTTGCAACACTATTACGAGGAGGCCGGCGTGGACCCGCACGCGCACACACCGCTAATCACGACGAATGTCGTCGATATTGCGGCTCAAGCCCCTTCGACGACCGAGGCCGCCTGACGTTCTATGTCGTCCGAAGACACGCTCGGTGTCGCCGAGGAACTGCTTCGGACGGCCCGCGATCAAGCGGGATATCGCGCCGCTGCCTCACGGGCCTACATGGCTGCCTTCCAGCATGTTCGCGACCACCCGAGAGCTGGATTCACGGCGGGAAAAACGGCCGAAGACCACCGAGACCTCATCGAGCATCTGAAGCGGTCGTCCGACCCTCAGGTGCGCCGCCTGGGATACGATCATCTACCGCGCTTGCGAAGCTTGAGGAACCAAGCGGACTACGACATGGCGAACGAGTTCACGAGGGGCCAGGCCGAGGAGGCGATGGAACGGGCAACGGAGATCATCTTCGATTACTTGCCTAAATAGCATCAGCCACTTTGGCCCTCGCGCCCCGTTTCGATTCATGGCACAAGGTTGGCCATGGAGGCCATCCATTATCCGGACCCGCTGCTCAAGGAGATCCTGCGGGACACCGCCACCATCGCCATGGTCGGCGCCTCGGCGAGCTGGAACCGGCCCTCGTCCTTCGCCATGAAATACCTGCAGGGGAAGGGCTACCGGGTGATCCCGGTCAACCCGCGCAGCGCCGGCGACACCATCCTCGGCGAGACCGCGTACGCCAGCCTGGCTGACGTTCCCGGGCGCGTCGACATGGTGGACATCTTCCGCTCGTCGGAGGCCGCCGGGGCCATCACCGACGAGGCCATCGCGCTCGCCGCCGAGAAAGGCATCAAGGTGGTGTGGATGCAGCTCGGCGTGCGCAACGACGAGGCGGCCCGGCGGGCCACCGACGCGGGGCTCACCGTGATCATGAACCGCTGCCCCAAGATCGAGTACGGCCGCCTGTTCGGCGAGCTGGGCTGGAGCGGCGTCGATTCCGGCATCATCTCCGCGAAGCGCCCGGCACTCAGGCCATGAGCGACGACCGGGACGACAAGCCCTACGCCTACGGTTTCGAGACCCGGGCCATCCACGCCGGGGCGCGGCCCGATCCGCTCACCGGCGCCCGCAACACGCCCATCTACCAGACCACGTCCTACGTTTTCGAGGACGTGGACCACGCCGCCGACCTGTTCAACCTGCAGACCTTCGGATTCATCTACTCACGCATCACCAACCCGACGGTGTCGGTGCTGGAGGAACGGCTCGCCAACCTGGAGGGCGGCCGGGCCTGCGTGTGCGCCGCCTCCGGCCATGCCGCCCAGTTCCTCACCTTCTTCACGCTGCTGGAGCCGGGCGACGAGTTCATCGCCTCGCGCAACCTCTACGGCGGCTCGGTGACCCAGTTCGGCCTCAGCTTCCAGCGCCTGGGCTGGACCTGCCACTTCGTCGACCCCAGCGACCCGGAAAACTTCCGCCGGGCGCTGACGCCCAAGTGCAAGGCCATCTTCATCGAGGGCCTGGCCAACCCCGGCGGCATCGTGGTCGACATGGAGGCGGTGGCCGCCATCGCCCATGAGGCCGGCATCCCGCTGATCGTCGACAACACCATGGCCACGCCGTATCTGTGCCGGCCTTTCGAATGGGGCGCCGACATCGTCGTGCATTCGACCACCAAGTTCCTCAGCGGCCACGGCACCTCCATGGGCGGGGCCCTCATCGAGTCGGGCCGTTTCGACTGGGCGGCGGACGGCAGGTTCCCGTCGCTGACCACGCCCGAGCCGGCCTATCACGGCCTCACCTTCTACGAGACCTTCGGCGACTTCGGCTTCACCATGAAGGCCCGGGCGGTGGCGCTCCGCGACTTCGGCCCGGCGTTGTCGCCGGCCAACGCCTTCTACACCATCACCGGCCTCGAGACCCTGCACCTGCGCATGGAGCGCCATGTGGCCAACGCCCAGGCCGTGGCCGAGTTCCTGGAAGGCCACCCGGCGGTCGCCTGGGTGTCCTATGCCGGCCTGGCGTCCAGCCCCTTCCACGGCCTGGCCAGGAAGTACCTGCCCAAGGGTGCCGGGTCCGTGTTCACCTTCGGCCTGACCGGCGGCTTCGAGGCCGGCGTGAAGCTGGTCGAGTCGGTGAACCTGCACTCCCACCTGGCCAACGTGGGCGACACCCGGTCGCTGATCATCCATCCGGCCTCCACCACCCACCGCCAGCTCACCGCCGACCAGCAGGTGGCCGCCGGCGCCGGGCCCGACGTGGTCCGCATCTCCGTCGGCCTTGAGACCGTGGACGACATCATCCACGATCTGGATCAGGGACTCGCCGCCGCCTCCGCCTGACCGCCCGGCCCCGTCAGTCCTGGTTGGCGACCTCGACCAGGTTGCCGTCGGGATCGCGGACATACACGGACGTGATGGGCCCGCGGGCGCCGGTGCGGGGCACCGGCCCCTCCTCCACCGCCACGCCGCACGCCGTCAGGTGGGCCACCACCTCGGCCAGTGGCGTTTCGGTGATCAGGCAGAGGTCCGCCGAGCCGGGGGTGGGATGGGCCGCCTTGGGCTCGAACTCATGGCCGGCCTGGTGCAGGTTGATCTTCTGGCCGCCGAAGGCCAGCGCCTTGCGGCCGCCGGCGAAGGTCACCGTCTCCATGCCCAGCGCCCGTTCGTAGAAGGCGCAGGTGGCGTCCACGTCCCGCACCGTGAGCACGAGGTGGTCGAGGCGGTCGATGGCCGGCGCCGGCACGGCTGCCCCTATTCGGCCGCGGCCGGCACCGGGTGGCGGCGATCGGCGGGCAGCAGCAGACCGGCGGCGCCGGCCACCGCGGCGATGGCCGCCAGCACCACGAACAGCCAGGTGAAGTCCCCGGTGGCGTCGTAGAGGACGCCTTCCAGCTTGACCCCCAGGGCGCTGACCCCGAAGGCGAGGATGAACTTGAGCCCGAAGGCCACCCCGCGCCACCGGCTGGGGGCGTAGAGGGCGACCAGGCTGTTCTCGGCCGGCAGAGAACCCACGTTCACCGAGACCATGATCAGCGCCACCACCACCAGGGCGGTGCCGCCCAGGCTGCCGGCCAGAACCAGGAACGGCACCTGGAGGATGAAGGCCAGCAGGTAGACGGTGCGCAGCGGGTAGCGGTCGGCCAGATGGCCGGCCAGCACCTGCAGGCCGCCGGCCGCCAGGTAGACGATGGCCACCAGGACCGACACCCCGAGCACGCCGTCCCCGGCCAGGTCCACCACCCGCTCGGAGAACACCTTGGGCAGGGCCGGCTGCGTGGCCTGGTAGATGAGCCCGGTGCACAGCATGGTCACCGCCAGCACCAGGAAGGCCCGCACCCGGTCCTCGTGGCTCGCCGCCGGCTGCGGGTGGCGGTCGGTGTCCCGCTCGACGATGGCGCCCCGCGCCACCAGCCAGGCGAAGGCGACGCCGGTGGCGACGACCACGGCGCCGGGCACCATGAATGCGGCCCGCCACCCGTAGAGGTCGGTGAGCGCCCCCGCGGTGAGCGCCGCCACCGCCGGCCCGATGCCGCCGAACAGGCCGTTGATGCCCAACGCCGTCCCCCGGTTGACCGCGTTGCGCACCAGCCAGGCAAAACCCACCGGATGGTAGATGGAGGCGAACAGGCCGGTGACCGCCAGCCACAGGCCGATCTCCAGCGGCGTCTCGGCGAGGCCCGTCATCACCATGCCGCCGCCGGTGCCGAGGAAGTAGACGGCGATCATGCCGGTGGCGCTCCACCGGTCGCCGAGCCAGCCGGCGACGGGCGCGGCGACCCCGAACAACACGTTGCCGATGAGGATGAGGGTCACCACCTCGCCGTGAGTCAGGCCCAGGTCCCGCTCCAGGCCGAGGGCGACCACGTAGAAGATGGGCGCGAAGAGGTGGGAGTAGCTATGCCCGACGCACGAAAAGGCCAGGGACAGGCGGGCGGACGTGTTCGACATGGTGCTCCCTCGGCGCGCGGCCCGGCCCCCCGTCCGGCGGCCCCATCATAGGATCTGCCGGCCGCCGCCGCCAGCGTCCGCCCCGTGGGCTCGCGGCGGGCTTCGGCGATCGCGCAGGGGTTGCGCGATCGACCCGCCCGTTGGTAGAACGGCCGGTACAAAACAACACAATAAGGGTGCGTCGGCGCAGTTGGCACACCGAACAAGAAGCGCGAGGGAAGGAGACGATTTGAAGTCATGGCGAGAAAAGAGAGGGCTACAAAGGGCTCGCCGGACCCCATCGACCGATATGTGGGGTCCCGCATCCGGGCCAGGCGTGTCGGCCTGCGCATGAGCCAGACCAAGCTCGGCCAAGCGGTCGGCGTCACGTTTCAACAGGTTCAGAAGTACGAGAACGGCACCAACCGCGTGGGGGCCAGCAATCTCTACCGCATCGCCCGCGCGCTCGGCGTCGACGTGGCGTTCTTCTTCGAGGGCGTGCCGGACGAGGTGGTGGCCGCAGGGGGCGGCCGGAAGAAGGGCCTGACCGACATCCGTGCGGAACCGTTCGCCCACGATCCCTTGAGTTCGCGGGAAGCGATCGAGCTGATGCACAACTACTTCCGCATCGACGACGCGACGATCCGCAAGCGGCTGTTCCAGTTCGTCAAGTCGCTGACCGACCAGGGACGCCGGGCCGCGGTCTAGGACGTACGGCGCGCCGGTTGGGGCGCGGTGACGGCTAATTGCACGCCGGCTCGGCGCCGATGAAGCCCCAGCCGAACACTTCGTCGCGGCCGGGGTCGCCCAGGTCCACCGCCTCGCCGCGCAGCCGGGTACGCAGGGTGCGGGCCGACGGCTTCGCCTGCCCGGCCAGCTCGAGGGCGGTCAAGACGCTGATGAACGGGGCGGCGAACGACGTGCCGCTCTGGAACTTGCCGCCGCCGGGGACCGCCGTCCACAAGCGCACGCCGGGGGCGGCGAACTCCACGTAGCGCCCTCGGTTGGCGTGGGAGTAGATGGTCTTCTTGCCGCTGATCGCGGTCACCGCGATCACGTCGGGATAGGCAGCCGGGTAGGCCGCCTTGCCGGTGGCGCCCCAGTTGCCGGCCGCAGCCACCATAACCATGCCCTTGGCCACCGCCTTGTTGACGATCTTGCGCACCACCTTGTTGTCGGTGCCGGCGACGCTCAGGTTGACCACCGGCACCTTCTCCTTGGCCAGCCAGTTCATGGACTTGATCAGCCCGACGGCGCTGCCGACCACCTTGCCGGTCTCGTTGACCTCGAACATGCTGCCGGCCTTCAGCGTCGCCCCGGGCAGGAGGCCACCCCACTCGGGGCGTCCGACCATGATCGACGCCACCGCGGTGCCGTGGTCGGCCGGCCCCAGCTTGCGGCCTTTCTTGCGGAACGGCTTGAACTCCACCTTCTGGCCCTTGAGCGCGTCGTGGGTCATATCCACCGGGGCGTCGATCATGCCCAGCACGATTCCTCTGCCGCAGCTCGGCTTGGCCTTGCTCCAGCCGATCACCGCGCGGGCCAGCTGGTCGGGGAACTCGGGCATGGCCTGGGCCTCGAAGTGGTGGTGGGCGTCCAGGGTCAGGCCGGGAAAGCGGCCCAGCAAGATCTTCTGCGCCGCCGGCACCGACGTGCCGGTCGGGACGCGGAGCCGGTACAGAACCACGCCCAGGCCGTCGAGCGAGATGCGCTCGATGACCGAGAAGCCGAGCTGGCCCACCGTGTCGATGAAGGTCCGCGGCGGATCGGCGACCAGCAGCTCGCCGTCCTCGAAGAACTTCTCGGGCGCCAGGCCGAAGGCGCTCACCGCCTTGCGTGTCAGCACCGCGCCGGCAGCGGGCCGGCGCTGCTGCGTGAGGCGCGCCTTGCGGGCCTCCTGGCGCTCCTCGACCTTGGCCACCTTGGCCTGCTCCTCCTCCGAATCGCCCCCGACCAGGTAGTAGATGCCACCCCCCAGGGCGATCAGAAAGACGATGCTCCAGACGATAACCATGCGCATGACGCGGACCTCGCCTCACGTTCGTTTGTTCGCGGCGGCGGTAATCTAGCCCGGATTTCTCACATCCGCCACGGTCTGCGTCACGTCCCGGCGGCCGCCCGGATGCGACCCGGAGGGCGGCGCCGTCGCCTTCAAACCCGCGTCCCGTCGTGCAATGCTATGGAAACCCTGCCACGGCGGCGGGCGGCGAAGGGGAAGCGATGGCATCGGGACCGGCCGACGGGGGGCCGCTGGCCAACCTGAGGGGCGACATCGGCGGCGGCCTGGCCGCCGCCCTGGTCGCCCTGCCTGTGGCCATCGGGTGCGGATTCCTCGCCTTCTCGCCCCTGGGCCCCGGGTACGCCGGCCAGGGGGCGCTGGCCGGCCTCTACACCGCCATCTTCGTCACCGTGGTCGCCTCCCTGCTGGGCGGCACGCCGTTCCAGATCTCGGGCCCCAAGACCTCGCTGGCGGTGGTGATCGCCGCCCTCATCGCCACCCTGATGGCCGACCCCCGCTTGCCCGCCGACGCCGACGCCAGGGTCGCCGCCGTCCTCACCCTCACCTTCCTCTGCGTGGCCATGGCCGGCGCGCTTCAGGTCCTCCTGGGCGTGCTGCGACTGGGGACGGTGATCAAGTTCATTCCCTATCCGGTGACCGCCGGCTTCATGAACGGGCTGGCGGTGATCATCGTGTTGGGCCAGGTGCCCATCCTCATGGGGGCCGATGCCGGGCCGGCGCCGCGCCTCGCCGACCTGGCCGTGGACCGCCCGCTGGCCCCGGTGGTCGCCCTGATCACCGTCGCCACCATGGTGCTGGCCCGTCGCCGCCTGCCGTCGGGCCTCGAGGCGGTGGTCGCCCTGGCGGCGGGGACGGCGGCCCATCACCTCCTGGCCACGGTCGGCGATCCGGCGGCCCTGGGCGGTGTCATCGGTGCAATCCCCCAGCGGGTGCCGCGGCCGGACCAGGCGCTTGCCGTCCTGGACATCCTCGGCGAGCCCGGCATCGGCGGCGTGCTGCTGACGGTGGCCGCGTCGGCGTTGGTCCTCGCCCTCCTCGGCTCCGTCGAATCCCTGCTGGGCGCGGTCGCCGCCGACGGCCGCAGTGGCACCCGCCACGACAGCAACCGCGAGCTGCTGGGACAGGGCCTCGGCAACGTGACCGTGGCCGCCTTCGGTGGCCTGGCCGGCGGCGGGTCGCCGGCGCGGGTGGCCGTCAACTACCGGGCCGGCGGCCGCACCCGCCTGTCGTCGCTTGTCCACGGCCTGTTCTTCGCCGCCGTGGTGTCGGGGCTCGGCCCGCTGGTCGGCCACGTGCCCCTCGCCGCCACCGCCGGCATCCTGGTGGTCTACGCCGTGGGCATGGTCGACGACTGGACGCGCCGGCTGATGCTGCGCGCCGGCCGCACCAAGGGGACGGCGCGCCGCGGCGAGGTGCTGACCAATCTGTCCATGGTGCTGCTGGTCACGGTGCTCACCGTGGCCGTGGACCTGATCGCCGCCGTGGCCGTCGGCTTCATGGTGGCGTCCTTCCTGTTCGTCGTGCGCGCCGGGCGGTCACCGGTCCACCGCCACTACACGGGCGACACGGTGCACTCCAAGAACGCGCGGTCCCTGGGGCAGATGAACGTGCTGCGCGGGCGGGGCCGGGCCATCTCGGTGGTCGAGGCCCAGGGCCCCATCTTCTTCGGCTCCGCCGACCGTCTGGCCGAGCGCGTCGAGACCATCTTGAAGGAGGCCGAGATCGTCATCCTCGACCTCAAGCGGGTCACCGAGGTCGACGCCACCGGTGCCGACATCGTGCGCCGCCTCGACGGCACCCTGGCCCGTCAGGGCAAGACCCTGCTCATCAGCTATCTGCCGGAGGACCACCCGTTGTGGGGATTTCTCGAGGACATGGAATTGGCGCGCGCGGAGACGGCGCACCGCATCTTCCCGGACACGGATTCCGCCCTGGCCCGCGCCGAAGACATGATCCTGACCCGCGAACTCGGCCACGCGCCGGCGGCCGCGGCGGTGCCGCTCCGCCACATGGAGGTGCTGAGCGGCATGACCGAGGAGCACATCCGGGTGCTGGAGTCCCTGCTCACCCGCCACACCTTCCGCCACGGCGAGCGCATCTTCACCGCCGGCGACACCAGCGACGACATGTATTTTCTCAGTGCCGGCACGGTCAGCGTGCGCGCCGGCCTGGTGGCCGGCGGCCGGACCACCCGCCTGGCCGGCTTCGGCCCCGGGGTCATCTTCGGCGAGATGGCGCTGCTGGCCGGCATCCCGCGCACCGCCACCGTGGAGGCCGACGAGGAGGTGGTGTGCTACGCCATCACCCGTGACGACTTCGACCGCCTGGCCGCGGACCATCCCGACATCGCCATCCGCCTGTTGCGCAACATGGGGCGGCTGGCCGCCGTCCGCCTGCAGCTCACGTCGGAGGAGGTGCGCACCCTGGAGCGCTGAGGGAGCCCGCGGTAACGCTGGTCAAGCGCCGCGGCCTCGGTTAATGCTTGCCGGTGACGGGACGGCGGCTGGCGGACGGCGCGCGGCGGGCATGAAACTGACCACCAAGATCACGGTGACCATGGTCATCATCGTGCTGTTCGCCGTCGTCGTGACCACCTTCCTCAATTACTCGAAATATCAGGCGACCCTGTCGGACCTGGTGCGCTCCCGCTTCGTCGTCGTCGCGCTCGACCTCAAGCACACCATCGAAAGCAGCGTCAACCTGGGCATGGCCCTGGAGGAGACGGAGAACATCCAGGACGTCATCGACCGCCTGCGCGGCAAGCACGAGCAGATCCGCTCCCTCGCCGTGTTCCGGGTCTCCGCCGGCAAGGGGGCGGCGGTGTTCGACACCGAGCGCGCGGGCGTCGGCCGCTCCGTCCCCGACCACTGGATGCACGCCCTCGACAGAAGCGAGGACGGGGTGTGGCACGCCGTCGATGCCGACGCCTTCGTGGTCGGCGTGAGCGTGGTCAACAGCTTCGACAAGCTGGTGGCCGGCGTCGCGCTGCGCTACGCCAAGGCCTACGAGCAGGACAAGGTGGCCGCCATGTTCCGCCGGCTGAGCGCCGCCGGGGCCGTCGTTTTCGCCGTCGTGGCCGGTGCCGCCTTCGCCGGCGTGTTCTATTTCTTCCGTCCCATCAGCGCCAGCTTCGCCCGCATGACCCACTCCCTGCAGCAGCTGTTCTCCGAGGAGGAGCCGCCGCTGACCGAGGCCAACGCCGCCACCGAGGAAGAGGCCCGTTTCGTCCGCTTCCAGCGCAAGACCCATGCGGTCATCGAGCATCTCCTCGAGGCCGACGAAGAAATGCACAACGCCGAGAGGGAAGGCTGACGACCATGGCGGAGGCAACGCACCGCTCCTCCCTCATCGGCCGCATCCGGGCGCGGCTGTTTGGACTGGCCATTGTCCTGCTGCTGGTCGCCCTGACCGCCATCTCGCTCTACTCCCTCAGCCAGTTCGAGCACGACCTGGTGCCGGAGATGGACCGCAAGGCCGCCGCCGTCGGCGAGTCCCTGGCCGCCGACATCGTGCGCGCCGTCGACTACGGCGTTCCTCCGAACGCCCTGAAGGGCATGGGGCCCTTCCTCGCCGCCGGCATGGAGGGCCACCCGGAGATCCGCTACCTGGCGGTGTGCGACGGCGAGGGCGCGGTGCTGTACCACGCCGGCGCCGCCGTCGACGGCGTCCTCGCCCACTTCCGGGCTGTGGCCGCGGGCGGTGCGGCGGCGGACGGGCGGTCGGTGCGGGTCGACGTCTTCTACGACACTGCCGTGCCCATCACGGCACGTGCCGGCGCCGTCGGCACCCTCCACGTGGGCGTCGACCAGAAGTTCGTGCAGAAGACCCTGGAGGACATCGTCCTCGACATCCTGATTGTGCTCCTGGTGTCGCTGCTGGTCACCTTCGAGCTCTTGCTGTTCCTCATCACCTTCAACATCTCCGGGCCTATCGAGACGGTGACCAAGCTGATGACCCGGGTGGAGAACGGCGACTTCCGCCACGCCATGGAAAGCCGCTCCAAGGACGAGGTCGGACAGTTCATCGCCGCCTTCAACGACGCGGTCGGCCTGGTGCACGACCTCTACCGCGGCATGGTCCGCCGCGCCGATGCCTACCGGCAGGCCACGGGCGACGAGCTGCGCACGGCGCGCCGGCGCATGGTGGCGGCCCTGCGTCAGCTCCACGACCGCTTCGCCTTCGCCGACGCGCCGAAGCCGGCGGTATACCGGGAGAGCACCCTGGTCGACGTGCGCACGCCCCTGTTCATCTTCGTGTTCGCCGAGGAGCTGTCGCGGTCGTTCTTCCCCATCTACGTGCGCGACCTGTTCGCGCCGGTGCCCTACCTGACCCCGGAGGCGGTGATCGGGCTGCCCATCGCGCTGTTCATGCTGTTCGTCGCCATCGGCACGCCGTTTGCCGGCGCCTGGACGGACCGCTACGGCAACCGCCCGGTGTTCCTGTGGGGCGCGGGGCTGGCCGTGGTCGGCTTCCTGGGCACCGCGCTGGCCTTCAATCTCTACGACCTCATGGCGTGGCGCGTCCTCACCGCCGTCGGCTACGCCATGGCGACCATGGCCTGCCAGGGCTACATCGTCGCCATCACCACGGCCGAGAACCGGGCCCGCGGCATGGCCGTGTTCGTCGGCGCCATCATGGTGGCGGCCATCTGCGGCACCTCCATCGGCGGGGTGCTGGCCGAGCGGCTGGGCTTCCGCGCCACCTTCTTCCTGTCGGCGGCCCTGGCCCTGGTGGCCGCGGCGTTCGTCCATCAGGTGTTCCGCCGCCGGGAATCGGGGCCGGAGGCGGAGCAGCCCAAGGTGACCACCCGCGAGGTCCTGATTCTGCTCCGCAACCCCCGCTTCGCGGTGATGATGCTGTTCGGGGCGGTGCCGGCGAAGCTCATCCTGACCGGCTTCCTGTTCTACCTGACTCCCCTGTTCCTGCACGAGTTGGGCAACAGCCAGTCGGATATCGGCCGCGGCATGATGGTCTATTTCGCCATCATGGTATTCGGCAATCCCCTGTGCGCCCGGCTGGCCGACCGCTTCCGGGTGCGCGCCCCGCTGGTCACCGCCGGCGGCGTGCTGGCCGGCGGCGGCGCCCTGGTGGTGCTGTTGTGGCACGACACCGCGGCCGTCATCGGCGGCATCGCGGCCCTCGGACTCGGGCACTCCCTCAGCACGGCGCCATTGCTGGCCATGGTGCCGGTGGTCTGCGAGCGCGAGGTCCGCATCCTGGGACAGACCATGGTGCTGGGCGTGTTCCGCATCCTCGAGCGCATCGGCAGCGTCGCCGGCCCCTTCGTCACCGCGGCCCTGGCCGGGCTGTTCGGCTTCGCCGAGGCCATGGCCGGGCTGGGGGCCATCGTCCTCGGCTCCACGGTCGTGTTCACCCTCTACTTCCTGATCGCCGGCTCCGCCCCGCCGCGGCCGGCGACGAGGCCGGCTGGATGAGACGGCGGGCGCTGCTTGCCGCGGCGCTGCTCGCCGCGCTCCTGGCGACCGTGGCGGCGACGGACGCCCGCGCCGCCGATCCCTATCGCGTCTATCTGGTGGCGTGGCGGGGCTGGGAGGATGCCTGCCAGGGTTTCAAGGACTATTTCACCGCCGAGGGAATCCCCATCGAGGTCATCTTCCGCGACGCCGGCCGCGACAAGAGCAAGCTGCCCCTGTTCGTCGCCGAGGCCAAGGCCCTGGACGTGGATCTGGTGGTCACCTGGGGGACGTCGGTGACTCTGGGCATGCTCGGCACCCACGACGGCACCGACCCGGCCAAGCACATCACCGACATCCCGTCGGTGTTCATGATCGTCTCGCAGCCGGTGGGCGCCAAGGTGGTGCCCGACTTCACCTCCTCCGGGCGCAACGTGGCGGGCACCAGCTACCTGGTCTCCGAGGCCACACAGCTCAAGGTGGCCCGCTCCTACCGCCCCTTCGACCGGCTGGCCGTCATCTACAATCCCCTGGAGAAGAACTCCGTGCTCAACGTGACCCGGCTCGAGCGCCTCGCCGACAGCGAGGGGTTCGAGCTGCTGGCCCGGCCGGTGCCGGTGGATGCCGAGGGCAAGCCCGATGCGGAGGCCCTTCCCGGCCTGGTGGCGGAGGTGGCGGCGGCGGGGGCCCAGTGGCTGTACCAGGGCCCCGATTCCTTCCTCAACGTCAACCGCGACGTGCTCACCGGCGAGGCCGTGCGCCACGGCGTCCCGGTGTTCGCCGCCGGCGAGAACCCGGTGCGCCGGGCGAGCGCTCTGCTCGGGGTGGTCAACCGCTACTACATGGTGGGCCAGTTCACCGCCCATCAGGCGGTGCGCATCCTGGTTGACAAGGTGTCGCCACGGGATCTGCCCATCGCCAGCCCGTCGCGCTTTTCGCTGATCATCAACATGGACGTGGCCAAAACTCTGGGGCTGTATCCCCCCATCAACCTGTTAAAGTTCGCCGAGGTGATTCCGGCCCGCAACTGAAGGGGGGCCTCATGCGCCCGACGCCCGTTTCCCGTCCCCGCCTTTTCCGTCGCCTGACTGTGCTGATTCTGGCGGCGGCGCTGTGGACGGTGACGGCGGAAGTCCGGGCCGCCGACGACGTCATCCGCGTCGGGGCCGTGGTGTCCATGAGCGGGCCGCGGGCGGTGATCGCCAATCACCTCAAGCGGGGTTACGACCTGGGGGTCAAGCGGGCCAACCAGCTCGGCGGCGTCCGCGTGGGCAACCGGGCCTACCGGCTGGAGCTGATCTACCGGGACGACGAGTCCAGCTCGTCCCACGCCGCCCGCATGGCCGCCGACCTGATCGAGCGCGACCGCGTGAGCGTACTACTGGGACCGTCCACCAGCTCCATGGTCATTGCCGTGGCCAAGGTGGCCGAGGCCTACGGGGTGCCCCTGGTTCAGGCCGGCGGCGCCTCCCTCCGGGTCTACCTGGCCGGGCGTCGGTACTCCTTCGGCATCCTGTCGACGGCCGACAAGTACCTGGGCGTGGCCGTGGACTTGGCGGCCCGGCAGGCGGTCAAGACCGGCCGCGACCCCCGCGACCTCAAGGTGGCCCTGGCCTTCCAGGACGACGGCTTCACCCGCGACATCCGCCAGGGAGTGGTCGACAAGGCCCAGCGCTGGGGCATGACCGTGGTGCTCGACGAGACCCTGCCCAATCCGGTCGAAGACCTGGGCGACGTGCTGCGCCGGGTGCGCGAGACCAAGCCCGACCTGCTGACCCTGTCCGCCCGCGCCACCGGCGCCGGCCTGCTGGCCCGCCAGTTGGCCGACCTGCGGGTGGACGTGCCCATGGTGGCGCTGACCCACTGCGACGGCGCCCAGATCGAGAACCTGGGCCGCATCTCCGACTACCTCCTGTGCTCCTCGCAATGGAACGCCTTCTCGTCCTACGCCGACCGCTGGTTCGGCTCGTCCCTGGACTTCGAGGTGGAGTTCGAGCTGGAGTACGGCTACACGCCGCCCTACCCGGGGGCCCAGGGCGCCGCCGCCGTGTTCACCCTGGTCGACGCCTTCGAGCGCGCCGGCACCCGCGACCCCGAGCGGCTGCGCGACGCCCTGGCGAGCACCGACCTGCGCACCTTCTTCGGCCCCATCCGCTTCGACGAGACCGGCAAGAACGTGGCCAAGTCCATGGTGCTGCTGCAGATCCAGGGCGGCCGCTACAAGGCGGTGTGGCCTCCCGAGGCGGCCAAGTCCCGCCTCATCCACCCCATGCCCCCGTGGGCCGACCGCTAGCCCGCATTTCTCACATCCACCATGGTCTGCGCGGCGCTGTCCCGCCGACAGGGCAGGAGAGCCACGCCGCGCGATGCGGACACATCGGGCAAGCGGCTCGACGCACCCTGTCGGCGGGAC
>JANQFP010000009.1 GCA_028277795.1 Rhodospirillales bacterium
AGAACCCTCGTAACCCGGTGCCGCGTCGTACTCGTAGGTCCCCGTCGTCGGGTCGACAATGCGCACATAGCCGTTGCCCGCCTCGTACCAGCCCTCCGCGGCCGGGTAGTCTCCGGCCGGGCTTATCGGCAGGCCTTCGATGCTGAAAATCAGGCCGCCCTCGCCGCCGTCCGCCGTCAGCTTCCACGACGCCGTGCCGTCCACCGGAACCAGAACCGCGCTCTCGTACGCCGAAGGCGGATCCTCCGTCGTCACCGTCACGTCGGAGAACCGAAGCTCCTCAACCAAAGACACCGTGTCCGAACCGTCGTCGCCATAGGCCGCCGGATCGGTGTCCGTCACCGTGAACGTGTCCGACCCGGGGTCGTACAGAACGTCGTAGTCGGCAAACGTACCGCCGAACTCAGCCGCGTCCTGTCCCGCGCCGCCGTCCAGCACGTCGTCGCCGGCACCGCCGATCAGGAGATCGTCGCCCGAGCCACCGGACAGCGTGTCGCCGCCTCCGCCGCCGCCCAGCAGGTCGTCGCCGGCAAGCCCGCTCAGGCTCTCCGGGCCGGCGCCGCCAATCAGCACGTCGTGGCCCGCCGTGCCCGATACGGAGGCCGCAGGGAAGATGCGGCCGAACACACCCCAAAGGTCGCCATCAGGGCCATCAGAACCCCAGGAAGCAACAAACCCCCCGTCGGGCAATGCGGCAAGGGCGAGGGCGGCCTGACTGTCGTCCGTGTACGTGTGCACTTGGAACTCACCGCCCACGGCGGCGCCCGTGGCGTCAAAGCGCTGACCGTACACACCCGACGAACCATCGGGGTCCTGGCCGCCCGAAACCCAGGTCACCACGAACCCGCCGTCAGAAAGCCCGACCACTTTGGCGGGCCCTTGGTTGCCTGCGGTGTGCGTGTTGACCTGGAACTCGTCGCCGACCACGGAGCCAGCGCCATCGTACCGCTGGCCGTAGACCCCGAAGCCGTCCCCATCTGGCCGCGACTTCCAAACCGCCACGAACCCGCCGTCCGCCAGCGCCGTCACCGAAGGTGCGGACTGAACGTCGGCGGTCTCCGTGTTAACCCGGAACTCGCCGCCGATGGCGTCGCCGGCCGTGTCATAGAGCTGGCCATACACATCGTTAAGGCCGTCGGCGGTATGGTCCGATGCCCAGGTCACCACGAACCCGCCGTCAGAAAGCCCGACCACCTCGGCGGACTGCTGGTTGCCCGCGGTGTTCGTGTTGACCCGGAACTCGCCGCCGACCACGGAGCCGGTTCCATTGTAACGCTGGCCGTAGATCCCGAAGTCGTCCCCGTCCTGGCCATCGGAATGCCAAGTCACCACGAACCCGCCGTCGGACAGCGCCGCCACCGAAGGGGCGCTCTGATGACTGGTCGTATAGGTGGTGACCCGGAACTCGCTCCCCGCCGCGGAGCCGTCGGCGTCGTACCGCTGGCCGTAGACCCCATAGTTGCTGCCGTCCTGGCCGACCGACTCCCAGGTGACCACGAACCCGCCGCCGGACAGAGCGGCAACGGCGGGCATAAGCTGATTGTTCGTCGTGTAGGTGTTGACCTGGAACTCGCCGCCGACTGCCGTCCCCGCATCATCGTACCGCTGGCCGTAGACCCCATAGTTGCTGCCGTCCTGGTCAAGGGAATACCAGGCCACCACGAACCCGCCGCCGGACAGGGCCGCCACCGACGGCCCGGACTGGTGATTGGTGACGTGCGTGTTGACCTGGAACTCCGGCCCGGGATCGGTGTCGATCGGCCCCACCGTCACCGACACCTCGGCCACGCTCGCCAGGCCACGCCCGTCCGTCACCCGGAAGGTGAACGAATCAGAACCCTCGTAACCCGGTGCCGCGTC
>JANQFP010000013.1 GCA_028277795.1 Rhodospirillales bacterium
CTCGTAGGCGGCGATATCGAGGCCGTCGTTGAAGCCCTCGTTGGTGCCGTAGCCGAGGATGACCAGATCGGGCGCCAGCCGCTTCAGGTCGGCGGCGATCAGATCGTCGTCCCAGCGCCTTGTGATGTCGGCAGTGGCGCTCGGAATGCCGAGATTGACGTAGCGGATGCCGGGCCGCTCGTGACCGACGGCCCAGGAGAGCACGGTCACGGCGCCGTCGCCCGCGGCACGCACGGTGAGCCTGGTTCCCTTGTACTGCAGCCGGACGGTCCTGGCGCCTTCCCGCGGCGCGCGCGTGGCGACGGACTTGGTCGCGCCGCCGACCGAGAGCCGCGCCGTGCCGCGGCGCGGCCCGGTGAGGAACGTGACCTCGGCCCATTCGAACGCGCCGTCGTTGCTGTCGAGCCGCAGCCAGGCCCCCTTCCTTGCGCTGGAGAGCCGGACGCCGGTCAAGCCGTAGGGACCCGGCCCGCGCGTGAGGCTGCTGGCGGCCTTCCAGCCGGCGCCCTTGGAGAAGCGCACCCCGCGCGCGCGATAGTAGGGGTACGGAAAGCCGGGCATCATCAGGCCGCGGCCCGCATCCCCGAAACGCGCCTGTAGCAGCGCGCGCAGGTCGCCGCTGAACCGGTCGGCGGCGATGTGGCTGTCGCCGAGATGCAGGATGGTCACCGGCTCGCGCCGCGTGCCCGCCGCCAGCCCGTCCAGGGCGGCGTAGAAGTGGGCCAGGGCGACGCGCCTGCCATGGTCCGCCGGCAGGCGTCGGCCGACCGCGGCGGTGACGCCGCCGTCAGGAGCTGCCGCAGGCGGCGTCCGGCGCTGCGGGCGGGAGAGCCGGGCCGCCTTGCGGTCCCGGTTGACCTGCTCGGCGGTGGTCGGGATCACCAGCGGGGCACGGTCGGCCTCGGCCTGTCGTTCCCGGTCCGGCGCGTCGGAGAAGCATCCGGCCAGCACCAGCGGCGCCAGTGACGCGGCCAGCAGCTGGGCCGTCCGCTCGCCGCGGCGGGCGCCGTCTCGGCCTGAACAAGGCGGGCCACACATGACTCGCTCCGTACTCCATACTGCGCGCCCCGCGCGCTCGGGACGTCGTCTTCGCCGCCTCAGCTCCGCGGCCAGGAGAAATCGTCCGCCCGGCCCGCCTTCGGCCTGAGCTGCTCACCCTTGACCAGCACCCGGTAGTAGGGCCGCTGCGACAGCGGCAGCTGCCGGCGGGTGGTCAGGTTCGGATCGTTGATGGGCGAGATCGACGCCAGTGCGGTCAGGCCGTCGCCGATCTCGCTGGCAATGGTCTCGCCCGGCGGCGAATAGCCGCTGGAGGCCGCGGCGCCTTCGGTCAGCTGCGGCCGCACCAGGGTGATGCCGCCGAGCGCCTTCGGGAGCTTGTCGGTCTTGGCCGATGGCCG
>JANQFP010000043.1 GCA_028277795.1 Rhodospirillales bacterium
GGTCTCCCGCCCGCCACCGGCCCTCAACGTCGAGGGCCGGCATCCTTCCTTCGCACGGAAATCCCTTCACACCCACCAAGACATACAAGGTCGCCGAGGGCACGCGGAGGGCGCAGGGGAGGATTTCCGCGCCGCTTTGCGGCGCATTCCTCTTCCTCTGCGACCTCTGCGTCCTCTCGGCGAACTCCGCGTTGAATTCCCGCTTCGACTCCGGTTCCTCGTCAGGCGCGGCCCTACTCGGGCTCGAACACCTTCACGGTGACGATCTGGCCGCCGCGGATCTCCCAGTGGGCGAAGGTGCCCGAGACGTCGCCGGCGGCGTCGAGGTTCTGGGAGCCGGCGGCGCCCACGTAGTCGATGTCGCGGCCGGCGGCGAGCAGCTCCTTGGCGCGGGCGAAGTCGCCGGGCAGCACCGGCTGGCCGGGCGGGTTGGCGACGGCGCGGAGGGCGCCGTGGATGGCCGCCGGCTCGGCGGCCCGGGCCTTCTCGGCCGCCAGCGCCAGCAGCATGGTGGCGTCGTAGGTGGTGTCGATGAACGGCGTCGGCGGCACGGCCCCGAACAGGCGCTGGTAGGCGGCGCGGAAGCGGGCCGCCGCGTCGCTGTCGGCCAGGGCCTCGGGCGCGGTGCCGAAGGTGCCCTCCAGGTGCGCCGCCCCGATGGTCTCGATGACCGCCGGCGCCTTCATGCCGTCGGTGAACACGAAGCGGCTGAAATAGCCTCCCTCCAGGGCCTGGCGCAGGATGGGGATGCCGTCCTCCGGGTAGGCGATGAGGACCAGGGCCGGGGCGCCGCCGCGGGCGGCGCTCTGCAGCTCGCCGCGGAACGACGCCTGCCCCTCCTCGAAGGCCACCGACCGGCGCACCGTGCCCCCCAGGGCGGCGAAGGCGGCGCCGAAGGAGTCGGCCAGGCCCTGGCCGTAGTCGTTGTTGTTGTAGACCACGGCCACGTCGCCGACCCCCTTCTCCATGGCCACCTGGGCGAGGGCGATGCCCTGGAAGGCATCCGACGGCACCGTGCGGAACAGCATGTCGCCGTCGTCGAGGCCGGTCAGCACGGGCGAGGTGGAGGCGCTGGACACCTGCGGGATGCCGGCGCCGCGGCTGACGCTCTGGGCCACCGGCGCGGTGACCCCGCTGGCCAGGGCGCCGACGATGGCCTGGACCTTCTCCAGGCCGACCAGCTTGTGGGCGGCATCGACGCCGGCCTGGGGCTTGGTCTGGGTGTCGCCGACGGCCAGGGTCACCGGCGCCCCGAGCACGCCGCCGGCCCGGTTGATCTCGTCGATGGCCAGGCGGACGCCGTTGAGGCACGCCTCGCCGTAGGTCTGCAACCCGCCGGTCATCGGCATCAGGGCGCCGATCTTGAGGCCGTCGGCCGCCGCCGGCGCCGCCGCCAGCCCGGCGGCGAGGGCCGCCGACGCCATGGTCTTGGCCAGTTGGCGAACCATGCTGTCCTCCCCTCCTGCTGTCCCGCACCGAGTTTAGCCCGCATTTCCCGCATCAGCCATGGTCTCCGGGCCGAACGCCAAGCCGCCGCCTCGCGGCCTTGTGAGGCGGGGGTGTGATGCGCGTCCTTGTGATCGGGCGCCGGGCTCCGTACAGTCGAAGGCGCCGGGAGGTCTCGGCAGCCGTCCACCAGGGCCGGTCAACGGCCCGGACAGCGGGAGCCGGCCATGATGCCGCGTGGGCGCTTGGCGATCGTTGCCCTGGGGATCGCCGTTGTCGCGCTGGATGCCGCGACGCCGGCCCCCGCCGCCGTGCTGGAACCCGGCCAGCGCAAGGCCGTCGAGGCCACCTTCAAGGCCATCAAGGCCGACAAGTGGACGGCGGCGCGGCGCCGGGCCAAGGGCGTCACCGACCCGGTGGCCGCCAAGCTCATCGACTGGTTCGACCTCACCCGCCCCGGCACCAAGGCCAGCTTCGCCGACATCGACGCGTTCAGGAACGAGAACCCCCACTGGCCGGGCCAGAGGGACCTGCGGCGCCGGGCCGAGGAGGCGATGACGGCCGGCCTGCCGGCCGCCGACGTGCTGGCCTGGTTCGCCGACCGCGAGCCCCTGACCGGCGACGGCTGGGAGCGCCTGGCCGGTGCCGCCGTCGCCGCCGGCGACCGCGAGCGGGCGCGCCGCGTCGTCCGCCGCGCGTGGGTGGCGGGCAACTTCGGCAAGCGCCAGGAGCGCCGGTTCTACAAGCGCTTCCGCCGCCACCTCACCCGCGACGACCACGTGGCGCGCCTCGACCGCCTGGCCTGGGAGGGCCGCTACTGGCCGGCGCGGCGCATGCTGTGGAAGGTGAAGGAGCCGGTCCGCGCCCTCGGCCTGGCGCGCATCATGCTGCGGCGCATGGAGGGCAACGTGGACCGCGCCATCGCCGCCGTGCCCGAGTCCCTGCGCGACCACCCGGGCCTGGTCTACGAGCGCCTGCGCTGGCGCCGGCGCAAGGGCAAGGACCTGTCGGCCCGGGAGCTGCTGGCCGATCCGCCCGACGACCTGGTGCGGCCCCGCCTGTGGTGGGACGAGCGCGCCATCCTGGCCCGCCGGGCGCTGGCCGACGGCCATGTCTCCGAAGCCTACCGGCTGGCCGCCGAGCACGGCCTCGACTCCGGGCCGGACCATGCCGAGGCGGAATGGCTGGCCGGCTGGATTGCCCTCACCTTCCTCGACGAGCCGCGCCGGGCCGGGGAGCACTTCGCCACCATGTTCGACCGGGTGCGGACGCCGGTCAGCCGGGCCCGCGCCGCCTACTGGGCGGGCCGCGCCAACGAAACCACGGGCGACGACGACCAGGCGCGGCCCTGGTACGCCCGGGCGGCGGTGCACGTCACCACCTACTACGGGCAACTGGCGGCCCGCCGCCTGCACCCGCCGGTGCGGCTGCACCTGCCGCCGCCGCCCCTGGTCGATGCCGCCGAGAAGGCCGCCTTCGAAGGCCACGAGCTGGTCCGCGCCATCCGCATCCTGGCCACCGTCGGGGCCGAGGACCGGCTGCGGCCGTTCGTCCTGCGCCTGGCCGAGGCGCGGGACTCGCTGTCCTGGCAGGCGCTGACCGCCGCCCTCGCCCGCACCGCCAGGCGGCCCGACCTGGCCATCCACATCGCCCGCCAGGCACGGCGCAACGGCGGCGGCCTGATCCGCTCCGGCTATCCCGTGTCCCCGATGGTGACCCTGACCGGCGGCGGGACGGAGGCGGACGAGGGGCCGCTGCTGCTGGCCATGATCCGTCAGGAAAGCGGTTTCTACGCGTCCGCCGTCAGCCCCGCCGGCGCCCGCGGGCTGCTGCAGCTCATGCCGCGCACGGCGCGCAAGACGGCGCAGCGGCTGCGCCTGCCCTACTCGTCCCGGCGGCTGCTGTCGGACCCCGCCTACAACCTGACCCTGGGCCGCGCCTACCTCGACGACCTCAAGGCCACGTTCGCCGGCTCCGACGCGCTGGCGCTGGCCGCCTACAACGCGGGGCCGGCCCGGGTGAAGCGGTGGATCCGCACCTTCGGCGACCCCCGGGACGCCGCCGTCGACACCATCGACTGGATCGAGTCCATCCCCTTCGAGGAGACCCGCAACTACGTGCAACGGGTGATCGAGGGCCGGCAGGTGTACCGCCTGCGGCTGACCGAGCCGGAGATGGCCATGACCCTGGAGGCGGAGCTCCATCCGTGACCGCAGCGGGCCGCGGTCTCCTTGACGGGGGCCGGCGGCTGCGACAGACTGGCCCTGCGAACAACTCATTGATCCCGTTGTTTTCCTGGGGCGATCCTCATCCAACCCCCTGGTGGTGAGCCATGCCGGCGACTCGGTTGAAGGACGACATCGGCGCCTGCGTGTTCGACGCCTACGGCACCCTGTTCGACGTCGCCGCCGCCGCCGTCCGCTGCCAGGACGCCCTCGGCGATCAGGTGCAGCCCCTGGCCGCGGTGTGGCGCACCAAGCAGCTCGAATACACCTGGCTGCGCAGCCTGATGGGCGAGTTCGCCGACTTCTGGCACGTCACCGGCCAGGCCCTAGACTACGCCATGGAGACCCTGGACCTGGACGACGCCGCCCTGCGCACCCGGCTGATGGAGCTGTACCTGCGCCTCGACACCTTCCCCGAGGTGCGGGACACCCTGGCCACCCTGACCGGGGCCGGCGTCAAGACGGCGGTGCTGTCCAATGCCTCCGTCACCATGCTGACGGCGGCGGTGAAGAGCGCCGAGCTGGAGGACCTGCTGGACGCGGTCATCTCGGTGGACCCCCTGCGCATCTACAAGCCCCATCCGTCGGTCTACCAGTTGGCCGTGGACACGCTGATCCTGCCGCCGGAGCGCATCTGCTTCATGTCGTCCAACGCCTGGGACGCGGCCGGCGCCGCCCATTTCGGGTTCCGCGTCGTCTGGGTCAACCGCTACGGCCAGAAGGCGGAGCGGCTGCCGGGAACGCCCGAGTTCGAGATCACGAGCCTGGCCGACCTGCCGGCGCTGCTCGGCGTGTGATGCGCCCGACCACCGACGAGGGCGGCTTCCGCGAACGGACCTACCTGTGTCAGGACGGGCTGTCGCTGTATTACCGCGACTACGACGGGCCCGGGGCGACCCGCACGGCCGCCCTCTGCCTGGGCGGGCTGACCCGCAACAGCAAGG
Organism: Rhodospirillales bacterium; assembly: GCA_028277795.1. Lineage (GTDB taxonomy): Bacteria > Pseudomonadota > Alphaproteobacteria > Rhodospirillales > JANQFP01 > JANQFP01. The sequence continues at coordinate 4,616 of JANQFP010000043.1, forward strand.
ACTTCCACGGCCTGGCCCGGCGCCTGTCGGCGGCCGGCCATCGGGTGCTGTGCCCCGACTACCGCGGCCGCGGCCGGTCCCAGTACGACCCCGACTGGCGGCGCTACGAGCCGCCCACCTATCTGGGCGACCTGCGCCACCTGCTGGCCGCCACCGGGGTCCACCGGGTGGTGATCATCGGCACCTCGTTGGGCGGCCTGCTGGCCATGGGCATGGCGGTGGCCATGCCGGGGGCGGTGGCCGGCGCCGTCCTCAACGACGTGGGCCCGGTCATCGAGGCCGACGGCATCCGGCCCATCATCGACTACCTGCGCGACGCGCGCACCCTGCCCAGCTTCGAGGCGGCGGCGGAGCGCATGCGCACCTACTTCCCGGGCCTGCCGGCGGAGACCGACGAGCAATGGCTCACCATGGCCCGCGTCAGCTACCGGGAGGACCCGGCCGGCGGCGTGTGCTTCGACTTCGACCCGGCCCTGGTCAAGCCCCTTATCGCCACCCAGGGCAAGCCGCTGCCCGACCTGTGGCCCTTGTTCATGGCCCTGCGGCGGGTGCCGGTGCTGACGGTGCGCGGCGTGCACTCGGACATCCTCAGCGAGGAGACCTTCGACGAGATGGCCCGCCGCATGCCGCACATGGAGCGGGCCACGGTGCCGGGTGTGGGCCACGCCCCCAACCTGGGCGAGCCCGAAGCCGTGCACGCCATCGATGCCCTGATGGCAACGCTGTGAGACGGAGATGGCGCTAGCCTGCGTGGCCGGTCACGGCGGTCTTGGGATCGGCGTCGGGGTCGTCGGCCGCGTCCGCCGGCTGGTCATCGGTGACCACCAGGTTGATGGGGCCTTCGGCCGCCGTGTCCTGGCGCTCGCTGATGCGCTTGCAGTGGCCCTCCAGGAAGGCCCCGGTCTCGATGGACAGGTCCTCGTGCAGGATGTCGCCGATCACCCGGGCGGTGCGCGCCAGGCTCACCGCCTGGGCCTTGATCTGGCCGTTCACCATGCCGTGCACGCGCACCGACTCGGCGACGATCTCGCCGCGCACGGTGGCGGTCTCGCCGACCAGCAGGGCCTTGGTGCGGATGTCGCCGTCGATGGTGCCGTCGATCTGGATCTCGCCGTCGGAGGCCAGGTCGCCGACCACGCGCAGGTCGGGACCGATGATGGACGGCGGGGCCGGCTTCGGCCTGGCCGCCGAGCCGGCGGCGTTCCGGTTGGCCGAGCCCTTGTTACTCCTTGAAAACATAATGGCCGGCTCGAATGAACTTCATCGGGTTCCGCGGCTTGCCCTTGAACTGGATCTCGTAGTGCAGATGCTCGCCGGTGCTGCGGCCCGAATTCCCCAGGACGCCGATCTTATCACGGAACTTGACGGCCTGCCCCTTCTTTACGGTGAACTTCCGCAGATGCCCGTAGCGGGTCTTGACGCCGGCGCCGTGGTCGACCTCGACCATGCGGCCGTACTTGCCCTTCCAGCCGGCGAAGGTGACCCGGCCGGGCGCGGTCACGTAGACGGAGGCCTTCTTGGTGGAGCCCAGGTCGAGCCCGTAGTGCATGGCCCACTTCTTGTTGATGGGGTCGCGCCGCTTGCCGAAGCTGCTGGTGACGTAGTAGCCGTCGAGGGGCGCCGCCAGGGGCAGGCGGCGCATCACGTCCTGCAGGGCCTGCCAGTGGTCGAGCCGGGAGTCCAGGGTCGACAGCTCGGCCATCAGGTGGCCGCCGGCGGGGCGGCCCTCCTTGGCGGCGACGAAGGGGCCGCCCCGGCCGATCTCCCGGCCGGTGGCGGCGGTGATCAGCGCGTCGGCGTTGAGGCCGGTCATGGCGATGACCTTCTCGACGTTCTCGATGTGGGCGACCGCCTGGTCGGTGAGGCGATGGACCGTCTCCCGCTCCCGCTTCTGCAGGTCGGCCAGCCGCGCCTCCAGCCGGACGATGCGCTGGCGCATGCGCTGTCCCTCGCTGACCGCCTCGTTGCGCTCGTTCATGGCCCGCTCCAGGTCCGCCTCCACCACCTGGAGGTCGTCCTTGAGCGAGAAGTTGCGGTTGGCCAGCGAGCGCATCTTGCCCTCGACCTCGCCCAACTGATGCTTCAGGCGCGCCCGCGCCGCGGCCACCCGCTTCCGCTCGGCGCGGGTGTCGGTGAGCTTGTTCTCGGCGTCCTTGAGGCTCTGCTGGAGGGCGGCGTTCTCTTCGACCAGCGACAGCATCAGGCCGTGGTTCTTGACCAGGTCCTGGCTGATGGCGGCGAACCGCTTCTGGTATTCGCCCATCTCGCCGAGAAGGCTGCGGTAGGCCAGGCGGATGCCTTCGATCTGCCGGTCTTTGCTGGCGACGATGGCGTCGTGGAACACGTAGCCGACGGACGCGTAGGCCGTCCACGCGCCGGCCGCCAGAACCACCAGGGTCGCGGCCATCTGCTTGCGCGGCGACAGCCGGATGAAGGACAGTCGCCCATCGACGCGCAACACGATCTGACGTTCCGGGTACAGTCGGGCGACGAGACGGCGCAGGCGTTCGCGCGGTCCGCTGCGGAAAGGATGGGCCGTCATCCCGTCTCCTCGTCTGGCGCTCGCGCGGAACCGCTCCCCCCGACACGGTCGGGCCGGTCACCGAGACGCGAGCCGGCGTTGCACCGCTCGTCCTTCGCTGGCCGATCCCCGGCTGGCCCCCGGGGTTCCCGTTCCCCGGGGCCCGGCCCGACCGTATCCATTAAGCCGTTGGGGCGCAAGACCCCAATGCGGCCGGAATCGGCCCCGCCGCACCCCCGACCGCGGCGGCCGGACCGGCAACGGGAGGGCGGGCGCCGATGAGCGGCGGCGGATGGCGGCTCCGCGATCCGGCCGTGCTGCTGGCCACCTGGTTCGGCGTCGGCCTGCTGCCGTGGATGCCGGGGACGTGGGGCTCCCTGGCCGCCCTGCCGATCGCCTGGGTGATCCACGTCACCCTGGGCTGGCCCGGCTTGGCCGTGGCCGCTATTGCGGTGTTTGCCGTCGGGGTGTGGTGCGCCGGGGCCGCCGCGGCGGCCATGGACCGCGACGACCCCGGTCCCGTGGTCATCGACGAGGTGGCGGGCCAGTGGCTGACGCTGCTGGCGGTGCCCGCCGATCCGCTGCTCTACGCCATCGGCTTCGCCCTGTTCCGCCTCGCCGACATCGTCAAGCCGTGGCCGGTCTCGTGGGCCGACCGGGAGGTGGGCGGCGGCCTCGGCATCATGTTGGACGACGTGCTGGCCGCCGGCTACGCTGGGGCCGCGCTGTACGGGGTGGCGATGGCTCTGGGGCTGCGATGACCTTTTCCGACGACCTGCTGCGGCTCGCCGAGACGGTGCTCGCCGAAAGCCGGGCCCGCGGCCTGCGCCTGGCGGTGGCCGAGTCGTGCACCGGCGGCCTGATCGCCGGATGCCTGACCGCCATCGCCGGCTCGTCGGACGTGGTGGAGCGGGGTTTCGTCACCTACACCAATCCCGCCAAGACCGACATGCTGGGCGTCCCGGCGGACCTGCTCGAGGCCCACGGGGCGGTGAGCCGGGAGGCCGCCCGGGCCATGGCCGACGGCGCCCTCGCCCGGTCGCCGGCCGACCTGGCGGTGGCCGTCACCGGCATCGCCGGCCCGACCGGCGGCAGCGCCGACAAGCCGGTGGGCCTGGTGCACATGGCCGTGGCCGGCCGCCGGTGCGATCCGGCCGACGAGCGCCACGTCTTCCCCGGCGACCGCGCGGCCGTGCGCCAAGCGACGGTAGCCGCCGCCCTGGCCCTCGTGCTGAGCGGGGTCCGGAGCGTCCCGGTTCACAACTCGGTCAAATAGATGAGCGTGATGCCCACCGAGTTGTAGACCCCGTGCACGATGACCGCCGGCCACACGGATCCGCTCTTTTCGTAGACCCACGCCAGGGCCAGGCCGACGGCGGCGGTCACCGCCGCCCAGTAGGGGTTCAGGTGAAAGGCGCCGAAGACCACGGAGCTGCCGACCACCGCCGGCCACACCCCCCACTTGTTCCGCAGCCAGGTGTACAGGGCGCCGCGGAACAGCATCTCCTCGCCGATGGGGGCGGCGATGCCGCCCACCGCCACCATCAGGACCAGCGCCCCCCATGAGAAGCCGGCCGGGGCCAGCATCTGGATCTCGGTCTCGCGGATGGGCGTGCCCGCCAGGCGGTCGACAAAGTCGACCACGACGACCAGAGCCAAGGCCACCACCGGCGCCGTCACCAGCCAGTGGCGCCGGAAGCCGCGCACCCCCACGGCCGCCCACGGCAGACCGCGGATGCGCACCGCCACTAGGCCGACGCCGCCGGCCATCAACGCGGTCTGCACCACCAGCGTCGCGGCGACCAGCGCCAGGGGTCGGGCGGTGAGATCGCGGGCATCGCCGCCGGCCAGGGTGACGACGCCGAGCGCCAGCACCAGGAGGGTGATGCCGCCGACGATGAGCACGGCGAACATCCAGGCCACGTCGCTGCCGCGCAGACGCGGGGCCGCGTCATCGGCGGCCGCGGCAGGGGACGTCGGGTCCTCCGGGGTGGTCACGAAGGCGTCCGGTAGAGTTGGCGGGCGCGCTTCTCGAAGGCGTTGACCATCCGCTGGGCGGCCTCGTTGAAGACCACCCCGATCGCCTTGCGCAGGAACTTGGAGCGGAACTCGAAGTCCACGTAGAAGTCGATCACGCACTGGTCGTCGCCGAAGGGCTCGAACACCCAGTGGTTATTGAGGTAGTGGAACGGGCCGTTGGAGTAGGTCACGTCCAGACGGTTCGGCCGGTCCATGTGGACATGGGACGTGAAGCGCTCGCGGAACGCCTTGTAGCCAATGACCATGTCGGCGACCATTTCGTCGCCGTCGCGGCTGATCACCCGCGTGCCCGCGCACCACGGCAGGAATTCCGGGTAGCGTTCGACGTCGGAGACCAGGTCGAAGAGCTGCTCGCAGGTGAACGGAAGGACGCGCTTTTCCGCATGGGTCGGCATGGCGCGGATTATAGCGCCGCCTGCGGCTCCGCCAACCTGACCTGACGCGCCCGGCGCAATTCATCGAAATCCCGGTCGGCATGGTAGGACGACCGGGTAAGCGGCGACGACGCCACCATGAGGAACCCGCGGGCCAGGGCCAGCCGCCGGTAGTCATCGAACTCGTCGGGGGTGACGAACCGCGCCACGCCGGCGTGCTTCGGAGTCGGCTGCAGGTATTGGCCGATGGTCAGGAAATCGACCCCGGCCGAGCGCAGGTCGTCCATCACCTGCAGCACCTCCGAACGGTCCTCGCCCAACCCCACCATGATGCCCGACTTGGTGAAGGCGCCGGGGTCCAGCGCCTTGGCCCGGCCGAGCAGGCCCACCGAGTGGTCGTAGCGGGCGCCGGGACGGATCGCCGGGTACAGCCGCGGCACGGTCTCCAGGTTGTGATTGAACACGTCCGGGGCGGCGGCGACCACCGCCTCCAGGGCCCCGTCCTTGCCGCGGAAGTCCGGCACCAGGACCTCCACCGTGGTCGCCGGCGACAGGGCCCGCACCCGTTCGATGCAGTGCACGAACTGGTCGGCCCCGCCGTCATCCAGGTCGTCCCGGTCCACGGATGTGATGACCATGTGCTTGAGGCCCATTTCGGCGGCCATGCGGCCCACGTTCTCGGGCTCGTGGGGGTTGACGGCGTCGGGGCGGCCGGTGGCCACGTTGCAGAAGGCGCAGGCCCGGGTGCACACGTCGCCCAGGATCATCACCGTGGCGTGGCGGCGCGACCAGCACTCGCCGATGTTGGGGCAGGCGGCCTCCTCGCACACGGTGTGCAGGCCGTGGTCGCGCACGATCTGCCGTGTCTCGCCGAAGGTGCGCGATGTGGGCGCCTTGACCCGGATCCACGGGGGCTTGCGCGGCGACTGGTTGGCCGGCTTGTGCGCCTTCTCGGGATGGCGGAGGGAGCTGGTTTTCGTCATGGTTTCGATATGGCCGCGGCCGGGACAGCGATCAAGCCGCGGCGGGCTTGAAGGCCTCGATGGTAGCCGACGCCACGTAGCGCTCGACGCCCCGCCCCGGCGCCCAGTCGCGGATCACGTCCCGGCTCTCGTCCCTGACTCGGATACGGATGCCGGTGAACCCGGCCGCCTCCAACCAGCGCGTGAGGTCGGCCACCGGGGCGGCGCCGGCGACGCAGCCGCACAGCAGCTCCGGGTCGCCGGCGATGCCGTCGGGCATGGCGGCGATGGCCACCACGTCGGACACGGCGAGCCGGCCGCCGGGGCGCAGCACCCGGAAGGCTTCGCGCAGCACCGCCGGCTTGTCGGGGGAGAGGTTGATGACGCAGTTGGAGATGACCACGTCGGCGGTGGCGTCGGCGACGGGCAGGCTCTCGATCTCGCCCAGGCGGAACTCCACGTTGCCGTAGCCGCCCTTGTCGGCATTGTCGCGGGCGCGGGCCAGCATCTCCGGTGTCATGTCGACACCGATGACCCGGCCCGACGGCCCCACTTGCCGGGCCGCCAGGAAGCAGTCGAAACCGGCGCCGCTGCCCAGGTCCACCACGACCTCGCCCGGCGCCATGGCGGCGATGGCCGACGGATTGCCGCAGCCCAGGCCCAGGTCGCTGCCCTCGGGGACGGCCGACAGCTCCTCGGGGGAGTAGCCGAAGCGGCTCGAGAAGTCCCCGGCCTCGGGCTGCGGGGCCGGGCCGCAGCAGGCCACGGCGGGCGTGCAGCATCCCGTGTTGGCGGCGCCTCCGGCGATGGACCCGTAGGCCTCGCGGACGGCCTGGCGCAGGTGGTCGTCGTTCATGCTCATTCCGGTGGCTCCCCGGTCGGCAGGTTCAGGTCGTAGCGCACCCAGTCGGTGACCGGCGCGATCCTATCGTAAACGGCGCGCGCCGTCCCGTTGTCCGTGCGCGTCATCCAGTAGACCCGCAGCCATCCCCGGTCGCGGCCCATGGCCTCCAGGGCCCGGATGAGCGCCGTGGCGGCGCCCCGGCCCCGCCACTCGGGCGCCACGAACAGGTCCTCCAGATAGCACAGGGTGCGGGCGCTCCAGGTATTGGGATGAAGCACGTAGTTGGCCATGCCGATCACGGCGCCGCCGTCGGCACAGGCGACCACACAGCCCATGGGCCAGGCCGGATCGAGGAGGCGCGACCATGTGGACTCGGTCACCTCATCGGGCACCTTCGTGCGATAGAAATCGCAATACCCGGTCCACAAGGCGAGCCACGCGTCCCTGTCCGCAGCGACGGCGGGGCGCACGGTGATGGGCGAATGACGTTTTTCGTCGGTCATGATGGGCCGTCGTGTCCTTCCGGGCTCGACCGCACGCCGACGCGGGGCATGCCCGTCACCTCCATGTCGCTCTCCCGGGGCAAGCACAGGATATTGAGCGATACGGTATCGCCGAACACGTTGTCCGGGTTGCCGGCGTAATTGTCGGGATTGAACAGCGGCGGCGGGTGCCAGTACATGCGGTAGCCGAGGGCGTCGAGGCGGCGGACCAGCGCGTCCGATTGCTCCTTGCGGTCGTTCTCCACGTAGAGCAAGGGACGGAGCCGGCGAAGGGTGTCCGCGGCCCCGGCGATCACCTGCCCTTCCATACCCTCCACGTCGATCTTGATGAAGTCGCAGCGGGCGAGCGCCAACTGATCCAGCGCGATCTGCTCCACCACCTCGCCCTCGTCGGTCCCGGTCAGGGACAGGCCGCCGAAGTTCTGCACCGCCGCCGGGTCGAGGACCGGCACGCGGACGGCGGCCCGCTCGGCCCCGACGACCACGTCGCGGCAGGTCACGTTGGTCAGGCCATTGAGGGCGACGTTGGCGCACAGCGCCTGGAACGCCAGCCGTTGCGGCTCGAAGGCGACGACATGGCCCTGGGCGCCGACCGCCCGGGCGAGAAAGACGGTGTGGGGGCCGATGTTGGCGCCCACGTCCAGCACCACCTGCCCCGGCCGGACCACCTGGCGGAACAGGTCGACCTCCCCTTCCGAGTACTCGCCGTAAAGGTCCAGCGACCGCCCGACGAACAGGTCGTTGGGGTTGTAGAGCATGACCCCGTGGCGGCAGCGCTTGAGCCGGTTCGGTCCATCGAGCGGGAACGCGTCCGCCGCCACCGGCCTGTCCGATCAGACGTGGATCACCCGGCCGAAGGCGTCGAGGACGGACTCGTGCATCATCTCGCTCAGGGTCGGGTGGGGGAACACGGCGTGCATCAGCTCGGCCTCGGTGGTCTCCAGGGTCTTGGCGATGCCGTAACCCTGGATCAGCTCGGTGACCTCGGCGCCGACCATGTGGGCGCCCAGCAGCTCGCCGGTCCTGGCGTCGAACACGGTCTTGATCAGGCCCTCGGGCTCGCCCAACGCAATCGCCTTGCCGTTGCCGATGAACGGGAAGCGGCCGACCTTCACCTCGTGGCCCCGCTCCTGGGCCGCCCGCTCGGTCAGGCCGACGCTCGCCACCTGGGGCCGGCAATAGGTGCAGCCGGGGACGAGGGCCTTGTCCAGCGGATGGACACCGGGGACCCCGGCGATGCGCTCCACGCAGATGACCCCTTCGTGGCTCGCCTTGTGGGCGAGCCAGGGCGCGGCGGTGAGGTCGCCGATGGCGTAGACCCCGGGCTCGCCGGTGCGGCTCCACTCGTCGGTGACCACGTGGGTCTTGTCCACCGTGATAGCCGTGTCCTCGAGGCCGATGTCCTCGACGTTGCCGACGATGCCGACCGCCGAAATGACCCGGTCCACGGTCAGCTCGAAGGTCTTGCCGTCCTTCTCCACGGTGGCGGTGACCGAGTCGGCGGCCTTCTTCAGGCTCTTGACCGTGGCTCCGGTGTGGATGGTCATGCCCTGCTTCTCGAAGGCCTTGTGGGCGAAGGCGGAGATCTCCTCGTCCTCCACCGGCAGCACCCGCGGCAGCACCTCGACCACCGTCACGTCGGACCCCAGGCTGTTGAAGAAGCTCGCGAACTCGATGCCGATGGCGCCCGAGCCGATGACCAGCAGAGACTTGGGCATGACGTCCGGGACCATGGCCTCCTTGTAGGTCCACACCAGCTTGCCGTCGGGCTCCAGGCCGGGCAGGGACCGGGCCCGCGCCCCGGTGGCGAGCACGATGTGCTTGGCCGTGAGGTCGGCGATGCCCTTGCCGTTCGCGGACACGTGCAGCCCGCCCTTGCCGGTCAGGCGGCCGTGGCCGTCGAACACGGTGACCTTGTTCTTCTTGAGCAGGAACCCGACGCCGGTGTTGAGCTGCTTGGCGACGGCGCGGGAGCGCTGCACCACCTTGCCCAGGTCGAAGCCGATGTCCTTGGCGGTGAGGCCGAAATCGCCGGCGTGCTTCATGTGCTCGAACACCTCGGCCGAGCGCAGCAGGGCCTTGGTGGGGATGCAGCCCCAGTTGAGGCAGATGCCGCCCAGGTGCTCGCGCTCCACCAGGGCCGTCTTGAGGCCGAGCTGGGCGGCGCGGATGGCGGCCACGTAGCCGCCCGGGCCGCCGCCGACGACGACCATATCGAAGGAGGTTTCGGCCATGGCGGGCCTCCCCTAGTCCCTTACAGAAGCATGGTGAGCGGATCCTCGATCAGGCCCTTGAAGGCCTGCAGGAACTGGGCGCCGACGGCGCCGTCCACCGCCCGGTGGTCGGCCGACAGCGTACACGTCATCATGGTCGCCACCGCCAGGGCGCCGTCCTTGACCACCGGACGCTTCTCGGCGGCGCCCACGGCCAGCAGCCCGGCCTGTGGCGGGTTGATGATGGCGGCGAACTCGTGGATGCCGAACATGCCCAGGTTGGAGACGGTGAAGCCGCCGCCCTGGTACTCCTCGGGCATCAGCTTGCCGTCGCGGGCGCGCGCCCCCAGCTCCTTGACCTCGGTCGAGATGGCGGCCAGGCCCTTGCGGGCGGCGTCGCGGACGACCGGCGTGACCAGGCCGTTGGGGGTGGCCACGGCGACGCACACATCGACCCGCTCGTAAATTTGCATGGCGTCGTCGCCCCAACTGGCGTTGACCGCCGGCACCTTGGCCAGGGCCAGGGCCACGGCGCGGACGATGAAGTCGTTGACCGACAGCCGCACGCCGTCGTCGCCGGCCTTGTCGTTGAGGGTCCCGCGCAGCTCCAGCAGGGTGTCCAGGGCGCACTCGACGGTCAGGTAGTAGTGCGGGATCGCCTGCTTGGAGTAGGTCAGCCGCTCGGCGATGACCTTGCGCATGGTGCTGTGGGGGACCTCGGTGTACGGGGCCGCCCCCTCGGGCGCCACCGGCGGCGGGGCGGCGGCAGGCGCCGGCGCCGCGGCGGCCGGGGCGGGCGCGGCGACCCCGGCGGCCACGGCCGCCTCCACGTCCCGCTTGACGATGCGCCCGTGGGGTCCGCTGCCCGCCACCGCGGCCAGGTCGAGCCCGGCCTCGGCGGCCAGGCGCCGGGCCAGGGGGCTGGCGAAGATGCGCTCGCCCGCCGGTCGGGGGGACGGGGCCGGGGCCGCACTCGCCGCGGGAGCCGCGGGAGCCGGGGCGGGCGCGGCGGCCGGTGTTGGCGCGGATGCCGGAGCCGCCTCGGGAGCCGGGGCCGGGGCGGCGGCGGGCGGCGGCATGGCGGCGACCACGGCGTCCAGGGAGGCCGCGTCCTCGCCCTCTTCCAGGATCAGGGCGATGACCTGGTTGACCGGCACGGCCGCCGTTCCTTCGGGCACCAGGATCTTGCCCAGCACGCCCTCGTCGGTGGCCTCCACCTCCATGGTCGCCTTGTCGGTCTCGATCTCGCACAGCACGTCGCCGCTGGACACCGCGTCCCCCTCCGCCTTGTGCCACTTGGCGAGGTTGCCCTCGGTCATGGTCGGGGACAGGGCGGGCATCAGGACCTGGATCGGCATGGCTTACTCCCGCACGTCAAAGGCTGTCGGTCTCGGGGCGCCACCGTCAGCGGTAGCAGACCGCCCGCGCCGCCTCGGCCACCCCGTCGGGCTGGGGCAGGGCCATGCGCTCCAGGTTGGCGGCATAGGGCATGGGCACGTCGACGCCGGCCACCCGGGCCACCGGGGCGTCCAGATGGTCGAAGGCCTGCTCCATGACGATGGCGGCGATCTCGGAGCCGATGCCGGCCACCGGCCAGCCCTCCTCGACGTTGACGATGCGGTTGGTCTTGCGCACCGAGGCGACGATGGTGTCGGCATCCAGGGGCCGCAGGCTGCGCAGGTTGATGACCTCCGCCTCGATGCCGTCGCGGGCCAACAGCTCGGCGCTTTCCAGGGCCACCTGGACCATGCGCGAAAAGGCGGTGATGGTGACGTCGCCGCCGGCCCGCTCGATCTTGGCGCGGCCGATGGGCAGCACGTAGTCGGCGCTTTCCGGCACCTCGAAGGTGTGGCCGTACAGGATCTCGTTCTCCAGCACGATCACCGGGTTGGGGTCGCGGATGGCGGCCTTGAGCAGGCCCTTGGCGTCGGAGCCGGAGAACGGCGCCACCAGCTTGAGCCCGGGGATGTGGGCGTACCACGAGGCGTAGCACTGGGAGTGCTGGGCGGCGACCCGCGCCGCCGCGCCGTTGGGGCCGCGGAAGACGATGGGGCAGCCCATCTGCCCGCCGGACATGTACAGGGTCTTGGCCGCCGAGTTGATGATGTGGTCGATGGCCTGCATGGAGAAGTTGAAGGTCATGAACTCGACGATGGGACGGAGGCCGGCGAAGGCGGCGCCGACCCCGAGGCCGGCGAAGCCGTGCTCGGTGATGGGGGTGTCGAGCACCCGGCCGGGCCCGAACTCGTCGAGCAGGCCCTGGCTCACCTTGTAGGCACCCTGGTACTGGGCCACTTCCTCGCCCATCAGGAAGACGCCCTCGTCGCGCCTCATCTCCTCGGCCATGGCGTCGCGCAGGGCCTCGCGCACGGTCATGGGCACGGTGCGGCCCATGTCGGGCTCGTCGGCCGCCGGAGCGGGAGCCGGCGCCGCCGCAGCCGCAGCCGGAGCGGGGTTGGCGGGGGCCGCCTCGGCGGCGGCCGGGGCGGGAGCGGGCGCCGCGGCGGCAGCGGCCATCTGGTCCACCGCCGACGGGTCCTCGCCCTCGGCCAGGACGATGGCGATGGGGGCGTTGACGGGCACCCCCTCGGTGCCCTCGGCGACCAGGATCCTGGCCAGCACGCCCTCGTCCACCGCCTCCAGCTCCAGGGTCGCCTTGTCGGTCTCGATCTCGGCCAGCACGTCGCCGCTGGCCACGGGGTCGCCTTCCTTCTTCAGCCAGCGGGCCACCTTGCCCTCGGTCATGGTCGGCGACATGGCCGGCATCAGGATCTGGACGGGCATGGCTCAGCCCTCCAACAGGACGTCGGTGTAGAGCTCCTCGGGCTCGGGCTCGGGGCTCTGCTGGGCGAACTCGGCGGACTCGGTGACGATGGCCTTGACCTCCCGGTCCAGTTCCTTCAACGCCGCCTCGTCGGCCATGCCGCCGGCGATCAGGAGGTCGCGCAGGTTGTCGATGGGATCGCTCTCCTTGCGCACCTTGCTGACCTCTTCCTTGGTCCGGTACTTGGCGGGGTCGGACATGGAGTGGCCCCGGTAGCGGTAGGTCTTCATCTCCAGCACGTAGGGGCCCTTGCCGGCGCGGGCGTGGGCCACCGCCTTCTCGGCCGCCGCCTTGACCTCGAGCACCTCCATGCCGTTCACCTGCATGCCGGGAATGGCGTAGGCGTCGCCGCGGCGATAGAACTCGGTGGTCGCCGAGGCGCGCTCGATGGACGTGCCCATGCCGTAGCGGTTGTTCTCGATGACGTAGATCACCGGCAGCTTCCACAGGCTGGCCATGTTGAAGGACTCGTAGACCTGCCCCTGGTTGACGGCGCCGTCGCCGAAATAGGCGAAGCAGACGCCGCCGTCGCCGCGGTACTTGTGGGCGAAAGCCAGCCCGGTGCCGATGGGCACCTGGGCGGCGACGATGCCGTGGCCGCCGAAGAAATTCTTCTCGCGGCTGAACATATGCATGGAGCCGCCCTTGCCCAGGGAATAGCCGCCGCGGCGGCCGGTCAGCTCGGCCATCACCCCCTTGGCATCCATTCCGCAGGCCAGCATGTGGCCATGATCGCGGTAGCTGGTGACCACGGTGTCGTTGGGCCCGGCCACCGTCTGCACGCCGACTACCACCGCCTCCTGGCCGATGTAGAGATGACAGAAGCCGCCGATCAGGCCCATGCCGTAGAGCTGACCCGCCTTCTCCTCGAAGCGGCGGATGAGCAGCATGTCCCGGTAGTAGCCGAGAAGCTCCTCGGGCGTGGCGGCGGGCTTGGTGGCGGTCTTGCGGCGCGGCGCGCGCTTGCGCCCGGCGGGGGCGGCGTCGCCCGATGCGGTCCTGGCCATGGGTCCTCTCCGTCCCCGATGCGCGTCCCCCGCCCCGTCGCGCCGGTCTTGCGCCGGCGACGGGATCAAAAATAGTACGGTTGCGACTCTTTTTCAAGAAGAGTTGGTGGTTCGGAACCGGTTGATTAGAAAAGCAAAATACTAACTTAACTGTATTATAGTTAACGCCCCGTTTTCGCAGCCGGAATCCCGGTCGCCGGCCGGCTCCGCTCGCCGCCGGACCGGGCCGCGGGTATACTGGAGCCGGCTTACCGTGCAAGGAGGGAGGCACCGTGTCGGCCACCCCGTCGCCGCGCCCCGGGAACGCGGACCCCGAAGCGACCGCCGCCGAGCTTATGCGGACGGTGGGGGACGTGGCCGCCGAGCTGCACCCCGGCCAAGCCATGGGCCCGGTGACCCTGGACAGTGCGCTGGACAGGGACCTGGGCTTCGACAGCCTGGGCCGGGTCGAGCTGCTGGCCCGCCTGGAGCGGGCCTTCGACGTGACCCTGGCCGACGACGTGTTCGCCCAGGCCGAGACCCCCCGGGACCTGCTGCGGGCGGTGCTGCGCGCCAGCGGCGGGGCGGGCACGGCCCGATCGCTGGACGTGGCCGCCATCGCCGTCGCCGGAACGGAGGGCGAGCCCACCACCGCGGAGACCCTGGTTGAGGTGCTGGACCGGCACGTGCGCGCCCACCCCGACCGGCCCCATGTCCGCTTCTACGAGGACGAGGGCGACGGCGAGACCCTGTCCTTCGCCGACCTGCACCGGGGGGCGCAGGGGATCGCCGCCGGCCTGCGGGCGCGGGACCTGGGCCCGGGCGGTTCGGTGGTCCTCATGCTGCCGACCAGCCGCGAGTACTTCCTGACCTTTTTCGGCGTCCTGCTGGCCGGCGGCGTGCCGGTGCCCATCTACCCGCCGGGGCGCCCGGCCCAGATCGAGGAGCATCTGCGCCGCCACGCCGCCATCCTCGCCAACTGCCGCGCCCGGGTCATGGTCACCGTGGCCGAGGCCAAGCCGTTCGCCCGCCACCTCACGGCCCTGGTGGAGACCCTCGACCACGTGGTCACGCCCGACGAGCTGGCCGTCACCGGCGAGGCCGTGGCCCTGCCCCGGCCGGCCGCAGGCGACCTGGCGTTCCTGCAGTACACCTCGGGCAGCACGGGCGATCCCAAGGGCGTGATGCTCACCCACGCCAACCTGCTGGCCAACATCCGCGCCCTGGGCACGGTGCTGGAGGCATCGTCCGACGACGTGTTCGTGAGCTGGCTGCCGCTCTACCACGACATGGGGCTGATCGGCGCCTGGCTGGGCAGCCTCTATTACGCGATCCCCCTGGTCATCATGTCGCCGCTCAAATTCCTGGCCCGGCCGCGGCGCTGGCTGCATGCGCTGCACCGCTACCGCGGCACCCTGTCGGCGGCGCCCAACTTCGCCTACGAGCTGTGCCTGCGGCGCGTCGACGACAAGGACCTGACGGGCCTCGACCTGAGCGCCTGGCGCATGGCCGGCAACGGCGCCGAGCCGGTGAGCCCGGAGACCGTGGAGCGCTTCTGCGCGCGCTTCGCCGCCTACGGCTTCCGGCGCCAGGCCATGATGCCCATGTACGGCCTGGCCGAGAACTCGGTGGGGCTGGCCCTGCCGCCGCCGGACCGGGGGCCGATCCTCGACCACATCGACCGGGAGCGGTTCATGACCGGCGGCCGGGCCGTCCCGGCACCCGAGTCCGACCCCCGCCCCCTCACCTTCGTCGCCTGCGGCCGGCCGCTGCCGGGCCATCAGATCCGCATCGTCGACGGCGCCAGCCGCGAGGTGCCCGACCGCACCGAGGGCCGGCTGCAATTCCTGGGCCCGTCGGCCACCAGCGGGTATTACCGCAACGTCGAGGCGACGCGGCGGCTGTTCGACGGCACCTGGCTGGACTCGGGCGACCGGGCCTACATCGCCGACGGCGACGTGATCGTCACCGGGCGCACCAAGGACATCATCATCCGCGCCGGCCGCAACATCTATCCGGCGGAGCTGGAGGAGGCGGTGGGCGCCGTCGCCGATGTGCGGGGCGGCGCCGTGGCGGTGTTCGCCAGCCCCGATCCCGACACGGGCACCGAACGGCTGGTGGTGCTGGCCGAGACCCGGCGCACCGACGCCGACGCCCAGGCGGCGCTCCGGGCCGAGATCAACGCGGTGGCCACCGACCTGGTGGGGGCGCCGCCCGACATCGTGGCGCTGGCCCCGCCCAACACGGTGCCCAAGACGTCGAGCGGCAAGATCCGCCGCGCCTCCAGCCGCGAGATCTACGAGCGCGGCGACATCGGCCGGCCGCGGCGCGCCGTCTGGTGGCAGGTGGCCCGCCTGCGCCTGGCTGGCATCGGCCCGGCGGCGCGTCGGGCGCTGAACGCCACCGGCGGCTTTCTCTACGCCACGTATGCGTGGACGATAGCGGTGGGCACGATCGTCACCCTGTGGACCGGATCGGCGGTGGTGCCGGGGCTGTCGCGGCGGTGGGCCGTCGCCCATGCCGGCACCCGGGTGTTCACCCGCCTGGCCCGCATGCCGCTGACGGTGCGGGGCGCCGAGAACCGGCCCCCGGCCGGCCGGGGCTGCGTCATCGTGTCCAACCACGCCAGCTATCTGGACGCCTTCATGCTGATCGCCGCCCTGGACCGCCCGGTGGCCTTTGTCGCCAAGGCGGAACTGGCGGCATCGTGGATGTCCCGCATTCCCCTCGAAGGCGTGGGCTGCGAGTTCGTCGAACGCTTCGACAAGGAGAAGGGCGTCGAGGACGCCCGCCGGCTGGTGGACGCGGTCCGCGCCGGCCGCACGGTCCTGTTCTTCGCCGAAGGCACCTTGCAGCGGATGCCGGGGCTGCTGCCCTTCCACATGGGCGCCTTCGTCGCCGCTGTCGAGGCGGACGCGCCGGTGGTCCCCATCGCCATCCGCGGCACCCGCGCCATCCTGCGCGACCAGTCCTGGTTCCCCCGTCGCGGTCCCGTCACCGTGACCATCGGCGAGCCCATGGACCCGCCCGCCGACGGGGATCTATGGAGCCGCGCCGTGACCCTGCGCGACGCCGCGCGGGCGTTCATCCTCCGTCACTGCGGCGACCCCGACCTGGGCCACGAGAAGCTGCCGTTTTAGAGACCGTCACGATCGGTGGGGCCCGCGCTCGCCTCTCGTCACCCCCGGGCGCGACCCACTGCTGTCCGGTTTAGACGCGAGAGCGCCCGATGGTAGATATGCAAGCGAAAACGTTCAATCTCAACACGTCATGGCCGGGCTCCGACCCGGCCA